>NZ_JBKIWN010000024.1:0-108738 GCF_058146165.1 Streptomyces sp. AM25 | reverse complement strand
TCAAGACCGTGCCCGAGTCGAAGATCGTCGAGACCCTCATCGAAGAGGCGATGAACCTCGCCGAGCAGATGGAGACGCAGGGCACCGCATCCGGGGCGCCCGCCGTCACCGTGGTCTGACCGGGGAGTCCGAACGAGCAAGGCCGACAGAGGAGGAGGGGGCCGCCGTGTCGTTGCTGGAGAACATCCGCAGTCCGCGGGATCTGAAGGCGCTGGACACCGAGGACCTGACCGAACTCGCCGAGGAGATCCGCCACTTCCTGGTCCACGCCGTGGCCAGGACCGGCGGGCACCTCGGCCCCAACCTGGGCGTGGTGGAGCTCACCATCGCCCTGCACCGCATCTTCGACTCGCCCGCCGACCGCATCCTGTGGGACACCGGACACCAGTCGTACGTGCACAAACTGCTCACCGGCCGCCAGGACTTCTCCAAACTCCGCGGCAAGGGCGGCCTGTCCGGCTACCCGTCGCGCGAGGAGTCCGAGCACGACGTCATCGAGAACAGCCACGCCTCGACCGTCCTGGGCTGGGCCGACGGCCTTGCCAAGGCCAACCAGGTGCTGGGCCGCTGGAACCGCCACGTCGTCGCCGTCATCGGCGACGGGGCGCTGACCGGCGGCATGGCCTGGGAGGCGCTGAACAACATCGCCGCCGCCAAGGACCGCCAGCTGATCATCGTCGTCAACGACAACGAGCGCTCCTACGCGCCCACCATCGGCGGCCTGGCCAACCACCTCGCCACCCTGCGCACCACGGACGGCTACGAGCGGATGCTGTCCTGGGGCAAGGACCTGCTGGAGCGCACCCCCGTCCTCGGCAAGCCCCTCTACGAGTCGCTGCACGGCGCCAAGAAGGGCTTCAAGGACGCCTTCGCCCCGCAGGGCATGTTCGAGGACCTGGGCCTGAAGTACCTCGGCCCCATAGACGGTCACGACATCGCCGCCGTCGAGTCGGCGCTGCGCCGCGCCAAGCGGTTCCACGGGCCCGTCCTGGTGCACTGCCGCACCCAGAAGGGGCGCGGCTACCAGCCCGCCCTGGAGGACGAGGCGGACCGGTTCCACTCGGTCGGGGTGATGAACCCGCTCACCTGCAAGCCGCTGTCCCCGTCCGCCGGCCGCTCGTGGACCTCGGTCTTCGGCGAGGAGATGGTGCGCATCGGGGCCGAGCGGCCCGACGTGGTGGCGATCACCGCGGCCATGCTGCACCCCGCGGGCCTGACGAAGTTCGCCGAGGCATACCCCGACCGGGTGTGGGACGTGGGCATCGCCGAGCAGCACGCGGCCGTCTCCGCCGCGGGCCTGGCCACGGGCGGCCTGCACCCGGTCGTCGCCGTGTACTCGACGTTCCTCAACCGCGCCTTCGACCAGGTGCTGATGGACGTCGCCCTGCACAGGTGCGGTGTGACGTTCGTCCTGGACCGCGCCGGGGTCACCGGCGCCGACGGCCCGTCGCACAACGGCGTGTGGGACATGTCGGTGCTCCAGGTCGTCCCCGGCCTGCGGATCGCCGCGCCCCGCGACGCCGCGCAGCTGTGCGCCCAGCTGCGCGAGGCCGTCACGGTCGAGGACGCCCCCACCGTGGTGCGCTATCCCAAGGAGAACGTGGGCGAGGACATCCCCGCCGTCGGCCGGATCGGCGGCATGGACGTGCTCGCCGCCCCGGAGGCCCCCGGCACCGGCGCGGACGTCCTGCTGGTCGGGGTCGGCACGATGGCCCAAGTGGCCCTGGAGGCCGCCGACCTGCTGGAGGCGCGCGGCACCGGTTGCACCGTCGTCGACCCGCGCTGGGTCAAACCGGTCGACGAGGCGCTGCCCGGGCTCGCCGGTCAGCACCGCCTGGTCGCCGTGATCGAGGACAACAGCCGTACGGGCGGCGTCGGATGGGCCGTCGCCCAGGCCCTGCGCGACGCCGGAACGGACCTGCCCGTACGGACCTTCGGCATCCCCGAGCAGTTCCTGGCCCACGCCAAGCGCTCCGAGGTGCTGGCGGATCTGGGGCTCACCCCGGCCGAGATCGCCGGACGGATCAGCGCCGCCCTGGCCGGCCCGGCGGCAGCCGCGCCGGAACCCGTGGCGGCGACCGAGGAGAAGAGCAACGCATGACCGACGGGAGAACACCCGGCTTCGACATCGGCCGGCTGCTGACCGAGCGCGGCGGGGAACGGTACGAGCTGCACACCCGGTACCTGAACCACCAACTGCCCCGGATGCTGCACACGATCGGCTTCGACAAGGTCTACGAGCGGGCCGAGGGCGCGTACTTCTGGGACGCCGACGGCCGGGACTACCTGGACATGCTCGCCGGGTTCGGCGTGATGGGCCTGGGCCGGCACCACCCGGTCGTCCGCAAGGCGCTGCACGACGTCCTCGACGCCTCGCTCGCCGACCTCACCCGTTTCGACTGCCCGCCGCTGCCCGGCCTGCTGGCCGAGAAGCTGCTGGCGTACGCCCCGCATCTGGACCGGGTGTTCTTCGGCAACAGCGGCACCGAGGCGGTGGAGACCGCGCTGAAGTTCGCCCGCCGGGCCACGGGCCGGTCCCGGGTGCTGTACTGCACGCACGCCTTCCACGGGCTGACGGCGGGCTCGCTGTCCGTCAACGGCGAGGACGGCTTCCGGGACGGCTTCGGCCCGCTGCTGCCGGACACGGCCGTTCCGCTCGGCGACCTCGCGGCGCTGGAGCGGGAGCTCGAACGCGGCGACGTGGCGGGCTTCGTCCTCGAACCCGTCCAGGGCAAGGGCGTTCACGCGACCCCGCCCGGATACCTGCGCGCCGCGCAGGAGTTGCTGCACCGGCACAAGGCGCTGCTCATCGCGGACGAGGTGCAGACCGGCATCGGGCGCACCGGCGACTTCTTCGCCTACCAGCACGAGAGCGGCGTCGAGCCGGACCTGGTGTGCGTGGCGAAGGCCCTCTCCGGGGGCTATGTGCCGGTCGGTGCGACGCTCGGCAAGGACTGGATCTTCAAGAAGGTCTACTCCTCGATGGACCGGGTGCTCGTCCACTCGGCGAGCTTCGGCTCCAACGCCCAGGCCATGGCGGCCGGTCTGGCGGTGCTCTCGGTGATGGAGGACGAGAACATCGTCGCCCGGGCCCGGGAGACCGGGGACCGGCTGCGGGGCCGGCTGGCGGCGCTCGTCGACAAGTACGAGCTGCTGCACGAGGTGCGCGGCCGCGGCCTGATGATCGGCATCGAGTTCGGCAGGCCGAAGTCGATGGCCCTGCACACCCGTTGGGCGATGCTGCAGGCGGCGCGCAAGGGCCTGTTCGCGCAGATGGTGGTGGCGCCGCTGATGCAGCGGCACAGGATCCTGACCCAGGTCTCCGGCGACCACCTGGAGGTCATCAAGCTGATCCCGCCGCTGATCATCGGGGAGCGGGAGGCGGACCGCTTCGTGGACGCCTTCACGGCGGTCATGGACGACGCCCACAACGGCGGCGGGCTGATCTGGGAGTTCGGCCGCACCTTGATGAAGCAGGCCGTGGCGGGGCGCTGACGGGGAGGGGCGGGGCCGTGCGGCCCCGCCCCTCCGCCTCAGTCCGTGAGCAACCGCTTCTGCAGCAGCTCCCGCGTCTCCGGGGCGAGGCCGAGCCCCTCGGAGAGGTAGCGCCCGGTCGTCCCCCAGGTCTCGTCGATGGCCGCGAACGCCGCCGCCAGGTACTCCGCCCGCGCCTCGAACAGCGGCGAGAGCAGCTCCGTCACCTCGGCCTGGACGGCCGGGTCGACGTCCTGGCGGCGCTGCACCGCATAGCGGCGGTGCGGGGCGTTCGACTCCAGGTAGTCGGCCTCGACGGCCTCGGCCGGCACCCCGAGCGCGAGCAGGATCGCCAGGACCGACAGGCCCGCGCGGTCCTTCCCCGCGGAGCAGTGCATCAGCGCCGGCACCGCGTCCTGGGCGAGGGTGTGCAGGACGCGGGCGTGCTCGGCGGTGCGGGTGGTGACGATCTCGCGGTACGAAGCGGTCATCCGGCCCGCGGCCTGCCCGTCGGAGAGCGCGGCCCGCAGCCGGTCGATGCCGCCCTCCCGGACCATCCGCCAGAACTCGCCGCCGTCGGCCGGGTCGCTGAGCGGGAGGTTGACGTTCCGCACCCCCGGCAGCTCGACGTCCTTGCCCTCCAGCTTGATGTCCGCCGCGTTCCGGAAGTCGAAGACCGTGTGCAGCCCCAAGGAGCCGAGGAACTCGGCGTCCGCCGCAGTGGCGCGGGCGAGGTGGCCGCTGCGGAACAGCACGCCGGGCCGGATCCGCCGCCCGTCGGCGGCGGGCAGCCCGCCCAGGTCACGGAAGTTGCGGACACCCGCCAGCGCGGGTTCGGTGTGCGGGACGTACGGGGTCTGCGTCACGGGCGCTCCTCAAGTGTCGGCTCCGGGCCCGCCGATCGTATTCCCGTGGTGCCGGTTTTTGTCGGGGTGGGATACATCACGGCACGTCAACCCCTGGTTACGGTGGCGTAGGTCACTCCGAAAGGTGAAAAATGCACTGACGTGGCAGACGATTCGAAATCCATCAGCAAGAGCGCGATCGGGTCGTACGCAGCAGTCGGGGACAGCTTCACCGAAGGCGTCGGGGACCCGGGGCCCGACGACACCTTCGTCGGCTGGGCCGACCGACTCGCCGTACTCCTCAGCGACCAGCAGGAAGAACACACCTTCCGGTACGCCAACCTCGCCGTCCGCGGCCGTCTCCTGGACCAGATCGTGGAGGAGCAGGTCCCCCGGGCCAGGGAGCTCGGTCCCGACCTCGTGACCTTCTGCGCCGGGGGCAACGACATCCTGCGGCCCGGCGGCGACCCCGACGCCGTGGCCGAGCGCTACGAGGCGGCCGTCGTCGAGCTCGCCTCCTCCGTCGGCACGGTGCTGCTGTGCACCGGCTTCGACACCCGGGGCATGCCGGTCTTCCGGCACCTGCGGGGCAAGATCGCGACGTACACCGCCCATGTGCGGGCCATCGCCGACCGGCACGGCTGTCCGGTGCTCGACCTGTGGTCGCTGCGCTCGGTGCAGGACCGGCGGGCCTGGAGCGACGACCGTCTGCACCTCTCCGCCGACGGCCACACCCGGGTGGCCCTGCGTGCCGCCCAGGTGCTCGGCCTGGAGGTGCCCGCGGACCCGGACCAGCCGTGGCCCGCGGAGGAGGAGCGCTCGGCCGCCGAGGTGCGCCGGGACAACATCCACTGGGCCCGTGAGCACCTGGTGCCCTGGATCGGGCGCCGGCTGCGCGGCGAGTCCTCGGGCGACCACGTGGAGGCGAAGCGGCCGGATCTGCTGCCGCTCTGAACCGTCGCGCCCTGTAGGGGCGCGGGGCGGTGACATATGCGGCTCCGCCGCGTGGGCGCGACCAGCCGCGACGCGCCCGCAGTTGAAGTCCCGGGCCCTGGGGGCGTGCGTCGGCTGCGGGCCGTCGGTGGCTGATCGCGCCCACGCGGCGGAGCCGCAAAATGTAACAGCCCCGCGCCCCCTACGGGGCGCTGTGGTGCGGCAGGTCGGCCCAGACGACGCGGCCCCGGCCGCTGTCGTCGGGCCGGACCCCCCAGGCCTGTGACAACGCGCCCACCAGCAGCAGCCCGCGCCCGCTCTCCTCGTCCGCCCCGCTGCAGCGCATCCTCGGCTCGCTCGGGGTGTGCCCCTGGTCCGTGACCTCTATGCGCAGTGCCGCGCCGCTGATCCGCAGCTGACAGCCGACCTTGTCGCTGTCGGTGTGCCGCACGGCGTTGGTGAACAGCTCCGACACCACCAATTGGGCGTCGTCGCACGCCATTTCGTCGATGCCCCACTCCTGCAGCCGGGCGAGGACGCGTCGTCGCGCCTCCGCCACCGAGGTGTTGAGAGCCGGAAAGTGGAATGCGTCCTGCAGGCGGCCGGCGATGGAGCTGCCGCGGCGCCCGAGCAAGGGTGCGTCAGGGGAGGGGGCCACTCCGTAACTATGTGCGATGCGGCTCATCTGTGGCAAGGTTCAACCTGCAAATTGCAGAATCGCAAAGACAGTCTGTCGGCTCCGAGCGGCCGCGTGGCAGACTGCTGGCATATGACGGCAGTTGGAGGGGGTGGACAGTGGCGGAGCCGCGTGCTGCGGGCGCGCCGACCGTCCTGCGGGTCGTTCTCGGCAAGCGGCTGCAGGAGTTGCGCGAAAAGGCCGGGCTCTCCTTCGAGGAGGCGGGCCGCGCTCTCGACGTCACCCACGCCACGGTCCGCAGAATGGAGAAGGCCGAGGTCGGGCTGAAGATCCCCTATGTCGAGAAGCTCCTCGGCCTGTACGGGATCACCGACCCCGGCGAGGTCGAGGGCTTCCTCGCCCTCGCCCGCGAGGCCAACCGCCCCGGCTGGTGGCACCGCTTCCGCGACGTCCTGCCCGAGTGGTTCAGCGCCTTCGTCGCCCTGGAGGGAGAGGCCAATCTCATCCGGGCGTACGAACCGCATTACGTCCCCGGCCTGTTGCAGACCGAGGACTACGCCCGCGCCGTGCTCCGCGCCGGCATGCCGCACGCTCCCGACGCCGACATCGAGCGCACGGTGGCCGTCCGCCGTGAGCGCCAGGGCCTGCTCCGCCGGGAGAACGCGCCGCTGCTGTGGGTCGTCATGGACGAGACCGTGCTGCGCCGCCCCATCGGCGGCCCCGACGTCATGCGCGCCCAGGTCGACCGCCTGATCGAGGCCACCGAACTGCCCGCCGTACGGCTGCAGATCATGCCGTTCGCCGCCGGGCCGCACCCGGCGATGTACGGGCCCTTCCACATCTTCCGCTTCCCGATCCAGGAGCTTCCGGACATCGCCTGCGCCGAAAACCTCGTCGGCGCCTCGTACTTCGACCAGCGCGAGGACGTCTCGGCCTTTCTGGAGGCACTGGACCGGATGTGCGCGCAGGCCGCGCCGCCCCACACCACCAAGGCCATCCTGGGTGGCATTCGTAAGGAGATCTGAACCATGGATCCGGACCGCGTCTACAACGGCATGCCCGCCGCCGACCTCGGCACCGAGGGCTGGAGCAAGCCGTGGAGCGGTGGCAACGGGGGGAGCTGCGTCGAGGCGATGCGGCTGGTGGACGGCAGGGTGGCCCTGAGACAGTCGACGGACCCCGAGGGTCCCGCTCTGATCTACACGCGTCACGAGATGGAGACCTTCCTCCGGGGGGCGAAGGCCGGCCAGGCCGACTTCCTGCTCACCGGCACACCGCAAGGGAGCCCGGCATGACCGACCACGGCGTGGAGGGCCTGGGCGGCTACGGCCCGGGCGTGGCCGAACGGGGCTTCCCGGCGGCCGAGATCGACACGAGCCGGCCGCACCCGGCCCGGATGTACGACTACTACCTCGACGGCTGGGACAACTACGAGGTCGACCGCATCGCCGCCGAGCGCGTCATCGAGGCCCACCCGCAGGTGCGGCTGTCGGCCCGCGCCAACCGGGCCTTCATGCGACGGGCCGTGCGGGACGCGGTGCGCGGCGGCATCCGCCAGATCGTCGACATCGGCACCGGGATCCCCACGTCCCCCAACACCCACGAGGTGGCGCGGGAGGTGGCCGAGGGCGTCCGCGTCGCCTACGTCGACAACGACCCGATCGTGGCCACCCACGCCGGGGCGAAGCTGACCGACGCGGGCAACGCGGGCTTCGCCCTCGCCGACGTCCGGGAGCCCGAAACGATCCTGCAGCACCCGGTCGTCCGCGAACTGATCGACTTCTCCGAGCCGGTGGCCCTGCTGCTCGTCGCCGTCCTGCACTTCGTCAAGGACGACGAGGACCCGGCGGGCATCGTCGCCACCCTCGGCGCCGCACTCCCCGCGGGCAGCCGGCTCGTCCTCTCGCACGCCACGGAGGAGCCCTACGAGGGCTACGAGCCGGGGAGAGTGGACACGACGGCGCGGGACGGCGTCGTCGACGTCTACAAGAACGCCACCGCCGCCCTCAACCTGCGCGGACGCGCCGTTGTCGAGCCGCTCTTCGGGGAGTTCGCGCTCCTCGAACCCGGCCTGGTCCGGGTGCCGTTGTGGCGCCCGGACGGGCCGGTGCCCGGTGCGGAGGAGCTCAACAACACCGTCTTCTACGGGGGCGTGGGGCTCAAGGCCTGAGCGCTCATGCGGTCACGTCGCAGCTGTCCTTGAACCCCTGGGCGCTCAGCCCCAGCGCCGAGTTGAAGCGCGAGCGCTGGTTCTCCACCGCCACCATCATGGTCAGCTCCACGAGCGCCGCGTCCCCGAGCCGCCCGCGCAGCCGCTCCACCAGCGCGTCCTCGACGGCGGGCGGGGTGGCGGACATCGCCTCGGCGTACTCCAGGACGTCGCGCTCCAGCGGCGTGTAGACGTCGCTGTCGCGCCAGCGCGGCACGTCCTGCAGCTTCTCGTGGGGGACGCCGTGCCCGCGGCTCGCCCAGTAGCCGAAGTCCGTGCACCACGAGCAGCCGATGGCCACCGCCGACGCCAGCACGGCGAGGTCCTTCAGGGCCGGGTCGAGCTTGTTCCAGCGGGCCAGCGACAGCTCGAAGCGGGCGGTGGCGAACAGCACCCTGCGGTGGCGCGCGTACGCCATCAGCGGGTCGAGGACCTTGCCGTAGGTGCGCCTGCTGTACCAGCGCAGGATGCGGTTGAGGGGAGTGTCGGGAAGGTCGAGGGGGATGCGGGCCATGTCCGGTGCCTCCTTGGCGGCGCGCTGAGGTCGCTGTCGCGGGTACGACGGACGGGCCGGCCCGGAGTGTGACATCCCCGAGTCCTACGCTGGCCGCATGGACGGCGAACTGTTCCCGCGGCCCCGGGCCGAGGTCGCGCCGGGGGCCGTGCACGTCCCCGGCTGGCTGGATCCGCCCGCCCAGCGCCGGCTGCTGGACGCCTGCCGCGCATGGGCCGCGCCGCCCGCCGGCCTGCGCACGGTCCGTATGCCCAGCGGCGGCGCGATGTCGGTGCGCTCGGTGTGCCTCGGCTGGCACTGGTTCCCCTACGGCTACGCCCACACCGTCGTCGACGGCGACGGGGCGCCCGTGAAGCCGTTCCCGGAGTGGCTCGGCGAGCTGGCCCGGGACGCCGTGGCCGACGCGTACGGACAGGAGACGGGCGCCGAGCCCTGCGACATCGCTTACGACATCGCGCTCGTCAACTTCTACGACGGCAGGGCCAGGATGGGCATGCACCGCGACAGCGACGAGAAGTCCGGCGCGCCCGTGGTCTCCCTCAGCCTCGGCGACACGTGCGTCTTCCGCTTCGGGAACGTGAGCGACCGCGGCCGCCCCTGGACGGACGTGGAGCTGCGCAGCGGTGACCTGTTCGTCTTCGGAGGCCCGTCCCGGCAGGCATACCACGGCGTCCCCCGCACCCTCCCGGGCACGGCCCCGCCCGCCCTGGGCCTCGACGGACGGCTGAACGTCACCCTCCGGGTGAGCGGCCTGATAATGGGGTGACCTGCCTTCCGCCCCTGCCTGGAGGTGCCGTGACCGGCTCCCGCCCGCCCCGTTCTCCCCTCGACGCCCTGCGCCCGGCCGCCTTCGGGGCGGATCCGGCGGGGGAGCGGATGGCTCGCATCCGGCGGTCGCCGCACTTCGCGGACGGCGTGTTCGTCAACCCGGCCGGGGCGGCCCGGCCGTCGTCGCGCTCGATGCTCGCCTTCCTGCCCACCTACTTCCGCAAGGAGGAGCGCGTCCGCCGGGCCCCCGCCCACGCCGTGCCCGTCCACCCCACCACCGTCGCCGACCTGGCCGTGCCCGCCGCCTCCGGGCTGCGGCTGACCTGGATGGGCCACTCCAGCGTGCTGGCCGAGATCGACGGCGGCCGCGTGCTGTTCGACCCGGTGTGGTCAGAGCGCTGCTCGCCCTTCGCCCTCGCCGGCCCCCGGCGGCTGCACCCCGTGCCCGTACCGCTGGCCGAGACGGGCCCGCTGGACGCGGTGGTGATCTCCCACGACCACTACGACCACCTGGACATGCCGACCGTCCGCGCCCTCGCCCGCACCGGCGCGGCCTTCGTCGTCCCCCTCGGCGTCGGCGCGCACCTGGAGCACTGGGGCGTCCCGGCGGACCGCATCACCGAACTCGACTGGCACGAGTCGACGCGCATCGGCGCGCTCACCTTCACCGCCACCCCCGCCCGGCACTTCTGCGGCCGCGCCCTGCGCAACACCCAGCACACGCTGTGGGCTTCGTGGGTCGTGTCCGGACCGGAGCACCGGATATTCCACAGCGGGGACACCGGCTACTTCTCCGGCTTCGCGGACATCGGCGCCGAGTTCGGGCCGTTCGACGCCACGATGGTGCAGGTCGGTGCGTACAGCGAATTCTGGCCCAAGAACCACACGGACTGTACACCGTTGCCCGGACCGTGGCCAGAGATCCATATGACGCCTGCTCAAGGAGTCCAAGCACACCTTGACTTGCAAGGGCGCAAGCCTCGCGGCGTGGTGCTGCCGATCCACTGGGGCACGTTCAACCTCGCCCTGCACCCGTGGGCAGAGCCCGGGGAGTGGACGAAGGACGCAGCGGAAGAGGCTGGGCAAGCCGTGGCGTTTCCCAAGCCAGGTGAACCGTTTGAGCCCGCTGGCACCCTCCCCATCTATCCCTGGTGGCGAGCGGTGTCACCTCCCATTGCGCATCCCTGGTGCGGAGCAGAGGCACCGGCTGTCACCGCGGAGAGCGGCTTTCAACGTGAGTTCGACCTTGCTGACGAGCGGTGATGGGAGCAATGGACGAGCAAATCAAGCTGGTTCAGATGCTGGGCGCCTTGTCCCGTGAAGAGCGCGACCGCTTTGTGAGATCCATCGATGGGCTGCCTCGGGACGAGCGTCCGGCTGAAGCGCAGCGGTTTGTGCCTTTGCCTACCGCACGCAAGGCGTCGAGTGTCACGGTCCGAACTCGGATCGTGAAGCCCTCCGAGGAGGGGTAGAGGAAGGGGTGCCTGTGGGCAACTACCGCGGAGCCCTGCCGAGTTGGGGCGTTCACTTGCCGATGCTCGACATCGTCGAACCTTGTTCATCCAGACAATGACCCACCCGAAATGTGGCAGTCATGGCCAGTACGCTATGCCCTTTTTGACGCAAAAAGGCATGGTGTAGCAGTGGGTGCGATGCGGTCAATCGTGACGAGAGGGACAGGTGAGGTTTTCGGTCATCGCCATGTTAATGGCTTTGCCTCGAAGACTTGTTCGTCCAGGATCTCCTTCCGAAGCCCATTTGGGGTCGATCAGAGGGAGGGGATCAACTTTATGAAGGCTTTTGGCAGATCGATTGCTGTCGTCGCTGCAGCTGTAGCCATGTCCGCCGGAGTTCTGTCTTCGCCGGCCAGTGCGGCAACTCCGGAAGCGCCCGAGTTCCTGGGGCACCCGAAGGCCTGGGGGATGGCTACCTTCACCGTCCATCCGAATTCGGTGACTCCGGCCAAGGCCATGGATGTCGATAACGTTGGCGGCGGGACGTGGAGCTACGGCGTAGCCTCGGGCGATAACGGGCTGAAGCGCTGCTACTCCAACTACACGCATCCGTCGAAGGTCCACTCGTCGACGGCAGTAATGGCCAGCCAGACCGACAAGCAAGTTGAGAGCGCCGGACATTGGTCAAATGCCTCAATTGACGCCGGTTGGGCATACGAGTGCCACACGTACTGGGCCGTGTACTAAGAGAGATTTGAGTCATCCTGGCATCCCGGTCTCATCATGATCTAGGGGCGCCGGTGACTGGGCGCAGAGCGGGCACCGGGGCTGCCCAGCCTGGTGCTCGCTCAACGGCCGATTATCGCCAGGCTCAGCTAGCGTCGGGCATAGACTCACGAGATGGCTCGCCCTAGGCTCGGGCAGGGTCAGCGCCTCGCATGACTGGTCACCGAAAAGGACGCTCTCGAAACTGTGTTCTCTTTATGCTCCCGTGTAACGGCACTCATGGTCGCGCTGGTGGTCGGCGCGGCGCTCGGGGTTATCGCTCCCCTTCTTGCCGCATTCGGCGGCCCGATAGGAAATGTGACGCATCTCGTCTTGGATGCAGGATGGTCCTGGGCGGCACTAGCCTTTTGTGTCGGTCTCGCGCGGAAATCCGCGCGGGAATCTGCCATCCTTTCCGCTGCGGCTCTACTCGTAGCTGTGATCGCCTACTACCTGACCAAGCTAGGGCAAGGCGAATTTGTGGCGGCCGATCTGAGTGACCCTTCCGGGAGAACGACCCACGTTTCCTGGTTCAGCTTCTTGTCAAAGACGGCCGCTTGGAGCATAGGCGCATGCATCTTTGGCCCTCTTCTGGGGCTTTCTGGAAACCTTGCGCGAAATCATGGAATGCGCGGCCTTCCATTTCGAGTGCTGGTTCCGTTGATAGCCATTGTCGACACGTCGATGCGGCTCCATTTTGATGCTTCACTACAAGGGGAGAGTCCCGCAACGACATGGAGCGTAATCCGCCTATTAGCAGTGGCTGCTTTTGTCATCTTGGTAGGTCATGCGGCGGTTACCCGCTGGTCCCGGCCTTCTATGAGACACCCGCGAGGGTAAGTTAGGCGGCTCTCTCTGACCAGCGTGTCTCTGGCCAGGTCTGACGCGGTCCGGTACTCAGTGGAGTATCGGGCTGCGTCAGGTGCGGCCCCTTGCTGATCACCGAGACACGTGCGGTTCCTCTGCGGGGGCGACCTCAGCGGACTGCCTACGCAGTTCGAGAAGCCTCTGCTGAAACAGGGGGCCCGCCGTGTAGGCCGCTTCGGCGGGGGTTGGGGCAGCCTGCTCGATGATGTGGTGCGCTGCGGCCTTCGCCGCGGCTGCCCACGCCAGCACGTGCTGTTGAGGGCTGCGCCCGCACTCCCGGGGTTCCCCCGAGAGACACAATGGAAGGTCTGGTCCGAGCTTGTTGGCTGCGCTACGCACGTACCGTGCGATCTGCTCCCACTGTTCCTCGGTTCGTTGGACGGCCGCAGGGTTGGGGCTCTCCAGCCACTTACCGAAGTCGTCTCCGTGATCATCCATCGTTGGTGCTCCTACGGATCGGTCAGTGTGTTCACGTGGGTGGGCCGATCGTAGCCGTGGCCGGCTGCCGGTCTGCCTCCTTCGGGTCGCAGTACCCCACGGAGGGGACGCAGGGACTGCACGGGTCGCAGCTGGGCAGGAACTGCGGGGGCGAGCACGATGCGAGGGGTTTCTGCCCGTGGGCTGCCGTGATCTCGGCGCGAACTCCTGCGGTACGACCGCTGTTCCAGATGTCCGCGAGCGGGGTGTTGCGGATGTTGCCGAGGGTGATGAAGCGACTGAGGACGCAGGGCCACACGTTGCCGTCGGGGCCGACAGCGCATTGCCCGAGCGCGCAGTACCCGCAGAGGTCCTCCACCGCGGGGGCAGCTCCCTTGCTGGCGCGTCCGAACGCGCGCATCCGGTCTCCGCCGACATGCCCGACCCCGATCGTCTGAAGGTCGGTTGCTGCTTCGCGGAAACGCTGGTTGGTGCCCACGTCGATGACTCCTCCGCGGACTGGGATGCCCAACTCCACAGCCCGTTCGATGTTGGCCTGTGTTTTCTTGTGCGAGCCGCGCAGGTTCGTCACCTGGTCGTGCTCGTTGGCGTCGTCGGAGTAGTACGACGACGCCAACTTGACCCCACACGACTGGAAGACGTCCCACAGCCGGTCACGGATGACGGTCATGTTGGAGAACACTTCGATGCCGAGTCCCGCGTCGTGCGCGTGCTCGATCAGCGCGGGCAGCTCCGGGTGCAAGGTCGGTTCACCGCCGATGAACTGGACGTCTGGTACGCCCATGGCCGACAGCTGGTCGATCACGTGCTTCCAGTCATCGCCGGTCATGGTCCCGTGCGTCCCCTGGGGGCCCGAGTCGGCGTAGCAGTGGTTGCAGAACTCGTTGCACCGTCCTGTGATCTCCAGCCACACGAACCGGAGTTCCCCGGGGATGGCGCCCGTGCCTAAGCTGGGTTCGCCCATGAGTGATCCTCTCCTCTGTCTGGGGGTTGCTTGGGTGATCGGTCCGGCGGGGAAGTGGCTGCTTCCCCGCCGGAACTGTGACGTTGGTGGTGACGGCTGTCTCGGCTGTCGACCGGCGGATGCTTCTGGGCTACGCGTCGGTGGGCTCACCGAGAAGCAGCAGCGGCAACCGCATCCCGAGCTCCGACGCGGCGACGGCCGCACGGACACGCCGCCCCTGGTAGGGCGGGGCGTACGTGTCGAGCCGGTCAAGCGACACCCACCGGAGGCCGGACAGCTCGCCGACTGCACTCTCAGGGACGTCCGCCGCAGACGCTTCCTCGTCAGTCAACTTGCCCGCGTCGCACACCACGTTGAAGCCCTCGGCCGCCCCCGTCTCCGGGTTGGCGGGCACCTGGTCCAGCGCCACGAAGTGGGTGAGCGCGAGCCGCAGCCCGGTCTCCTCGCGCAGCTCCCGCGCAGCTGCGTCCGCGATGGTCTCGCCCTCGTGCGCGCCCCCGCCGGGAAGTTGCCATCCGTCCTTGTACATGGGCTTGACCAGCAGCACACGGCCGGACTGGTCGCGCACCAGGACCACGGCCCCGATGCGTCGTCCGGGCGGGTTGGCAGGGTCAATATCGGCGTGGGCCATGTCGTCTCCGTTCGGTGTGGTGGTGGGCCCGCCCGGCCGCTGGACCTCATCCGGACGACCGGGCGGGAGTCTGTAGCCACGGTCAGTACCTCCCGACGTTCCGGGAGACGCCCCGCTGACTGACGTGCCAGTACCGGCAGAACTGGCACTTGAAGGTGCGAATCGGCAGTAGTGCCCCGTCGAGCGGGTCAAGGTCACGCCCCTTCCCCACCCTGGCGAGGAATTCCCGCGCGTCCTCCTCGTCCTCGAAGCTCGCCTTCTTGAGACGTCGGCAGCGCGGTAACCTGCGGTGATTCACGGCCTGTTCCTGGTCCAATCTGAGTTCCAACAGGGCCCTGTCCGGCCTTCCGCCGTACGTAAGACGGCCGGACGGGGGTCTAGAAGCGGTGTGAGCCCCCGTGGACGGCGAGCCAGATGACGACGCCGCACAGAGCCAGAACCCCGCAGCCGACCGACAGGCCCAAGCCGATCTCTGCCGCCTTCCAGCGAGACCTCCCGCGCCCTCGCCGGCTCACGACGCCCCCTTCCGGAACACGACCGCAACGCCGTCGCAGAAGATGCGGAACGACCTGTGCCCGGAGACCGCCGAGTGCTTCATGCACGCGTCCTGCACGGGTTCAGGCTCTGACGCGCCTGTCGTCTGCCACGAACATCCCAAGCAACGACTGCCGTACATCAACGTGTCCAGGGCGGTGTGGATCTTGTACTCCACGTGCCGCTTAACGGCGCGGGGCACGGCGGCGGCTCCGGTGTCGGGTGAGCGTGACGCAGGTGGACCGTCAGCGCCACGTCGCACCGCCTCGCGGTGCTGACGTCGCCACCTTGCAGGGCTGCGTCCTGCTTGCGGATCAGCCGGGCACACTCCCGGCAGGCCACCATGTGCACCGACCCTTGGGCGGACGAGTGCGGCATGGACACAACGGGACACGTCAGCACGACGACGCTCCCGGGTACCGCTCTTCCACGATGTACGCGCCGGCCCGGAAGACGCGGCGTGCACCCGGGCTGTTCACCGTGTGCACCTGGTCCTCCACGGCCTCGGCCGCCGACAGCCTGACCGACGCGTCCAGCCTGCCCTGGCCGGCACGGTGCAGACGACAGCGGCAGGCGGGGAACTGCATGCTTCCCGGGGGAAGATCAGGGCCGTCGTCCGCCTCGCCCAAGCCGTCGATCCGACACCCGCTCTGCAGGGACTGGGGCTTTTCCAGCCGTAGGGTTCCGCCTTGCCCGCTCCGAGCCGTGACCTGGCTCAGCCCAAGGACGCCTGCGCTTCCAGCCGACTGGCCGGTGTCTGCGCCGTGAAGCAGCCGGCCTCTGCGATAGGTCACCGTTTTGGTCCTCTCCGACAGGGATGCAGCGGGCTGTGGGTGCATCACGTCGCGGTGGATCGCGGCCCGCTGCCAGGGGGTACACGCCCCGGGGCGTGTCTTCACCATGTCGCTTGACGGGCAAGCCGATCCACTGCCGGGTCATATATGGCCGCCGTATATTTTGAGGATGGAGTCGGAGCCGAACATGTGGGCACATCCAGCGTTACGAGCTGCTGCAGCAGCCGAGGACTGGCCAGCACTGCTGAAGGCCTGGAGGTCCCTGACCCGTAGCAACCAGAGCAAACTTGGCTCCCTCGTTGGACTGTCGCAGCCCGACGTCTCGGCTATCGAGAACCGACGACGCATGGTGACCTCGGTCGAAGTGCGACAACGGATCATCGATGGGCTGGGCATTCCAAGTGAACTGCTCGGGGCAGCAAAGGCGGACCTTCCATCGCCATCGCTTGTGTTGCCCGAAGTGGTTGAGTCCCCTGCAACGGATCGGCTGCGGCAGGTACATGACGAAGGCATGCGGCTGGACGTGGCCTCTTTGGAGGCGATGGAGGGCCTACTTGCTTCCCATCGCAGGGCCGAGGACACACTTGGCTCGCGGGTCATGAACGGGGTTGTGGCCGCGCAATTCGAGCGTGTAGCTGGCCTGTATGACCAAGCCCGTGGGCCGCTTGCAGACCGCTTGGTCAAGTTGCTGGCGGAGTACGCTCAGTTCCTCGCGTGGATGGCACAGGACCAAGACAACGCCCCCGTGGCGCTCAGTTGGTTCGACCGTTCGTACGACTGGGCAATGGAGGCTGGCCATGGCGATATGGCGGCTACCACCATGAGCATGAAGGCTCATCTGGCATGGTCAAAGGAGAGGGGTCGCAGGTGCATTCGGCTCGGGGAGGCCGCAGCGGTCACCGTTGGGGCGAGCGAGGCGACACGGGCCATGGCGATCCAGATGACTGGACGAGGGCATGCACTCGAAGGTGACGCCGAGAGCGCATACCGCAAGTTGGACGAAGCGCAGAAGATCATCGCGGATGCGCGCGATGCCCCACCCTGGCTGTACTTCTATGGCGAGTCATGGTTCTCGGCGCAGAGGGGGATGGCGGATGTGCACCTGAAGGACTGGGCAAGCGCCGTTGAGAATTTGGTGGCAGGCCTATCCGGTTTTGCCCCGACCTTTCGGCGCGATCGAGCTTGGTACGGGGCATGCCTCGCGCATGCATACGCCGGTGTGGGCGAGGCAGAAGCAGCGTTGGGCGCAGCACTGGACATCATCAACGATGCGTCAGAGATCGGGCGCCCTCATGCATGGGGCGAACTGCATACCGCAGCTGCGCTGCTGCTACGTCGTGGAACTCAGGAGGGGCGCACGCTCGTGGACGCCCTTGCAGAGTTGGACTGAGCGGAACGCCACCGTCACATCCCGGACATCGGTAAATGTCAACGGCCTTGGCAAATGCCGCCCATTAGGGTGGTGACATCCATGATGAGCGTCGGGCGAGGGTAGACGTAGCTACATGACGCCCCATCCTCGCCGGCGCAGGTTCGCCGTGACTATTGCCGGTGCGCTCGTCGCCGCGACCGCGGCCGGGTGCTCAGGCGGAACACAGGGACAGTCCAGCGGTGACACCAAGGCCTCCTCGTCCACTCCGGCAGCCGCAGCCGGATCCGACGACGCCAAGGCTGGCTCCCTCCAAACAGCCCTGGCTCACCTCTAGGTGAAGAAAGCGGGATCGAAAGAGGGCTACGACAGGGTCAAGGATTTCGGGCCCGCCTGGACGGACAACACGAATGCGCCCGGCGGGCACAATGGGTGTGACACCCGCGACGATATTCTCCACCGTGACCTGACGGACCTGAAATTTCAGGCCGGCTCGAAATGCGTGGTCGCCTCCGGCACCCTTGCCGATCCCTACACCGGCAGGGCTATTCATTTCGAGCGGGGGCCGAAGTCCTCCGCGGTCCAGATTGACCACATGGTGGCCCTATCGGATGCCTGGCAGACCGGGGCCCGTCAACTTTCCCAGGACCGGCGCGAATCCCTCGCGAATGATCCCCTGAACCTCATTGCGGCGGACGGGCCGGCGAACATGGCCAAGGGCGACAAGGACGCGGCGAACTGGCTACCCGCCAATAAGGCCTTCGACTGCTCGTATGTGGCCCGGCAGATTGCCGTGAAGGAGCAATACAAGCTGTGGGTCACCCCGGACGAACGAGACGCCATGGAGAAGACCTTGGCCGGCTGCCCCAACCAGCAGCTACCAACCGAGTCATCACCCGGAGTGGTCCTCAAGTAGTGACTCCAACCATGTACAGCTGAGACAGGCCCCCTCTCTCCCAGGAGGGGGCCAACTCATGTTCTCCCTCAGGTATATATAACCCCCGACATAAATAATGTATGTGTCATCCGACCCCCCTCGTGACGCTGGTTCTGAGAACGTGACCGGGAACACGTCTGATTCGTGGCCCGGTTCGTTAGTTAGGCGCCCAACGGCGTCCCTGACCACCCAAAACGGCCCCCGCAAGCCCCAAGCCGGCCGTCTGGCAGCCCATCAGCCGCCCTCGGACCCCGCTTTGAGGCCACCAAGTCCGCCTTTTGGCGCTCCAGGCCCCCTAAAAACCGCCTCTCCCCGGGAATTTGATACCCGTACACATTCCGAAAGAGGCACCCCCGGTGGGTCCTTTCGTATTCTTTCTAGGGATTACCCCCGGGTGTAAGAAGGGGCTCTGACCTGCGGAAACGTGGGTTTTGGAGGGGTTTGAATAAGGGGTCTGGACGGGTGCCTATTTCAAGATTGTGATGCGGATCACCTTGAATTCGGGGTGTGTTGGGTTCGGTCTCCGGTGGAAATGGAGCGTTGGTTCATTTCGCTGAATGTGATGGACCGGGCAGGGCGGCTCTGGAGGGATCGGGCCGCTAACGAACTAAGGCTCCTGGCGCTCCCCCTGAGGGGTTGTAGCGCCACAGAAAACGTCGTGTGCGGTCCGGCTGGGTGTCGGGCGCCTGGATTCCTGGGGCGGGTATGTCGATGCGTCGTCGTGTGGTGGCTGGGGTTCTCGCGGCTGTGGTTCTGGCTGTGGGGTGTGGGACGGCTGGCTTCGTGGTGGGTGCGTCGGGCAAGCGGGACGCGGTTGAGCGGATGTCTGTGGACGCGTTCAACGAGGGCTTTGACGAGGGCCTGTGCGGCCTGTCACGGGATGGGCGTCGGGTGGTGGATGGGGTGGGCAACGAGTGCTCGTCGTTCGAGCCCAAGTGACTGCGAGACCTGGTGGACGTGGCGACGAGCGACAGGGGTTCGAAGGTGAGTAGGGACATGGCCGATCACGCACAGCCGGTCACGCTGAAGTGGCACAAGAACGGGGCCCTGTCGTGGCTGGTGACAGCGTCCTGGCGTGGCATGAGGTTCTGGGTGCTGGAGCAGACCGGGAAGTTCTTCATCAGTCGGGAGGAGCCGCGCGGGTCCAAGCCGTCTGAGTGGGACCGGCGGGTCAAGTGGGAGCACGGCGCGATGAGTTCGCGGCACTCAGCGGAGGCGGCCATGCTCGCGTACGTCCGCAAGCGTCAGGCCGCAGAGGCTGAGTGGGCGCAGCGGGTCAAGGAGGCGGAGACGCAGGACGCCCCTGTGTGGCGGTCGACGCTGGACAAGGGGCCGTTCCGTACTCCTTCGCGCATGGCGCCGGAGAAGGTGGCTGCCAAGTGGGCGGAGGAGGGTGTGACGTTCGAGGTGATCGAGGAGACCCCGGACAAGCCGGTCACGGCCAAGGAGTGTGCTCCGGGTGTGCCAGACATCGACACTGACGCCGTAGAGCGTGGGTTGGCTCTGGTGGGCAAGGCGCAGCGGAAGATCGAGCGCGAACGGTGGGACGACGGCAAGCCCTGGCTATGGCTGGCATGTGCCCGATTCGAGCGACTGGTATACGGAGTTGCCGCGGTACAACGGCGTGCACGGGAAGGCTGTCCTGTCGTACTCGGACGATGGGGAGCGGTTCCGGGTGGACGTGTACACCTACCAGGGTGCTGGGGTGGCCTGTCGGCTGTTCAAGGGTGTGGGTCCGGCGCTGAACTTCGGGCGCACGGTGGCCGAGGACCCGAAGCCGTTCGAGGCCAAGCGGGCGGAGCAGAAGCGGGCGGAAGTGTCCCGCGAGGCGTTCGCCCGTGTGGCGGCCGACGTACGGCAGGCCGAGACCGGGCCGGAGGTTGCCGCTGGGGTGGCTCAGGTGCAGGGTCCCGTGGAGCAGGCGGACGCGGGCACGCGGCAGGCGGAGGTGGAGTCGGGCCCGGTGGTTCTCTGGGATGAGGCTGTGTCGGGTGCGCCGGTCGAGTGCGAGCAGATCGGCGAGTCGTGGTGGCGTTTCACCTTTGATGGGCGGGTGTTCACGTCAACGAACCTGCCTGATGCGCTCACGAGTGGTCGGTTGGCGACGCTGTGCAATCTGACCGTTGACGAGTCGGGTGACATGGTCGGCCGGTGGTTCGGTGCGCCTGATGAGAGCACTATTCGCTGGTACGCGAACCGCCCTGGCGTGGCGACGCCGCTGGCGTCGTGGATGTCGGCCGTCAAGACCGAGTGGGGGAGGCCGTCCCTGCCGCCCATGACTGAGGAGGAGCGCGTCTATATGGCGGCCGGGCCGCAGTCGTCGGCGCCCTCCAAGAAGGGTTCCCCGAAGGAGACAGGGCCGAAGGTGACCCGGGGCAAGGGCCCGAGGGTCGGCGACATTGCGTTCAAGGGCGACCCGAAGCACGGGGAGTGCGCCGAACTCCTGGGGCAGACCTACCAGGTTGAGTGTCTGGCGGGTGAGTACCTGGTCCATCACATCGCGAGTGGTGAGGAGGTCTGCAACTACGTGCAGGGCCGTCCGGCCATGAAGCGCGCGATCCTCGCGGACGTGGTCAAGCGCGGGGAGCGCACGCCGGGCGCCCTGGTGCCCGTCCCGGTTCCGCAGCCGGAAGCGGTCCCGTCGGCGGAGTTGGAGACCACGGAGGAACAGCCTGCCCTTGAGTACGGGTGGGAGCGGCACGGCCAGCGGTTCGCGGTGGGCGATGTGGTCCGCTCCGGGCACCCGCGCGCGCATCTGCACGAGGACACCCGGACTACGGGTGTGGTCACGTCGGTCCGGGACCGGGGTGATGGGGAGCAGATAGCCGCGGTGGCATGGGGCAGGAACCCGGTCTCCTACGAGCAGTGGTCCGGGACGCTGGTTCACGCGCCGGTCGCCGTCCTGGAGCGGGAAGAGGAGGCGGAGTTCGTGGCACGTCCCGCGCTGCCGGAGGCGGAGCCGGTGGACGTGGTGGATGCGGAGTTGGTGGACGAGGAGAGCCCCGAGGAGTCCGAGCACCAGGACGAGACCGCCAACGACTCGGTTCTGATCCAGCAGGCTGTGAGCGATGGCAACCCGCGAATCCAGGGCATGTGGTGGGCGTTCTGCGACAGTGAAGAAGGCATCTGCCCGAAGCCGTCCACGGGTGTCGGCGGTCACATCATCGTGCGCGGGGACTCGCCCAGTACCGGGAGCAC
The DNA here is from genome assembly GCF_058146165.1 of Streptomyces sp. AM25. NCBI lineage: Bacteria > Bacillati > Actinomycetota > Actinomycetes > Kitasatosporales > Streptomycetaceae > Streptomyces > Streptomyces sp. AM25. The sequence continues at coordinate 87,407 of NZ_JBKIWN010000024.1, read as the reverse complement.
GTGTGAGACGCGGCAAGACGCGGTGGCATTGGCGAACTGGCACCGTGACGGGGAAGCCGGGCCCTACCCGACTGACCGCGGCGGCGCGATGGCTGTGCTGCCCGACACAGTGCGGGTCGAGTGGACGGCATGCGCCCTTGAGCATGAGTACCAGGTCTCGTGTACGCAGTGCGATCACGTCCAGAGCCTCACGGGGCCGCTGGGTTCCGGCCGTACCGCCTTGCAGCGCCGTGTGGAGGTGCGTGACCGGGCGATAGCCGCGGCTCTGGAGCACGCCGAAGGGCACGGAGCGGAGCAGGAGTCGGCCGTTGTCGTGGACGAGGTGCAAGAGCAGCTGCGGCAGGGGGTTGAAGCGTGGCAGCTGCCGGTGGACTCCAAGAGGCGGACCGTCAAGGTTGGTGACCTGGTGGTGCAGGACTTCTTCGAGCAGACGCACGCTCGGGTCGTGAAGCGGGTTTACCGGAACGGCAATTGGCTGGCCGAGGCGGTGAGCGCACAGGACGGTTCGGTTCTCTCGGAGCAGACCAACCGGCTGCGCGTCGTGACGCAGGTGCAGGTGGATGCGCTCGTGCGGGTGGACGTCCAGGAGGCGGGGTACCGGGGGCGGATCGTTCAGGCGCTGGTGTCCAATCACGCCGGGCAGTTCCGGACCGTCTGTGAGTGCCAGAACTGGACGGAGGTTGTGGAGCCGGGGCGTTCGCGCACCATCGCATGGCGGCGCACGATCGAGGAGGCCCGAGAGGTGTGGGCAAGCCACTGTGCCTCCCACGTAGCCGCGCCTGCGGACACGGCGGGGGTTCCGGACGACGGGCAGGCCGATCCGGTGGCCGTGCTCATCGTGAGCAAGAACAGCACCCCGCCGCGGATGCGGGTCCTGTGGCGGATGACCCGGGCCGAGGCCGTGCGGCTGTGCTCCGACGATCGGACCGCGGGGCGGCGCAGCATGCTGTGCTGGACGGCCGACCCCGGCAAGGAGGGTGAGGACTGGGAGTTCGTCAGGGACACCGGCTCGTATGACGCCGTGCTGGCCGAGCTCGGGATCACGCCCGAGCGCACATGGGAGCAGACAGAGCCGGAGGCGGCGCCCGCGGTGCCGCGTGCGGAGCCGTCCGGGGATGCACCGGTGGTCCGCTACAGCCCCAACAGCGTGGTTGTTGCGGACACTGCGCCGGAGGTCCTCAGGTGGGCCGCCTGCCATATCGAGAACGTCGGCCTGCACCAAGGGCAGGGCCTGTTCAACGGGCCGGGCCGCACGGTGACACTGGCGTGCCATCCCCGCGGCGCGGTGTCCGTTGCCGCGGGTCAGGGCCGGTTCGCCGCGGGCCGTACCTACGATCACGATGCGATCTGGGCAGCGGAGCGCGAGGCGCTGCGCCTGCTCGCCGAGCACATCACCGGACAGCCTCTCGCGAGGATCACTAATCAGGCGGGGGTGCGGGCCTGCTACTGGCGCCCGGTCGATGAGTGGGGGGTGGCCGAGGGCCGTACTGCGGCCGAGGTGGCGGAGATGATGCGCGCGGCGGCCGATGCTGTCTCGGCTGCCGACATGGCAGAAATCCCGGTCGAGGCGGCGGCCGGCTCGGCCGTGGAGGATTCCGAGCCCGCCGACACGGACGAGAACCAGGCGGAACCCGAGCCGGTCGAGGACGACGAAGAAGAGCAGCTTCTGTACCACCAGCCGGGCTGCGACGGCGAAACGAAGTGGCTTTATGTGGCCGCGGAGGGCGTGGCACGGATGCTGCGTGACTACCTCGCGTGCGACTGCGGCGGGGTCAAGATCGGCAACTTCCACCGCAACGCCCCCGCCATGAGTACGGGCACGATCCGCAACCCGAAGGGCATCCGCGAGGCGTGCACTGCGGATGCCGATGCCCTCGCCGACCGCAACAGCTACGACCGTGTAGGCCCGTTCGTGGTGCTGGACGAGGTGAGCAAACGGGCGCCGGTCGAGTGGCGTCACGCCCAGCGTGAAATCCCCGTGGTCATTGACCCCAACAGCACGGTGCAGCAGCGGACCCGTAACCGGGACTCGGTGCAGGAGTCGGCAGCCCCGTGCGGCAATCCGTCCGCGTGGCGGGTGATCTGCGGAGCGGGCGAGGCGTTCAGGCCGGAGGTGCCCGTCGGCACGGCAGCAATCCCGACACAGGCGGCGGCCGGCTCGGCCCCGCAGGAATTTGAACTCGTCGGCACGACGCAGAACCAGGAGAACAAGGTGCAGGAGAACACGGTGCGCGAGCCCGTGAAGAAGACGCTCGGCCGTCGGCTGCGTCAGGCGGGCCCGGCCCGGCAGCGGCTCGCGGGCGCTCGCAAGAAGGCGGTCCGGTATGTGCGGGAGACGCTGCCGCCCGTGGCTGCGCGAGCCCGTGCCACGGGTCAGCAGGTGGCCAAGACCGTGCGTGCCCGCCTGCAGAAGCCTGCTCGCACCAGCGTCTCCTACCGCCCCCCGGTCGACCTGAATGAGCAGCAGCCCCCGGCCGTGCAGACCACCGTGCCCGAGCCGGTCGCAGCGGCCCTGTGCGCCGCGCACATCGCGCGGGACGGGTCGGAGGTCGACGCCACCACGACGCTGTCACTCGGCGAGCGGGAGTGGGGCCTGTGCCCCGAGCACGTGGACCGGTTCGCGGCGCTGCTCGATGCCCAGTCGCAGACGCTGACGCTCGGTGGCCGTGAGTGGGCCGTGTGGTCCGAGCACGCCGAGGAGTTCAGCGCGCTACTGGTGGGCGCGCTCGGCGAGCCCGGCGAAGCCGTCGCCGACACGGCAGAAATCCCGGACGAGGCGGCAGCCGGCCACCCGGTGGAGGAATCCGTCGAGGAGTACCAGGACGACGAGGAGCAGGCGGAGGATGAGACCACCGTCGAGGCCCAGGAACAGGACGGCCAGGAACGCCCGTCGGTGATGCTCTCCGGTGAAGTGCCCGGCTATGACTGGGACGAGGCACGCGAGGCTCTGCGCAACGCAGGCTTCGACATTGCGGGCAGGGCCAAGGACTCCACCGTGCTGATCCTGTGCGGAGTCGGCGCGGAGAAGAACGCGACCAAGCTGCGCGACGCACGCGAACGCGGCATCCCCTGCATGGACGTCACCGAGCCCGGACGGTTTAAAGACGCGGTGTGCTCTGGTGAGTTCGTCGGTGGTGACCCGCTGCCCGAGCCCGTCAAGGCCGTGCACTCCGGCCTGACCGAGCGGGAGAAGACCGACTGCATCCGCAAGTGGGGCAGAGAGAACGGCTTCGAGCTGAAGGACCGCGGACGCCTGCCGCAACACGTGCGGGTCGCCTACGAGGAGGCCCGCGAACAGCAACTCCAGGCCGCTTGATCTGGCGGGACGGGCGCGAGGCAAGCGCGCCCGTCCCGCGCCAACCCTACAAGCTCCGACAGATTGAAGAACCCTGTGACTACCCCGGTTTTCTACGGGCCGATCGGCCGCGCGGTCCGCGCCGTCGCCCCGTTCGCCGAAACTGATCCGCTCGGCATCTACGTGTCCGCCCTGTCGATGTGGTCGGCTGCGATCAGCGGCACGGTCACGGTGGCATCCCGCGGCAATGACAGGCCCGTCCTGCTGTGGTCCGCCATCGTGGGCAAGTCCTCCCGCGGCAAAGGCACCGCGCGATGGGCCGCTGACCATGTCGTCGGCGAGGCGCTGAACCGGTTCCTGGCGACGCACACCACCTCCTCGCTCAGTTCGGGGGCGAGCCTGGTCAACCACCTGTGGCAGCAGCAGGGCGCCACCGAGGACACCGAAGCGGGCCGCGACGTGCGGGCCCTGGTGCTGGAGGAGGAATGGTCGGAGGTACTCAAGCGGGCGAAGCGTGACCCGTCGTACACCACCAAACTCCGCCTCGCCTGGGACGGCGCCACCCTGCGCAACACCACCAAGGAAGAAGCGCAGGAAGTCCGCAACCCGGCGCTTGTGCTGCACGCCCACATCACGCCGTCCGACTGGGCCACCTACGTCGCACTGTCCGACGCGGCAGGCGGCTCGTACAACCGCGTCCTGCCCTTCCTGCTCGGCGCGGTGCCCATGCTGGACGACGACGAGGCACCCCTGCCCGCGCTCGACGACGACGCCCTCACCGATGCGTACGCGTGGGCAACTGCACGCCCCCGTCACATCGCCCTCGCGCCCGAGGCCCGCCCGCTGTGGCGGCTCGTGCGCCGGTACGCCCGCATCCTCAGCGAAACCCTGCCCGAGGACGAGGCCGTGTTCATCGAGCGGACAGCAGAACACACCCTGCGCACCGCTGCCTGCCTGGCCGCCTCCGAATGCTCCGAGACCATCACCGAGGACATGCTGAACGCCGCCTTCACCCTCGTCCGCCGCTCCGTGCAGGACGCCGTCCGTATCGTCCGCAAGGCCGCAGCACGGAAGGCCAAGCGCCAGCCGCGCAGCGACCTGGACAAGGTCCGTGACATCCTCGCGCAGCACAGTGGCATGGCCACCGGAACCCAGCTCCTGCCGTACGTGAAGCTGCGGGCCGATGCCGTCAGGGCCCTGCCCGGCATGAAGACCATCGTGGTTCAGGAAGGGGCCACCGGCCGCGCCACGACCTACTACACGTTCAGCGACGAGATCGCCGAACAGCTCCGGCAGCGGTCAAAGAAGACCCCGGCCCCGCAGCCGGCCACCCCCGTGCAGAAAAAACGTCCCGCCCCGGTAAGTGAGTTGGCGGTGAACCGCCCGAAGCCCGAGCCCCGTCCCGCACCGGCCCGTCCTGCCCCGGCGCCCCGCCCCGCGGCCCGGCCGGTGAGGAAGCCCAAGCCCGCCGCCCCGAAGAACGTCTTCCTCACCGTGCTGTAACCCGCATCGCAGAAGAGCCCTCCCACCCGCACAAGCAATCGCTACCATGACACCCGTCTCACTGTGAGAGACCCTGGCGCCGGGCCCGATACCGCCTCGCAAGCAGGGCAACAGGCCCGGTGCTGGATGACAGGGTGAGATACGGAAAAGGAGCTTTGGTGACCACCACGACGACCTATGGCACTTGGTGCAGCCGTGTCGATACCTATCGCAGCAGCCCCGATTCAGATGTTCTCGACCTCATCAGCGGCGGAACCCCTGAGTGGCAGACCCTCCTCGAAGAGTCCGGCGCCCTCGACCTGATCAAGCGCGAATACCGCGATGCGATCAACGAGGCGCTGCCGCCCGGCGTCAGCCTGTGCGGTGACGAGTTCATCGGCCCGGCCCACCCGGACGACGGCGAATTCGACGGATACCCGGTCGATGACAGAGGCGATCTCGATTTCAAGGCCATGATCGAGGGGATCGACCTGGGCGCCATCGTCGAGCGTCACGACCCTGACAACGCCTGATTGTTCTGGAACGAGAGAAAAGCCCCGCACATCCAAATGGATGGGCGGGGCTTCAGGCTATCGACAGTTCATTTCGGAGTTAGTTAGTTGGCGAGTCGGATAGGCAGCTACCGAGTTTCCGCCCAGATTCAGACAGGCCCGGGTGCGCCGGTTGTAGTAGCGGCGCACCCGACGCCACGAACTCCTGTCTGAAGCGTCAGGGCTGGGGCTTCGGCGGCACCGAAGGACGAATGTCGCCGTTGTCCTTCACGTCGCTGGTGCATTCGGCCCAGTCGTGGTTCCGCAGCTCCGCCTTGGCGGGTTCCGACCGGTAACCCTCTGGGCTAACGAAAAACACGTGATAATTGTCGAGAGACTCCGAAAAGCCGCCCGAACCGTCGTGCTTGTGCGCGTCGGCGTCCTTGCCGCCGTCCTCGAACCTGACGTATTTGGTGCCATCGCCGTTCGTGCGGGCATCATCATCGAATGTCTTCCACACAGACCACCCCAGCATGGTCTTAAAGCTCGGAGGGATCATCGTGTTGGGGGTCCACTGCGTGGGTAGTACAGGGTAATTCAGCAGCACATCCTGGTTCTGCGAGGCAACTACGATGCGGGTGCCCTCAGGGAGTGCATATCCGTCAGGGAGCTGGGGGGCGTCCACGTCGATCGACTTGAACCAGGTGGTACTGGGAGTGCCGAGCGTCCCCCAATGGCAGTTGGCCGAAATGTGGGGCTTAGGGAGCACCTGGATCGGGACGGGGGACGGGTAATCCTTGCCCTGGATAGCCTTCTCGCCCTTAAGGTTCTCGAGGGTGACGTTAGTCTTACTCTTTTCGCCGAGGTGGAGGTGATTGTCCGACCAGTTAAGCCACTCGTGGGCCGAGTTGGTCGAATCGTCGTAAAGCTCCACCTGGCCGTCTGTGCCAAAGCCCAGATTAAAGCCAGGATTGTCGTTCCTGTCGAGAGGGATAGAATCGGCACCCAGTGCGTAGAAGTAGATACGGTGCTCTCCTGTGAAGGCACTCAGAAAACTCTTCCCGTTCTGGGACCAGATGTGCCATACGGCCTGACTGGCAGTACAGTCACTGCTGGCTTTCATGCTCCTTGTTTCGGTATTTCCATTCACCGTCACTGAAGGTGTGATGCAGCCGCCGCCCTGGATTTTCAGTACGTAACCCCCGTAAAGTTTCGCATTGTCGGCCTGCGCGACCGACGGCGTGAAGGTGACGGCCCCTGCTGCGAGGATTGCCGTTGACAGTGCGCCTGTGACGTACCGGGACGCATTGAGAGAGAGTTTCATCGAACGATCACCTTTCTTTCGCCCGAATGCGAAAGCTCACGGGTGGGTATGTACAGTCACGAGCCTCACATTCCCCAGCACCCACCTCAACCACCGAAATGCTGTATTCGCGCCCCGACGAAAGTAGGGGGTGCAGCTGCTCTTCGGCGTCAGGGAGTCTTACGCGCAGCTGCTCGGGCCAGCAGCTCGAACGCCTCCGCGGTCTTCGAGTTCTCCACACGCTGTGTGAACTCGCCCGCGCCCAGGAGTGCGGCCACCAGGCCAAGAATGGCTTCCTGTGGGAGGCCGTGCACGTAGAGGGCAACGAGGGGCACGGCTGCGGCGGCGATGCTGTACAGGCGTGCCGGGTGCTCGCGTGCCAGTTCCAGAATCGGGTAGGCCGCGGCCGGCCCGCGGTGCCGACCCCTTTTCGGTATGGATGCCATTACGCCGCCGCCCAGCCGAAGTCGCGCTTCAGGCGGGCGAGCTGGAGCTTGCCCGGAAGGCCGTCAGCGTCCGAACCCCGGTCACCGATCTTGATCTGATATCGGCGCACCGACTCCTTGTCGGCCGACGTCCACACCGGACCCGGGCCCTCTTCGTACGCGGAGCAGCCTGCGGCGGCGAGCATCCGGCCAAGGGCCGTGATGTGCCAGCCCTTTGCACCCGGGCCGTACGCCAGGCCGTCAATCATCACCTGCCCGGAGGACGGGGTGCTCGGCCGGGAACCGCTACCGGAGGGAAGGTCGTCCTCCGACGCCTCGTGAGCGAAAAAGGTCACTCCATCTCGGCCCTTCCATGCCGGGTCGGCTACGACGATGCCCTCGGGGTAGTCCGGGTAGCCGTATCCGTAGACGTAGGACGACTTGCGGGAACGGGCCTTGCGGTAGACGCCATCGCCCTCAGCGGAGCCGGAGTCGTTGGTGTTTCCCTCGACCGTGTAAATGGTGTCGTCCGTGTACGAGGTGACGATCCCGACGTGGCTACCGCCACCGGATCCGAAGTAGACGACGGCACCGACAGCCGGGTACTCGGAGAATCGGTCGCGGTCCTCGAACCAGGAAACCCCCTCAAAGCACGAGGCAGTTACCGGGGCGAGGTCGCCGGCTCCGGCCTGGCGGAAAATCCACGAGACGAAGGTGGAGCACCACGGTTCTCCGTCGCTCCAGGTGAGCTCGGGCACCTCACCCGAGTACTTCTGCTCGTTGTTCCAGTGGCCGCCTTCGTAGCCTTCCTGGTAGCCGACCTCACCGCGAGCGGTGTCGAGAACTGTCTGAGCAACAGCCATGCAATCTCCTTGCGTTGGGCATGAAAAAGGCCCGCGAATGCGGGCCATTGATCGGGGTTCGTTAGTTGGATTACTCCGTTGCAGGCCGGAGGAGCCTGGACGGGTCGAGCGCGGTCAGGAGCGCGATCAGGCGCGCATTCTCCTGCTCGATGCGCTTCAGCCGCTCCTTGATCTCCGCCAGGTCTTCCTGAAGGCGGTCGGCCCGTGCTTTCTGGGCCTCCGCCTCCTCCCGCCAGACCTCCGCGGTCTTGGCATCCCTCGACGCCTTCACGACGACGATGCCGCCGACCACGGTGGCCAAGATTCCGACAATCCCGAAGAGATCCAGGATCGTTGATGTGTTGATGGCACCCCTCCTTGTTGGGGTCTATCTGCTGGCTGCGGGTGCGATCAGCACCGCCGACAGCCGGTTGAGTTGTGCGCTGGTACGCGAGCTGGCCGACACCTCCCACGCGCCTGCACCAGGTGCTGCACTCGCGCGCAGACTGATGCGGTCGCCCGCCTCGGCGAAGCCCACCCCGCGTAGTGAGCACGTCATGTAAGTGCCCGGCACAACAACGGGGTTGTTGGATCGGAACCATTCCCGGTCGTCCTGGTGCTGGTTGAAGGCCGCCAGGCGCACGGAGGGCTTCTTCGAGGTGTCCTTGGGGGACAGGGCGGTGAAGTCGGCGGTGAGGAAGTAGAAGCCGGACACTGGCACCGTGTAGGACTCGCCCCCGTTCGAGGACCAGGCCCCCGCCCACTCCGCCGTGTCCCACTGGAGGGTTTTGACCGTGCCGTCGTCCGGGATGCTGGCCACCCTGCTCACGCCGGCCACCGCCAGGCGTACCGGGTTCGCGAACTCGCGGTGGACGTCACGCACCCGGGTGTTCAGTTTGGCGGCGTCCGCGAGATCACGCGGTGCCCAGTCGGGAAACTCCACGCCTCACCCCTTCCTGCTTGTGGCGCCGGGGGCGAGCATCACCGCGGAGAAGGCGTTCCACCGTTCCTCGCGGACGTCGTTGCCGTAGTCGCGCCAGGTCACGTCAGTACCGGTGCCGACTAACACGGTCGACAGGCTGTCGCCCTGGTCGAGGTACACCAGCTCGGTTGCGCAGACGGAGGATGGGTAGTCGGCGCGGGTGTTCTGCCGCTGCCGCAACGAGAGCAGCTGTCCGTCCCTCAGCAGTTGCACTTGGTACGAGCCGAACGCACCGGTCGGGCCGTCCCGCTGCGTCGCCAGGCAGAACGAGACGAGATACACGCCTGCTGCCGGGGCGGTGACGGCGGTGCCGTCGCGGCTGAGGGTCCACCCGCCGCATTCCTCCATGCCCGAGCCCGACCAGCCGAGCCGGGCCGGCTGGTTCGACGGTGCTGAATACCCGAGCGTGTACCGCAAGGAGAGCCGCGCAGGGTTGTATAGGGCCCGGTACGGCTTGGTGATGCGCGCGAGCATGAGAGCCGGGGTGATCTGCTCGCCGTCACTCCATTCCCCGGCGGGAACGAACGGCGAGGGCGCCGTCGTGAACGCGGGCGCAGGTGCCACCATCCACGCGGACAGCGTCGTCTCCGATGCGCCCGTCTGGATCGCGTAGGAGGTGCTCGGAGACCCGGCCTCCAGGTACACGGAGACGCCGATCGACTCACCGGCCGACAGGTGGACGACAGTCGCAGCGGAGACCGCCTGCCCGTCGCTGGAGGCCTGGACGATCTCTCGTGCGGTCACCATGCTCGCGGTGCTGCCGCCCGGAGAGCGGCGGTAGAGGTTGATGATCACGCCGTCGCCGCCGGGATGGACGATGCCGGACCGCACGCTCACGCAGCCGGAGACGACGTAGACCCCTGTGTCCGGGGCCGTGAACCACTGCCGCTCGGTATCAGCGGAGAAGGCGTTCGTCCCTGCGGACGCCCACCGGATGAAGGTCGATGCGCCGCGGGGGATGCTCTGGCCGGCTGCGGCTCCGCGGCACGAAAGCCGGGGCCTGTCCGCCAGATACCGGGGCACGTCCCGCAGCTGGGCGTTGATCTTTCGGGCCGTGACGATCTCACGCTGCGCCCACGGTTGTATGACGGGTACTGCCACATCACTCCAGGTAGGTCGTGCGGCCCAGGACGGAGGCCGCGGTGTCGCCGAGAATCCACGTAGCCCTGCCGTCAGCCCGGCCGGGAACCGTGATGGCGGCCACGGCCGCGGTCTCGACGGTGGTGTCCAGGCGCAGGGCACCAGGCGAGGCCCCTGCTCCGGGGGTGTCGGCGGTCAGAAGACTGATCTGCTGCGCGCCGAACTTCCCCAGCCGCTGCGCGCGGGGGATCACCCCGTCCGGCCATGCCGCCCCGGTCAGGGAATCGGAGACGGCCAGCACCGCGTACAGCGTCGTGTAATCCTGCGAGGCCCCCAACGGCACGGTGTTCGTGCGGGGATGCTCGGTGATCCCGGCAATGGGCGTCAGCGAGACGTCCGAGGCGTCGCCGTCCCGGTAGATCAGGTTCATGGCCAGGCTGTTGGTACTGCCCGCCACGTCCCACGCGGTGGACAGGCCGCGCGAGGGCTCCCACGGCCACACCGCCACGTGTAAACGGATCCCTGAGCGCAGCGTGTAGAGCGTCGGCAGCACCCCGGACGGTGTCAGCAGACGCGGAAACCGGTCCGGGCCGCCCTGCTGCACGCACACCGACACGATCAAGTCGTTGGTCCGCACATCCGCGGGCAACGGCAGCTCGGCGACGTCACCGCCGAACGTCCCGGAAACGCTGCTGCTGTAGGCCGGGAACTCCCGAGCCGGCCGCGCCTCGGAGCGCCATTCCGCGCCGTCCCAGTACAGGGGCGCCACCGGCCGCCAGGCGCTGCCGTCGTGGACCTGGGGAGTGGTGTCCACCCACTGCTTGCCGTCGAAGACCATCAGGGCGTTAGGCATACTTCACCCACACGTCCCCGGCCTGCGGTGAGGCCGGAGGCAGCGGCCCGGAGAACAGCCGGGCGTTGCCCAGGTTGGTGGCCGTGACGCTGCCCCTGCTGACCACCGACCCATCACCCCGCACCTGGAAGACGGCGCCGTCGGGGGCCGGGCTGGCCGGCCCGGTGGAGACGGTGATCACCGGCTGCGAGGTGCCGAACCCCGGGGCGCCGATGCACAGCGGGGTGCGCTTGCCGGTCACGTCCAGGAGGAGGGTGCCGTCGTTGCGCAGCCGGGTGCGCTCGGTGCCGTCGGGCGTGCGCAGCCGCAGCACATTCCCGGAGGTGTCGTCGGCGGGGATGGTGGCGGTCAGCCACGTGTCGTAGGCCGGGACCGGGATCTGCCCACCGCGCACCGGCAGGTACCCCGTCAGCCGCTCGTCGGTGTAGGCCCTGGACTGGTGGGGGTCCGGGGCCGTCAGGTGCCTGCGCAGCCGGTCTCCGACGGTGACCGAGACCAAGGCGATACGACCCACGCCGAAATCCACCCACAGCCGCTCGGCATCGTTGGGCGGACCGTAGAACGGTGGGACGAACCCGCGGACGTCGGCCATGAGTTGGATGATGGGTGCGCCGTCGGCGTCGGTGAGGTCGGTGATCTGCCGGGCCCCGTCCGAGGGGCCGTCCCACACCGTGCCCACGGCCCCGGGGACGCGTCGGCCGTCGATGTCCTCGGCGACGTCCGCACTGGTGCCGCCGAACAGATTGCGTGCCATCAAGCCCCCCTTTTAGTAGACGTTGGCTTCGTAGGTGCCCGAGAAATAGATCGTCGACCGGCCCGGAATAGTCCGCAAAGCATCCATGCCCTCGGAGACCTTTTCACTGTTCTGGTAGTACATGGAGGCGTACGTCGAGCCGCTGCCAGGCCAGCACATCGCCTGCAGCTGCACGAAGTTGGCCATCCCACCCCGGTATTCCATGTTGCGCATGTGCCCGGTCAGTACCTGGCCGGTATCCCCGTGGGCCTGCTGCGGCAGAGCAAAGGCGATGGCTTCATCAGGGCGGTTGCGGATGTTCGTGGTTGACGTGTTCGCGATGCTGATCGAGTAGTACACGACGTTCGGGGCAGTCCACCGCCAACGTCCCTTGAATGTGACCCCGTTGGAGGGCACGTTGATGGCGTTGGCCAGTCCCGGTGTGTAGGTGCGCGAGGGGCCGAGATGCCGGGTGACCATGTAGCCGTCGCGGCCCTTGAACGCCTCGTAAGGGGTGTCCCCGCCGTTGTTGTCCAGGTCGTACAGGAAGCTGCCAACAGGCAGGAAATCCGCGGTGTTGCGGGTGTTCCACGGGGTTCCTACCGCGGGCGGCATGTCGAACGGGGCCCGCGAATCGAGTTGCGGGGCGCCGTCCTTAGCGGGGACGTCTACCTCGTAGAGGACCATTTCCCACTGCTGGCCGGCGATGCGCCGCGGCAACGGGGCAATCGGCGAGGCGGAAGGCTGGCCCTTGACGACGGCCAGGTTCACCGAGCCCTGCACCACATCGGCCCGCAGGACGATGGTGTCCTTGCGGGCCTTGTCCGTCGGATTCGCCTCAATGGTGACGGTGGTGGAGGCGGTGAGCTGGTAGTAGAAACCGCCGACCCATGCCCGTCCGGGCTGGACCTCGACTACCCGGCCGTTGATGACCCTCGCCGAGAACGGCAGGGCCCCAACTGCGTAGGATTCGCTGGTGAGCTGGAAGTCGACGCGGTCACCGCCCCACATGTTCGCCATGGCCTGCCACTGGGCCTGAGACACCATCTCCGTGCCACCGGTCTTGCTCGACTGGGAGAAGGGATAACTGATCTCTGCCACGTTCACATCCTCGCTTCCAGTCGGCGCAGCTTCTCGCGCATGTCCCACACCTGCTTGTACAAATTCAAGGGTGACCCGGTGCCCTGGTCTCCGATCTTCGGGGTGACCGTGGCCTTGCCGTCCTCGACGGTGATGTTCACCTCGCGCACGACGTCCGTGTACTCCTCGCCGTCCACGGCAACGGTCACCAGGTCGCCGACGAAGTAGTCGACGCCGAACCGGGTTTGCGGTGTGTCAATGGGGTAGATTTGAAAGTTCCCATTGCGGGAGCCCTCCTTCAGGGCGGCGTCGGCCGCGTCGACGACGGCCTTCTTGGCGGCCTCGAAATCGCTGTCCGATACCTCGGGCTTGGCCTTGGCCGGCTGCCCCGTCGCCGGGTCGGTCTTCAGCGGGAGATCGCGGCGGTCGATGAACTGCTCGATCTGGACATTCCACTCGGCCTCGGCCTCGGTGTCGACCTTCTGATAGATGTAGCGGTCGGAGCCTTCGCCCTGGCAGGCCACGATAGCCCGCGTCACCCGGGGTGCCGTCAGCGTCCAGTTGTATTCCTTCAGATTTCCCAACTCCTGGGAGAACCGCACCGACTTGCTTTTATCCCGCGGGGTGAAGACACGGAGCGCGATGCGCTTGTGGTCTGGGTCGTACACGAAGCGGTAGCCCACGTTTTTGGCCCGGCACCATTCTTCGAGCTTGGTGCCCAGGAGATCGAACCGGAGGCTGTCTGCCACCGTCTCGCCGACGGCCGGGTTTGTGCCGGTGTCGACGCCGGGCACTTGCCGGTCCGGCAGGGCCTTGGGGCCGATGGCGTGGTCCATCTCCCACCACAGGGCCTGTCCGGCCGGGCCGCTCGCACCGCGGTTGTCGCTCGCCTGGTACTGCTGGCCGACCGGCTTCGACGGATCCGGCAGAGCGAGCCGGCCGTAGGCGAGGCGATTGTCGCACTTACCGCTGACGAAAACCGAACCGTCCCCGGTGTGCTGCTCCACCGTCCAGTACCGCTGGAAATACTCGATCTGCCCGCTGAAGACCGGGGTGTCGACTCCGTCTTGCCACACGATGATTCCACCACCGCGCTGCAAGAGCGCCGCTTGGGGCGTACGGTCTTTGACCAGCAGCTGCCAAGTGCCCTGCTGACAGAACCGGATGACGAGATCCAGCTTGATCCACGTGTCAATTTCTCCAATGCGGTTCAGGTCTTTGTCGCGTACCTCCACGCGGTATCCCACATACACCTCACGTCAGTAACTCTCGTAGCGGGGCCGGAGGGTGAGCTTCAGGGAAGCGGGCCCGTTGCCCGCCTCGAAGCGCACACCGACCGTGGACTTTCCCGGTGCGACCGGCCACAGGGCCGGGTTCGGATCGAGCAGGGGCCAGTAGTTGCGTCCCGCCTCGTCTTTCAGGGTCTTGTGACCGGGGCGGGTGTCGACAGTCAGCACCCGGCCCTCCGGTACGACGTCGGCCTCGCCGGACGGCGGGGTGATGCCGAAAGAAGCCCCGCCGGGGCCGGTGAAGGTGAAGCCTCGGACAGGGCCGTGGATCTCCCACACCGGCCAGGCCTCGACCTCGCCGGGGTTGATGACGGGGATCGCCTGGTCTGCCAGAGCACCACGGTTCAGACGCAGAGGGAACAGGCCCCTGTCGTTCCTCAAGAAGCCTTCGCCCTGGTTGAACTGCCACTCGGCAACCCGGAGATCATCCGCGTAGAAATAGGGGTCGAACGCGGTGAGCTGGATTCCGTACTTCACCCACCGGAACCCGGCGTTGTCGGCGGATTCGTTGCCCTCCATTCCGGCCTTGTAGTAGCAGTAGAGTTGGCGGACTTGGGAGTCCGCTTCGATGAACTTCAATACGCAGTACCCGCGTTGGGGGTTCAGTGCGGAGATCAGTTTCCGCTTGAGCTCCTTGAGGGAGCGCCGGTCGATTCCGTAGAGGTAGACCGGCAGCATCACTTCGCGGGCAGCAGCCCGAGCCGAACGGAAGAGAGAGCCGTCGAGGTTCGGGCTGCTGTCGGCGTGCAGTTCGAAAGGCGGGGTGTCCAGGCCGGTGGCGCCGGCCTGGAGCAGGATTCCGGGCCAACGGCGGTCGGTGAACGAGGTGAGGGGGATTTCCTCCCCCTCACCGTCGCCCCCGGTAATCGACACGTAGGTGTGTCCCCACGCCATCGGCAGGGGCGGGACCGGTGCCGGTTGGGGCCGGTCCTGTCCCGTCTGATCCCGTGTCGCCGGAATAGGCAATATTAGCTCCTTGTCGATTACATCCCGTACATCACCTCCGCGTACTGCATGGCCCGCATGACCGCCTGAGTTGTGGACTCACTCTTGGCCTCGTGGACGTGGATTTCGTACGTTCGGCCGCTGAGCAGATCCCGGGTGTCCCGGGCGGTGTGCACGCGCTCACCGCCGCGGAAGTCCACCAGTTCCGGGCCCTGCTCGCCCACCAGGCGAAGACCGGGTGAGGCGGACAGGGTGCCCATCCAGTAGCCGGAATTCCCGCCCAGTGCACGGCGCCAGCCGGATCCGTACCTGTCGATCGCGTAGTTCAGACCCGCATACAGCGAAGCGAGCGGGTTGAATTGCCCCAGCGACCGGTACGGGCCCGCGTAGGCATCGAAGGTGCTCTTGATGACCTGCATCAGGCCCTTGGACGAGTCACCGGCCATGGCGTTGGAATCCCAGTTGTTGACGGCGTTGGGGTCACCGCCCGACTCGACATCGATGCGGTGCAGCACCAGGCCGGTGTCACCGAGATTGATGCCACCCCTGCCGCCGAGTTCTCCGATGACCCGCTCGACCAGCGGTCGCCAGCGGCCGACGGCGTCACCGGTGAGACCGGCGAACTCGCCGATCCCCTCGGTGATCCGGGCCAGGGAGCCGGGCCAGGGGTTGAGGACCGGTCCGTCCTCGGTGCCCGGGGCACCGCCGCGAGGGCGAAGGGCCCCGTCGGCCCGGTTGCCGTAGCCGAGCTGCCGACGAAGGGACCGGGACTCGTTGCCGCCCACCGTCTCCAGCTGACTGCCCTGGCGGCCGGTGGCGATGTTGATGTGCCCCCAGTCACCGGGGCCATAGCCGCGGTAGACCATCAGGTCACCCGGCCGGGCCTGCGACGTCGAGACCATGCCCATCTTCGAGACCCAGGTGGCCACAGCCGGCCACCGGGTGCCCGGCGTGCCGGTCGGCGAACCGCCGTACGCCACCGATGCCTGCGCGTGGTCGACGACCCAGCTCACGAAGTCGGCGCACCAGGACTCGTAGGCGTCGCTGCCGATGTACTTCCGGCCCGAGAGGTCACCGTTCTTGGCCTCCTGGAGGGCGACCTTCACGACCTGGCCCCCGCCACCGTTGGCGTGCTCATCCGCCCACTTGCCCCAACGGGCAAGCCATGGCTCGGCCTTGCCGAACCCGTCGGCGCTGAGCCGGCCGACCGTGCCGAACCGGTCGGCGATGGCCTTCAGACCCGGCCCGATGATCTCGGACCAGCCCTTGTGGACAGCTTCCTCGTACCCCTCGAAGGGGTCGTCCTGGTGCTTGCGGACCCATGCGCTGCCGTCGCCGACGATGCCGCCGTTGGCGAAGACCGCCCGGCCCTTGCGGGCCAGGTCGTTCCACCGGTAAATGGTCTCCGCCCCGAGGGCGCGTGTGACCTCCGGTCGCAGAATTCCTTCGCCGCGGCTGAGCAGGGCAGGCACATCGTCCACGCCCGGCTGATAGCCGGGCACCACACCACCAGTGGAGTAGCGCACCGGCGCCAGCGGAGCAGACGTTCCGGCGAGCTTCGCCATCTCCGACAGCATCGGCACCGCGCCGGAGTTGTACGGGCCGGACAGCGTGCTCCGGGTGGAGCCGTCCACCACAGACATCGCCGAGCGCCACACATCCGAGATGCGCGAACTCGACGCCTCGAAGAAGGACTTCAGGCCGTCCAGACCGCTGCGCAGCCGGCCGAGCGCATCGAGCACGCCCGATGTGGAGGAGGAGACCCGGGACTGCACCGCCGTCCACGCGTCCTCGCTGGAAGAGCGGAACGCGCGGTGCGCGGTGGTCAGCGGTCCGGAGAGGTGAGTGCTCCACCGGTCCTGGGCCGGGATGATCTGCCCGTCGACCGCCGTGCGCACCGACGCGGCGACATCCGCCCACGCGGTGGTCGCTGCCGTCTGGTGGGCCCGGACGGCATCCGTCATCGACGCCAGCGCAGCCGCGATGCGGGCAACCGCTTCCTCAACGGCCGGAGCATCGGGCACGGGTGTGCCCGCACCGGCACCTGTGGCCGTGGCGGTGCCCGGCTTCGCGTCGGAGCCGGAGGTGAGCCATCGCCATCCGCCCTTGGCGGCAGCGTTCAGCGCAAGGACCGTCCGGTACCCGAGGGCCGTGACGGCCTCCGGACGCAGCACCGCCTCGCCCCGGCCGAGCAGGGCCCGCACCGAGTCGTGCCCGGGAGCGAACCCGGGCACGATGCCGCCCTCGCTGAACTTCAGCAGTCCCTCGGTATTCGGCATCGCCTCCTTCGCCCGGTCCCACCACTCATCCAGCACTTCGCGTGCGTACTCGGAGGGGTTCGAGATGATGTCCTGTGCGCCCTGGACGGATTCCTTGACGCTGCCCATCAGGCCCGTGACCAGCTCCTTGAGCTGGCTAATCGGCTCCTTCAGCGTCCCCATGGGGTCGGTGAAGAGACCGACGGCGGTGGAGCCGATCGCCTTGACCGCTTCGGCGAGACCGCCGAGTGCGCCCTTGATGTAGGCCCAAATGGACTCCGGCTTGAGCAGATCCGAGGCGAACCGCTCGCCTCGCTGCAGGATGTTGCCCGAGCCCTTCCACACGTCATCCCAGAAGTACTGTCCAGCGGTGGGGGCGACCGCGCCGGCCACCAGGCCGACGAGCTGACCCAGACCCGAGGGCACCCGGCGCAGCAACTGCGGCAGATGCTCGGTGACGAAGTCCAGCGTCCCGCGGAAGCGCCGGGCAGTGCCCTCACCGCTGGCGCCGCCGCCTCGCTCGGACCCCCACGTGATCAGGTTCCGGCCGGTCTTGCCGCCGACCCGTGCGGCCGTGGCGTCGAACGCCACCGTCTTGCCGAAGAGGGAGACGACCGGGCCCATGTCGATCGTGCGCAGGTCATCGAGGAGAGACCCGAGCGGGCCGCTACGACCGACGATGCCGCCGCGGGCGTACCGCGACAAGTGTCCACGGATCGCGAGCTGATTCCAGGCGTTGATCCGCTCGGGCCCCAGGTGCTGTGTGACCTCGGGCCGCAGAACGGCCTCGCCCTTGGACAGCAGCGCCGGTTCCGTGTCCTGCCACGGGGCGTACCCGGGAATCACACCGCCTCGGGCGAACTTCCTTCTTTTCTTGCCCTCCTTCCCGCCCCCGCCGGACCCGCTGCCACTGTTGGTGTCGCGGTTGACCTTGTCGATGCCGTCGTCCAGCGCATCGGCCTTCTTGGCCGCCTCGTGCAGCGCATCACGCAGCCGGTCCACCTGTCTGATCACCGAGGACAGCGCCCGGTCGTTCAGAGTGGTGATCCGGCCGGTGATAGAACCCGGCAGCTTCGCACTGCCGAGCAGCTCGTACACCGCGGTGGTTGCGCTGTACAGGCTGGTCTTGCCGCCCTTGAACTCGTCCCGGATCTCCCGGAGCGAGCGGCCGTTGAGACGGTTGACGGACTCGACGGTGTCCTTGACCTTGCCGTCCACGGCACCCGCCTCCGGCGCGGTGACGGCGAGCTCCTCGCGTACCCCCTTCAGCGACTGCCGGTTGAGCCGCTCCACGCGGTCGTCAGCGTCACGGATAGCGGCCTTGAGAGAGTCGGCTCGCTTCTCAGTGGTCTCCAGCTGCTCGACGCGCAGCGCCGTCAGACGGCGGCCGTCGAGATCGTTGACCTCCTGGCCGGCCTGCCGGACAGCGGATTTGAGGCCGTCGGCCTTCTGCTGCGTCTCGGAGAACTTCCGGTGGATCTCGCTCAACTTGGCGTCGTTCAGCGGGATAGTGCCCTGGGTGACGATCTGGTGCACCGCGGACTGCGCCCGCTCCGCCGACGACCGCACACTCTGACCCACCGAACCGCCCAGGTGATCAACCAGGCTCCCCAGAGGGGCCTGGTCGACAGCCCGCAACGCCCGCTTCAGGGCCTCGATGCGCTCATCGACCTGGCGGACCTGCCGCTCAACATCCTTCATGCCCCGCTGGGCCGCCTCCCGGCGGTCCGTGCTGTCCGTGGGGCGCAGACGCTCAGCCGCCGAACGACGAGAAGCACGCCGGTTCTCCCGGTACTCCTCGCCCACCTCATCACGACGGCGGTTCAGGCGGATGCCCTCGCGCATGCGGCCATCGGCCATCGCCTCACGGCTGCGCCGGTCCAGATCCCGCCGGTCCGCACGCCGGTTGGACTGACGTCGCCACCAGTCGGACGGCGAGTCGTAGCCGGTGACACGGGCCGTGCCGTACCGGGCGTAGCCGGCCGCGGTACGAAAGCGCCCGTTCTCCCGGCTGGCCTGGCCGACACGCGCGCGGTTACGACGACGAGTTGCATCCCGATCACGGAAGGCGTCCCGCCGGGCGTCATAGCCCTCCAGGAAGCCCCCGCCGTTGCGACGGGACTGAACGCCCCCGGCCACCTGACGGCCATACCGCGTGACACCGCGTGCTCCGCGGCCGAGACCGACGAGACTGCCGACGAGGAGCTTCGCCGGACCCAGCGCCAGGCCGAACAACTTGCCCAGCTTGCCGACCGTCTTGGACAGCACACCGAACGCGAGCAGGAACGGCGCGACCACCGCCGCAGCCTTGCCCGCCTCCAGAATGAGCTTCCGCA
This sequence comes from Streptomyces sp. AM25, assembly GCF_058146165.1. Classification (NCBI taxonomy): domain Bacteria; kingdom Bacillati; phylum Actinomycetota; class Actinomycetes; order Kitasatosporales; family Streptomycetaceae; genus Streptomyces; species Streptomyces sp. AM25. The sequence goes on along the minus strand of NZ_JBKIWN010000024.1, from coordinate 68,013 downwards.
ACCCGGGGTGCTCGTGGAGAAAATCGACGGTGCTCTTCAGCCAGCGGGTGAAGGTCCCCAGGGTCTCGAAGAAGGCGGTGAGCATCTCCTTGACCATCGACAGCATCTTGCTGCCGATCTCGGATGCGTCCTGGAGGAGACCGCCCTCGAACCGGGTCCCCTTCTCGTCGGAGACCTTCTTGCCCATGATGGCCGCGCCGAGACCCGAGTACTCGTACTCGCCCTCATCATTCTTGGAGTAGAACATTTTGCCCAGACTGAACTGGGCCTGTTCCTTCATCTGCTCCAGACGGCCGCTGATCGTGGCACTGCCCATGCGGTGCGCTGCACCCTGCATATTGGGGTCCTTGCGCCACCGGTCGAGAAGCCCGTCGATCAGCTGCTCACCAGAAATGCCCCCGGTCTCTTTGGCATTCTGCATGAACGCCATCATCTGGGCGGAGGCCTCATAGGTTTCCGGGACCTTCCGGTCCATGCCGGCCTTCTTGTCCCGCTCCCGCATCGCCTGCATTTCGGCAGGCGCGTACTTGCGGGTCTTGAAACCCAGAATCTGCGCAAGTGCGTTGGCGGGGATACCGGTTGCGGCTTCCAGCTGCTTGACGTTGCGCAGGTTCGTGCGGCCCATGTCCTGCATGACCTCAAGCGCATACATGCCGCGGGAGACCATGGCCGGGTCCATGATGCCGCCATATGCGGCCGAGTCACCGATCATCTTGACCATGTCCACGGCCTTTTCGGAGGCCTCACGCGAACCCTTGGCGTGGCGCTCCGGGTCCTTGGACTGGAAGTCCGCGTTGTGCGAGGTATTGGCCCGCACATAGCGCGTGCCGTACTTGAGCATGTCGTTGACGGCATACGGCGTTTCGATGCCGTACTTCGTCATCTGCTCCAGCAGATTGTTCACGTCACGCAGCTCGACGCCCATGCCCTTGAGACCGGCCTGCGCCTGCAGCATCGAGTCAGCAGATTTGATACCGAACGTGGCGGCGGCAGTACTGGCGAGACCGAGCGGGGCCACCAGACCCCGCATGATCAAGTGCCCCGTCTCCGTCGCCGTCGTACCCGTGGTCTCCACATGGTGAGCCGCCTTCGTCCACCCCGAGCGCAGAGCAGCCAGGGCGGTGGCCTGCGTCGTCTGGACTGCGGCCATGGTCCGCTGATGCTCGGCCAGCTGCTCCCGCAGACTCTGCCGCGCAGCCTGCGCAATCGCGAGCTGAGCCCCGATAGCGTGGGACTGCTCGGCCTGACGCTGGGCCATCGTCCGGCGAATCGCCGCCTGCTTCTCCCGCTCGGACCGCTCCGCGACACGCGCAGCCTCGCGCAGGGCCTGCACCTCGAATCGCACCATCTCCTGCACCGCACGGCGGGACACCTGGGCTGTGCCTTCGAGAGCCTGGCGCTTACGCTCCTCCCCGTCGCGCACCGCGCGAAGACGCTGCGCGGCCTGCTGGGTGGAGTCGCGCGTCTGCTGGGCCTCGATGGTGCCCAGCTTCGCCTTGGTGTCGAGGGCTTCCTTCTCGACCTCGCCCTTGGCCGCCTTGGCCGCCACCGCGGCACTCCGAGGCAGAGCTGCCATGCCGCTCGTCGCTGCCGTCGAGAAGGACTTGCCCGCGGCAGTGCCGGCCAGCTCCATTTGCCGGGTCAGCTCCGCGCGCATCTTCGCCATGCCCTCACGGGACAGCGAGGGGACGATGTCGATATAACCGGAGCCGACCTTGATAGGCGCTCTGCCGCTGGCCAACATTCCTCCTACATGGTGCTCATCGCCTGGAGGAACTCGGACAGTTCAGCACCCGTGGCGAAATCCTCTTCAGGCTCCTCGGGAACCTGGTGGGGCGTTCCGGGCCGCGGAAGCGGATCCGGCGGCTTCAAATCGGACGCCTGCTCGGAATGCGCCTTCAAGAAAAGGTAGTTGCTCAGTTCGAGAGCATCCGAGACACGGGCCATGAGATGGTCCTGCGTGGACCACACCGCTGACTCGTCGAGGGCGGCCAGGAGAGCCGACCGTCCGGCCTTCTGTGTCAGGGCTTTGATCAGGATGCCGATACGGCGCAAGGAGAGCCGTCCACGCCACAGGTCCAGCAGATCCACATGGAAGAACTCCAGCAGATCGGCTTCGAGTTCATCGGAGAACTCCCTGAGGATGTGGACGGTCTTGATTAGTTTCCCGCGTCGCCGTGCCCCTGTGCCGCAGCCACCTTATCCGCGAGCTCCTGGAGGTCAGCGAAGGTGGCGCCGGTCTCAATGTAGGCGTCCCACAGCTTCTTATCGAGGATGATTTCCATGGCTTCCACTTCGTCCTTGGCCTTCAGGACCTTCAGCGGCATGTCGAGAGGATGCGGAATCATGAAGGTGATACCGCGGTGCTCGACGGGGGTCTTCGGGCCCTTCGTGGCCTCGGCCTTCTTCGCGGCGATCTTCTTCGGGGAAACGGCGGCCTTCTTGACGGCAGGGGGCATGGAAACTCCAGACGAGGGTGAGAGGTAATGAAGGAGGTAGCAGGGTTGGGGCTTGTCCGACGAGTCGTGGGACCGGACCGTAGGGAACGCGTGTTCGAGGTCGGCCGGTGGCCTCTGGTGGTCGTCACTCGTTTGGCGTAGCCGGGTGGGGGTGCCGTGTGAGTAGCGGCTTTCCTGGGGAGAAGGGCACTTCGCACAATCGCCATGAGGAGGCCGCATGAGCGTGTTGGACAAGCTCAAAGGGTTGCTGAAGGGACGTGAGGAGCAGGCGCCCGAAGTTGACACTGCTGCAGTCTCAGAAGGCAATACCAAGCACGCCGAAGAAACAGCACCTGAGGGTGGAGAAGGCGAGCCGGAGGAGGACTAGAGAAGGGCTGCACTGCCAGGCGGGCTCTCACCCACCGGACACGCCCTAGGCCGGGACGGTGCAGGCCTTCGACGTGCCGCTCTGCACGGTGTCCGTGACCTGGAAGCAGGACGAGGTGCCCGCGTGGGTCACCTTGATCTCGGCGGTCTTCGTGCCCTGCGGGACGGTGACGTCGTACGTGCCGTCCTTCGGCGCGGTCGTCTGCGTGTCGAAGCCGCTCTTGTCCGCGCGCAGCAGGGACACGACGGCCGACCCGGTCGTGTTGGCGAGCGTCACCTTGGCCACCCACTTGTCCTTCGACGCATCGTTCGTCGCGGAGCCGGGCACTGTCACGGCAGCGGAGAACGGCTCCACGGGCACGGCCGGCTTGCCCAGACCAAGAATGTCGTCACTGGTCAGCACGTAGCCGAGACTGCCTTCGTGGTCCAGCGCATCGATGGTCAGCTCGTACTTGGTGGCCTCGGTGCGCTGCAGCTGGATGGCCCCGCGGTCGGAGATCATGGCGCGGGGGATGACACACCGGTACAGCACACCCTTCTGCGACCAGTCCACCACGATGCTGATCTCGGTCAGCTCCGGCGTAGAGGACAGATCCAGCCGGTAGGTGCCGGTGCTCTTGCCGTCGGCATCCTTGACCGGCTTCCACTCCGCGCCGAAGAACGCCTGAGTCGTCAGATCGTTGGTCTCAACGAGTGTGCATTTGATCTTGAAAGCGGCTGCCTTGGTGGTGTAGATGACTGGCACAGCCGATTGCCACACATTGACCGGATCCGTCTCGATGGACGGGGTGATGGTGACGCCGCTCTGGTCCACGTAGCCGCATCCGCGGTAGCCGGCGGGGGCGGTCTTGCCGTCGCCGATGTCGGTGGGCAGCACGGTGGAACCGGGGCCGGAGCGCGGGGCAGGCGCCATGTACAGACCCCCGTTGGGGGCAAAGCGGATCTTCTGGGCGTCGTTCGCCAAGAGCAAGTCTCCTTCGAGAGGCAAAGAGAAGAGCCGGGCACCGTGGGGTGCCTGGCATCGGATGGTCAGAGGACGGGGTCAGGCCTCGACGTAGAACAGGGCGACCTCGCCGCCGTACATGTGCTCGCGGCTGGTGGCGTCGGGGAAGTAGCGCGGGGCGGAGATCTCGTCGACGTCCAGGACCTCCACGCCGCCGATCACCTGTCCGGGGAGCTCTTCAAGGAGGGCTTCGCGGCAGCGGTACGCGAGGTCGACCGCCTTCTTGCGGTCCTCGTGGTAGACGTCGAACTCGACGTCGGCGCGATCCATCCGGTCGCGGACCATGCGGAACCCGCCCGAGTGCTCGACGTAGATCATGGGCTGTCCGGCCTCGTGGCCGACGTGGTCACCGGTGACGTACTGCGCAGGCAGACCCGGCACCGAGCGCAGGAACTCGACGACCAGCTCGACCGGGTCCTTCCTCACTCGATCCTCGCTTTCTCCAGGGCCTCCTTGAGGAACCAACGCCCGTCATGGGGACGGCCCTTGCGGTCAGTCCAGCCGCGCTCTTGCAGCATCGCGTGCCGCACGCGGGCGTCGGCCTCGATGACGACTTGGCCGTACCAGCCGGCCCAGTCCAGGGCCAGATCCGCCTTGATGTTGCGGCGGATCGTATTCCAGTGCTCTTTGGTCGGCCGCTTCGGCCGTGGGGCGTCAGCCTTGGCGGCCTCGGCGAGTTTCCCGGTGTGCAACGCGATCAAGTCGCGCATCTGAGGGGAGACGAAGAAGCCGCGCTCCCACCCAGGGGTCAGCCGCAGCGTGAACCGGGTCATCGCACCACCCTCCAGGCCTTGATCCGGATGTGCCGGAGGGAGCCGTGCATCCACCGGGCCGGCTCGCCATCGACCTCGAACCACAGGCCCCGCCAGAAGACGCGGTCCGCGGAGTCGACGTCGGCCTCCAGAGGCAGGTAGACCAACAGCCTCTCCTGAGCCGTCTCCCTTGCAGGAGAACGGACTTCGAAGGCCCGGTCCGGCTGAACGTGCGCGGGCCCGGACCACACCGTGCGCGCCTGCCCCCAGTCCCGGTGATTCGTGTACGCGGTCGCCGCCAGCGGTGCGCGGTGTACCTCTACGGAGTCGGTGAACAGCAGGGTCCTCAGCCCCTCGACAGGGTGATGGTGCCCAGAGGACGGCGGTAGCGGCGCAGGCCCTCGCGGGCGGCCGGTGACAGCGACTGCGTTGCAGCCGAGCCCCACTGAACTTCCATGTCACCGACGCGCTCACTCACGATGCCGGGCTGCACGGCCAGCCACCGGATCACCTCACCGCACAGGACGGCACGGACACCGGGGACGTCCTCGCTGTAGCGGCTGCCGCAGTAATCCCGGATGAGGGCCGCAGCGTCCTGGATGAACGCCTCGACCCGGGGCTTCTCCGCGTCGTCGAACGTCCTGCCAAGCCTGACTTCGATGTCGGTTACGGAGACGGGCACGGGCAACTCCAGCCTTTTAGGAGCCGGAGCCAGCCGCGGTCTTCTCCGTGATCGCGATCTTCAGACCACGCACGAAGGACTCACCGATGTTCACGCCACGCACCGAATAATCGGGGTCTTCCTTGACGGTGGCCAGGCCGTACATCGTGTCCAGGCCGATGGTGTCCGCCTTCTTGGCGTAGTCGTAATCGACCAGCATGCGGGTGGCGATACCGTTGATGTTCTGGATCGAACCGTTCACGGCACCCATGGGGATGGCCGGGCAGGCGGAGAGCAGAATCATCGCCGACTTGTGGAACAGATACGCCTCAAGACCGAACGAGTTGTGGATCACGATGTCGAAGCCGTAGATGCGGCCGACGATCGCGCGGCGGAGGGCGTTGGTGTCGCCGGAGTAGTCGACGGCCACGAACTCGGGATCCTTGAGCAGGATCGCTTCGACCTCGGGGCCGGCGATCAGATACCGCTCACTCGTCGGCACGTTGGCCAAGTTCATGGCCATACGGGCATCAACGAGGGCCGTACGCAGCCCCAGCGCCCGAGACTTCATATTCTCGGCCGTACCGTCAGCAGCCGGGATCGTGACCGCGACGTCGCCGCCCACGGCCTTCTTCGCCGCGGCACTCAGGCCGGAGCGGGTGATGTTGTTCTTGATGTAGTCGGCGGTGGTGTCGTCGAAGTACTCCGCAAAACCCCGAGTCAGCTTGCTCAGAACCTGAGAGCCGAACTGCTTCAGATCGAACGCAACCTGCTCCATGCTCAGGGTGGTTGCATTCTGGGCCAGCGTCGACAGCTGCACCGGGAAACGGGACTCGCGGATGAAGCCCTGCGGCGCCAGACGCGGATCAGTGGGCAGGGGGCGGTCCGAGGATGCCGCCAGACGATCCTTGTCGCCCTTGATCGGGTTCTGAATCGGGGCAGTGATACCCGCGGCCGTCACGGGAATGCCACGGGACTCCCGGTTCACGTTGATGACGTCGCCGAGACCGCCAGTGAAATTCAGCTCCGAGTATCGAGCAGGGAGACCGCCGAGCGTCAGCTGACGGTCCAGCAGCCCGAGGGCTGCAATGGTGACCTGCTTGGGATCAAGGTTGAAGTGATGGGTGGTGAGAGCCAAAAGGTGCAACTCCAAAAGGGCATGAAAAAGGCCCCCCGGCGATACCGAAGGGCTCTCAAGAAGTGATGTGGGTTAGATGAAGGACTTGCCCGCGATCATGTTGGCGAGCTCGGTCGGGTCCATGCTCGTGACCGGGTTACTGCCGCCGCGGTGATGGCCGGCCCCCATGAGCTGAGGGAACTCCGGCCGCGCCGGGGCGGAAGACTGGCGAGCGACATAGGCGGCGACGCGCTCAGCGTCCGGCCGACCGTCCTCACCGAGGAACCGCGCCAAGTCCAGATACTCGGTCTGCACCGTAACGCCGGCCGTGGCTGCCTGCGCCCGGATCTCCGCCTCGGTCAGCGTCGCCGCGAGCTCGGAAAGCGTCTCCTGGCGGGCATCCGCGCGGGCCTGGACAAGGGCCTTCTCCTGGTCCGTCATCCGCTCCGCACGCAGCTCCTCCAGCTCCTTGGAAGTGGCCTGCCAGCGCTTCTCGTTCTTGCGGCTCATCGCCTTCCACCGCTCCAGCTCGGTGGCAGGATCGGCGGCCGGGGGCTGCTCGACGGCAGCCTCGTCGGCGGCCGGTTCGGGGGCGTTCTGCGTCTCGTCCAACGGGACCTCCATTCCGAGTGACGCACTGTTCCGGTGCGTCATCGCTTCTGTTCGTGGATCTTGCGGCTGGCGTTCCCGGAATTCCCCTGCGGCGCCTTTGCCGCCATGCGGGCTGCCTTCGCCTCACTCGGGGCGTTCACCCCTGCTGCGGCGGGCTGCTCGGGCTGGGGCCCGAGGGCTTGGACCTCGGCGGCGGCCCTCGCGTCTTCCTTCCGCATCTCGCGGAAAGCACTGATCTGCGACGGCGTGTACCCGGCGTCAGACCACAACTGTTCCTCGGGAACGGAGAGCTGCTTGAGCTTCAGCAGGGCGTCAATGTGCTGGGCCTCCGTGCGGTACTCGGGATCCCGCCACACGGTCTCCATGGAGTACGCGTCGGCTCGCTCGTCGCCCTTGATGGCGAAGCACAGTCGGATGGCCTTCTCCCAGGCCTCGCCGAAGTAGCGCATGCGTTCACGGACCCGGGCGACAAGACCGGCTTCCGTGCTGATGATGGCTTCGCCGGACGGGGCGTTTCCCGCGTTCACGAGGAAGTAATGGCTGGGGGTGCGGGATATGGAACTCATGTGCTGGATCAGGAGATTGACCAGGTCACAGTAGTTACTGAGGCTTGCGGCTTCGAACTGCCCGAACTTGGCGGCCGGGTCCTCGGCCTGGAGAAGCTTGTCGACCGCGACGCGGAAGGGCTCGATGGGGCGCCCGTTCTCGTCCTCCTGGATCTCCAGGCCTGTCACAAACCTTTGGGGCCAGGCCGCAAACTCCGAGGCGGTGAGCGCGTCTGAGACGGTCTTGTTGATCGCGTCAGCGAGAGGAATGACGTTGGCGAGATCGGAGTACGGATCGCCGTTGATCCTTGACCGGTTATGGAACGGCACGACCGGGACGACACCCAGCGGGTTGGGGCGGCGAGTACCGTCCTCCCACTCTGTCTGGCCCAACTTCGTCTCGTAGACGTAAGACTCAGTCCACAGGGTCACCCACTGCCGGCCCCAGTCATCAAGGAAGAACCGGGCCGCGGCCTCCAACTCGGTGCGTGAGCCGGGCTTGTACTGCACCACCATTTCCTCAGCCGAGACCGGCTGAATCGACGGCTCACCGTCCGGGCCTGGCCACACCAGCACGTAGGCGCGGCCCTGGACCATGGCGTCCAGGTGCACCGCGGTGGACAGCACGTCCAGGCTGTTGCGCTGCCAGAACTCCCGGGCTTCCTTGTCGGTGCCCGGGGACTCGGGTATTCGGAAGCCCTCGACGATCATGCGCTCGGTCGCCGAGTCGATGATCAAGCCACAGAAATTGTCACGCCAGTTCTCGAAGACCTCCCTGAACTCCGCCTTGTAGCGGGCCTGAGAGAACGCGAGCCGCTGATGATCGCCCTCGTAGTACTCGGCGTACCGCTGCATCTCCGGGAGCAGGTTGGTTAGTTTGCCGTGGAGATAGGCGAGCCAGTCGACAGGAGATTCTGGCGGGCCCACCGCGGTGTAGCCGTTCGGCGGAACGATCAACGGCACCCCCTATTGCTGTGCTTGAGAGATGAGTGCCCGCCCCCGGGGTCGAACCGGGAACATCACGGGTCTGAGCCGTGCGCCTCGTACCAGTTGGGCTAGGCGGGCAGAAAAGGGGACCGCACGGGCTTGCAACCCCGTTCGGCACACGCCCCCGAAGGAGCGCCGGTTACTAATGGGCGGTGCGGCCCCCTTGAATGCACTGACCTCACGTCGGTCCGACGATCACCCGAGCAAGAGAGCTTGGGTGCACGGCAGCACGGGTCAGCGTGCGCAGGCCGACCGGGGAGCAGTCTCACCCGGCCGGCCCGGTCTATGGGAAGTACGGAATCAGTAGCCGACGACCCGACGGCGCTGGATGCGCATTCGGCCGTCGGCAATCGCGTCGGCGCGAGCCTCGAACGCCAAAATGCCGCAGACGGCCAGGTCGATGAACTTCCGGGAACGCGGCGACTCTTTTGTGATCAAGATTCCCTGTGGCACCTCACGCGTGACCGCGTTGAGCACATGACGCGTCAGGTCGAGGTCTCCGTCGTGCTTGACGTCGCCGACCATCACCGCAGAGTGAAGCCGTTCCGTTGCCTCACACATCCGCGTCGGCTTGTTGGTCCAGTACTCAAAGACACGGTCGTCTCCGTACTCGATTGCCCAACGGCCAATGGCTTCCTGCCAATACGGCGGATCGGCATACATCCACTCGACACGGTAAGTCCCGAAGGCCTTCTTGATGGCGGCCTCGACCGCCAGGACATCAACCTCCCAGTCAGGCCGCTTCGGGTCGCGAGGGTTCTCTTGGAGGTGCAGGACGAACAACTTGCCGTCCCGCAATCTGGCGCCTACGAGCCCTGTGCTGTCTCCTCGGATGCTTCCATCGAATCCGAGGGCGACCTGATCACCGGGGAGGATCGGATCCTCGTCGTGGAAGCATGCTCCCCATGCGGCCTTGGCAATCCAGCCGTCGGCGTTCTCCTGAATGTTGTTCAGGTAGTAGCGGTAGGCGACGGCCGCAGACGTGCGCGGGTCCATGACCGCGGCGACGATGCCGTCGACGTCGACCCAGTGGGAATCGCCGTACGCGTCGATGACGGCGGCCCGGACGGCAGCCTCGTCCTTGAGGTCGACGTCCCGTTCTGCCTCCCGGCAGTCGTAGAGGATGCCCTTGGCCCCGAGCTCCATCGCGGCCTCGAAGGTCCGCTGAGCGATCGAGTTCTCGGTAGGGGAGAAAGCGTTGGTGGTCTCGATCAGCCGCGAGCCAGCGCCCGCGGTTTTCTGGACGTTTCGGTCCAGGGTCTCCCAGACGTAGGTCCCCTGGTTGTTGTCCACCCAGTGGTGGACCTCATCGCAAACAACGACAGGCAGCAGCTGGGCCCCGGCAGGAACGTTCCTGCCGGGGCCCAGCAAAGGTGGGCCTCGCCCCCTCAAGACCACGAGAGGACGAGGTGACCGGCTCGATACGACCCGGCCGACCGTCCTTGAACTGGATGATCCCCTTGCCGATGTCGAGGTTGTATTCCTTCTCGGCCGGGGACTCGGCGAGTTGGCCCCGGATCATATCCCGGGTGTTAGCCGTTTGATCCAAACTGGTGGCAGCGATCTGCACCAGGGGGAGCGGTACCCGCTTGCCGACCGGCAGCCCGTTCTCGTCGAAGTGGCTGAAGCGGGCCGGGCCGATGAACTCGACGATCGCCAGGGCCGCCAGCAGAGGAGTCTTGCCCCATCCCTTCGCACGGCGAAGAGCAGCGGACCGGTACAGCCATTTGCCATTCTCGTCAATGGCATAGAGCCAGAGAACGAAGCGCAGTTGCTCCGGGCTGAACCGCCACGGCTGGCCGGCGTTCTCGCCGTCGGGCTGAAGGATGTAGCGGCGGCACCACCGGATGATGCCGTACCCGAGACTCCGAGAGGGGTGAGGGACGCCGTGCGGCATGTTCCCGGTCAGGGGCAAATCCTCACCCCCTCATTCAGCGCTCGGAAAGCATCTTGAACAGTTCCTCGTCCAGGTCGACGGTGCGGGCTTCCTGGGCGGCCTTGTGGGCCTCGTCCTCCGCTTGCCTGGCGAAATCCATTCGCAACCGGGCCCTGTCCTCCGTCGTCGCGCCCCACTTGCCCACGCGCTGCCGGATCTCACCAGCAAGCCGCACTTCACCGGCGTAAAAGTGATCGACCAACTTCGTCGTCAGCTCCAGCTCAGCCCAATCCGTCTCCAGCCAATGCTGAGTCTGCGGAGCACTGGACCACGTCTTCCAAAACCGTTTGGCCGCGTTCGTCTGAATGCCCAACGCCTTGGGCAGAGCCCGGCCCTCGCCAGCAACAGGAGACAGCTCGTGCTCGCCCAAGGCGTGCTCGGTGTTCCTTCGTCGGGCGTTGGGCTTGGGCGCCGGACCACGTCGAGACGGCATCACGGACCACCCCTATCGATTACCCAGCGGTCAATGGAGGCGTTACGGACGATCTGCTTCACAGCATCCGGGGTATCCCGGTAGACCATCAGGTCCCGCCACACATCGCGGATGTCCTGGTACAGGCGTCCTTCGAGGGTTCGACCGTCGTGGTTCGCGTTGATCACGCCAGCGGCTCCCACACGACATCAGCGGCCTCAACCCAGCCGGCCACGGTGAACCGGTTATGCGTCGAGCTCTGGGACCGCGCCGCCCGGCGCTCGTGATACGTCAGACGGCTGTGGGCCTGTCCCGCGGTCGTGTACGGGCCCTCCGAGAACGTGTAGACCTGCTCGGGACCGAACCGGTTGGCCGCGATCACCTTCGTGACGACGGTCCGGTACAGCCGGTTCTCGTCCAGGCCGATGTAACGCGGCAACAGGGCCTCCCTCTGCTCACGGGCGGGATGATGGTCGGAAAAGCAACACCTAATGGAACGTCAGGAAGGTAGGGTTTTGGCGGGCAGTCCGACATGGAGTGACTGGCCAGGCCCCGGCACTCAACCATTCGGAAGAGGGATTACAACCGGGGCCGCCAAAGGGGCCCCGCGTGACGGCGGGGCCCCCTTGCTGGACCATCTAGGCCCGGTCCTCGAAGTACGTCTTCTGGTAGTGACAGTCACGGCACAGGACCCACAAGTTCGACAGGTCCCAGGTGCCCCCGCGGGACACCGGGACCCGGTGATCGACCTCCAAGTCCGTGCGCGAACCACAGCGTTGGCAGCGGAAACGGTCCCGGGCCAGCACCAGGGCGCGGCGCCTGTGGGCGTCGCCGGGGCGGCTGAGGTTCCTCGCGGAGGCCTTCCAGGTCCGTTTGGGCGGTGCATGTGTCTCACACCGGCCGGAACGAGTCGTCACGGAAGTGCAGCCCACCGTCATGCAGATGCTCTTCGCTCGGGGCATCGTGGCCTCCTTCCGTGATGGTGAGCCGGCGGGATTCGAACCCGCTCCTCAGCCCGGTACTCACCCCTGCACGGGGCTTTCGGGGCTCGCGTGCGCTCCACACACCGCGGCTCCGGCAGGTGGCGACCCCGCCTTCACCCGCCACGGGGATCAGCCGTGGCGGACCGAATGGTGAGGCCCCTGCTGGTTGCTGTTCTGGCAGCAGGGGCCTCTTGGCCCTTCTTGGATCTCAACTAAAAAATGAGAAGGATTCAGGAGATCAACAAGAAGGAAGTTTGAAGTTCATTTTCTCTCTGAGATCCTTTCTCATTAAGTATGTAGGTGTTAACGGAGGCCGGGATGAGGCCCAGAAGGGTAAGTGAGACCTAGATCACTTTGGGGTAGGCGTGTTGGCGGTGACTGAGTAACTTGGTAGGAGACCTGGTCGGTGGTAGCGTCACGCATCGTTCTGCGGCGACCGCCGACGAGGCGCCCTCTCGAAAGAACACCGACCCCGGGAGGATGTCACGTGGCCAGGCCCCGAACGTTGCCGTCAGACGAGCAGCTCGCCCGCTTGTACCACCTGGGCTACACCGACCGTGAGATTGCCGACGAGTACAAGGTCAAGCCTCAGGCGGTGAACGCGCTCCTGGTCGAGAAGGGGCTGCGCAGGCGCCCGGTGCATCCCCGGGTCAACTCGCTGCTTGCCGAGGTGTGGGACGTGCAGGAGCTGCATCGGCGTGGGTGGCCGGTCAGGGCCCTGAAGGTCTACCTGCGGTGTCGGCTGGGGGATGCGACGGTCAGTGCGGCCGAGGCCAGGAAGGCTGATCAGCTGGTGCGCAGGCTGACCCGCGAGAACGAAGTCGTGGATTACAGCGAGTCGTCTGGGTGGAAGTACGCGAAGCGGCAGTCTTCAGACGGCCGTTGGGTTCTGCGGTGGCCGGCGGGCAAGGAGCTGCCGGATGCGGAGATGCAGTGGGCGATGGAGTTGCCGGTCGCCGAAGTGGAGGACGGCACGGTCTGATGCCCGCGAGTGCCCCGGCGAGTTGCCGGGGCACTGTCGTATGCGGGGTCAGGCCTGGGCGGTCTGGGCGCCGGGCTTCGGGCGGGCTTTGCGGAGCAGCCAGCCGAAAACGGGGAGTGTGAGGCCGATGAACAGGAAGATGATCGAGATTCCGCTCAGGAGCGGTGAGATCTTCTCTTCGGCCCTGAGGCTCCAGGGGGAGCCGATCGTGTAGGCGATCAGGTAGGAGCCCTTGGACACGGTGTAGGCGATGCCGAAGAGCGCGGCGATGGCGGATGATCCGTAGCCGACGGACGACCAGGGCCGTCCGGGCCAGTTCAGGAACGAGGACCGGCCGCACATGAACATCAGCTCGCTGCACGTGATGAAGACGTATCCGAGGTAGATGAGCAGGTAGATGCGTACCTTGACGTCCGCGGCGTGGGCGGTGGTGAACTCAACACCCGGCTGGTTGGCGCTGAGCCACAGGGGGATCATGGCCATGAGGACGACGGCGGCGACGCTCGCGCGCTGGTAGATGGCCGTGCGCAGGTAGCTGGGGTCATAGGCGATGTCGACCATCGTGACCTGGAGCGCGGCGGACCAGAGAACTGCGCAGATGTGCGCGATGAGTTTTCCGATGTTGTCGACACCGGTGATGTCCTCAGCGGCCTGGTGGACGGCCGGGATGGCGAAGGTGACGCCCACGGTGCAGATGCCGAAGGCGACGGTGATCGATCTGTTGGCGACGGTCGGTGCGCGTCTGGCCCGTATCAGGCAGAGCACGGTGACCAGTGCTCCGAGCACAGCGACGCTGGTGAAGATCACCCCGTCCCAGGGCGTGCTGGTGGATGTGGTGGTGCCGTTCAACTCTCAGAAACCTTCCAACGTGTCTGCCGCGTAGTCAGCAGCTTCCCTGCTCGTACGGCGGCGTCGGGGCGGTGCAGCGGGGGGAGGCTCCGGTTCACTGACGGCCTCGGCAGGTACCTGGCGCTCAAGGCCGAGTTGCCGACGGCGCTCCTGGACGAACGCCAGAACTGCAGCGAGTTCCTCCGGCGGCAAGCCGTGCAGGTGCCGGGCGATGTCGCGGGCCGCCGCGTTGTTGCGCAGGACATCGAGGGCGGTGATGTCGTCCCAGTCCGGCAGCAGGAATGCTGACGGTGCATCAAGGACGGCAGCCAGCTGGGTGAGAGTGCTGACCGTGGGGTTGTCGTCCTCGCCCCGCAGCATCTTGGCGACGGCGCCATGGGAGCCGCCCCGGGTGTAGCCGGGGAGCTGTCGGATGGCCCCGCTGATGTCACGGCTCGACAACAACTTCCCGTCCGGACGCGGCTTCCGCCGCAACAGGAACGCGAGCTTCGAAGCGAACGTGGGCATGATGGGTCCGTCGTGATCTGGTTGCGCAGCCTCGCGAGGCAGGGGCGCTGTCAGTGGCCGAAGTTAGCATTCAGGGTGCTTGTGCACTCTAGTTGACATAGTCCACTTGGGGATACATGCTCTCTACAAACGGTGACTGACCGTAAAACAGTCGCTTCGATCAGGTTTTTGGTGGTCTCTTAGGGGATGCGGGGATCTGCCGGAACATCGCAGCAGTGTCAACGAGGTGGGCAGGCCGGCGGTGCCGGCCCCGGCGCGGTGGGAGGTACTGCGAATGGGAGGCGCGGCCAGCCCTCGCTGTGTCCTGCGGACAACAGGACGCCACAGGAACCCCCGGGTGGGAACAGCCCCGGTCTCCGATACCGCGTCTTTCGCGCGCACCGTCGGCAGCGGAACGGGCACGGGCCTCTGACACTGACTGACCGTCACCTCTGCCCGACGCCCCCCACCGCGTCGGGCACCGTTGCGTTACCCCCTCACGAGGAGATATCCGCATGACCATGCGCTGTGTCATGGCGCCTGCCCCGCCTCCTGCCGCCCGGAGACTTGCCGAGGCCATACGCAGCGCCCCGTACGTTGCACCCGCCAGGTACCTGTTCCAGACCGCCGGCGTGCTGATCTGCAAAGTCGCCTCCCGGGAGTCCAGTCACTACCACCTGGTGGTCAGCGACCGGGCCACCGCCGACTGCGAGCGGGGGATCGACCTCGTCTTCCGCGCGGAGGGCATACCCCAGTGGCGCAAGGCCATCGTGGAGACCGAGCACGCCCCCCGGGCCAACAGCCATTTCCTCGGCAGCACCCACAGCACCCTCTACATCATTCACCCGGAGGTGACCCCCTGAGCATCGAAACCCAGACCCGCTCGGTGTCCCAGACCCAGCAGTACGAGGAATGCCCATGGAAGTTCTATCTGCGGCGAGTTGAACGTGTGCAGCCCCGGCCGGCCGGGTGGTCGCATCACGGCACGGCGTTCCACAGCTCGGCTGAGGCGGTCGAGGCCTCGGGGCGGACCATGACGGCCGATGAAGCTGTCTCGGTCTTCTCGGAGGAGTACAGCACGCTCGTCAACCGGGACCTGGAGCGGGAGCCGGACACCGACCGGTGGCTCAGCGCCGGCCGTTCCGGCGGAGAGGACATCGAGGTCCGCTACCACCTGGGCCAGCAGCAGACGCGCCGCTACGTCGAATGGACAACAGAGCACCAGCCCGAGGTGTGGACCACCCCGAGCGGCAAGCCGGCCCTTGAACTGCATTTCATGGCCGAGCTGGGCGGGGTGAAGGTCCAGGGCTACATCGACCAGCTCATCGCGGAACCTGACGACACGCTCAGGGTGCGCGACCTCAAGACCGGAAGCACCAAAAGCAAGTTCCAGCTTGAGACGTACAAGGCCGCCGTCGAGCAGGTCTACAACGTGCCCGTCGAAAGGGGTGACTGGTATCTGGCCAAGAACGGCAACCTGTCGCGCCCCGTCCAGCTCGGCCATGCCACCGAAGAACGTGTCGGCGAACGCTTCGCCGCCATGGACGCCGGAGTCAAGCGCGGCGACTTCCCCGCCCGCCCCGGATTCCTCTGCCGCTTCTGTGACGTATCCCACGCCTGCACGTACAAATAGCAGTTGATCCATGATCAACTCTCACGTACCTTGATCACCACCGCCTGACGCGGGCTTATTTTTTGGAGAGTTTCTTGAGACGAGACCTCAGGTTCCGTGGTGCCCCCCTTTGTGATGCAGGGCGGGGCTTCGGAATCTGAGCCATCGGCCTGCGGCCAGCGGTTCACGGGAGGACGGGCAGGCCGCAACGCCCTTCCTCCCGCATTTTCAGCCCCTGCGGCATTCGCCTGACGGACACCCCGGCAGGCCTTTCTTTTGGAGAGTTTCTTGAAGCGAGACCACGCGATGCGGCCGACGAGCATCCTCGCCAGTACCGACACGAACGTCAGCCTCTTCGACTCCATCAGGCAGAGCGACGACCAGGGCGGCGAGTTCTGGTCGGCCCGCGATCTTCAGCCGATGCTCGGGTACACCCAGTGGCGTCGCTTCGAGGAGGCCATCGACAGGGCCTGTGCAGCCATCGAGAACACCGGCGTTTCCGCAGGTCAGCACCTTTATGCCAGCGCCGGCAAAATGGTCCGGGTGGGATCCGGGGCCCTTCGGCAGGTGGCCGACTACCGGCTGACCCGCTACGGCTGCTACATGGTCGCGATGAACGGCGACCCCCGAAAGCCCGAAATCGCCGCCGCTCAGACCTACTTCGCCGTCAAGACCCGCGAGGCCGAGATAGCTACGGCCCCCCAGGTGCCGCAGACCTACGCTGATGCCCTTCGCGCCTACGCCGACCAGATGGAAGCCCGTGAGAAAGCACAGGCCGAACTCCTGGCCGTCCAGCCGAAGGCAGAGAAGGCAGAGAAGTTCCTCCGCTACAAGGGCGGCTCCTACCTCATCTCGGATGCCTTCAAGTTCCTGAAGGAAGACCTCGCCGAGCACGGCATCAGCCGGCGCAAGGACTTCATCGAAGCCCTGACCGACCGCTGCGTGCTCACCCGCACCGGCAGCGCCAAAATCCTCTGGCCCGCCAAGCCGTACCTCGACCGGTTCAAGCTCGAACACTTCTGGTCCGACTACGGCCGCAAGCCGAAGGAGTGCACCATCAAGGACGAGCACCTTGAATGGCTGCGGGACATGGCAATAGAGGGCGCCGGGCAGGCAGGGTACGCAGCCTGATGTACTCGCTCAGCCAGTCGGTACGCATGAAGGGGGCGGCAGGCGAACCCCTTCCGTCCCCTTTCAAAGGCCTGACCAAGCTGGAGTCGGAGTTCCGGCGCGGAGAGCTCTCGGTCATCGCCGGGGCAGCAGGGACGGGAAAGTCCGTGGTGGCCATCAACCTGGCCATCCAGAGCAACGTACCGACCCTGTACTTCTCCGCCGACTCCACCGCCGCAACCCAGCTCGTCAGAGCAACCGCCATCCTCACCGGCGACGACGCCACAAAGATCAAGGCGAAACTCCACGCCGATCAATTCGACGCTTACGAGTCCGCCCTAGCCAAACGCTGGTGGCAACGCTTCAACTACAGCGCCCGCCCGACCCCCGCAGAACTCGAACTTCACCTTGCCTGCTACGAGGAAGTGTTCGGCGTCAGCCCCCACCTTGTGGTGATCGACAACCTGAGCAATATCGACGCCGGTACCACGAACAGCGCCGAAAGCTACACCTTCGGACTCGAAGGACTCTGCGACTACCTCTCCGAGATGGCCCGCGAGACACACGCTCACGTGATGGCCACACACCATGTCATCGGCGAATACTCCGACGGCCTCAAACCGATCCCCCAGTCAGGAATCAAGGGAAAGATCTCACGAGTCCCCTCCCTGATCCTCACCATCCACAAGGAGATCGACGGCATGGATGGCCGAACCCTCCACATCAGCCCCGTGAAGAACCGCGAAGGCTTCGAGGATTCCAGCGGGGAGACCTACGCCTCGTTCGACTTCAACACACGCAACATCCGACTGACTGATCTCGAAACCGAGGTCGCGTTCTGACCAGCCAGGCAATGATCCAAGTGGCGCCATAGAGGGCGACCGCGAGAAGGGAAGACGGAATGACTCACATACGCCCCGGCTACCGATTTACCGTCGAGCCCGCAAGCCTCATCGCAGTCCGTTTTCCAGAACTGGATGACCGCTCCGTCGAGTGCCACAGTCAGACGACAGTCCCCGTCGTGGAATTCACCGGCCGGCCCGTGGCCTTTGACCGGCTGGCACGTGACCTGACGCACTGCCACGGGAGGGCCGTATACGTCTACCCGCAAAAAGGAGGGGCACGCTGGGTCCGCACGGTGGACGCGCAAGAAATTGCCGCCACAGCCAGAGCCCTGGACGACCTCGCCCACGACCGCCGCATACGGCAGGCAGTGAAGGCGTGATCCGGCCGGGCTACCGCAGATGCACACGCTGCGCGCGCAGCAGAGCCGAGAAGTTCTTCCTCGGACGAGGAAAGATCTGCGCCCCGTGCCGCAAGCAGGCACGAAGCAAGGCCAGCCACGAAGCCCGCATACAGACAACATATGGCCTGCTGCACGGCGAGTACGACCAGCTCTTCGAACTGCAAGAAGGCCGCTGTGCCATCTGCGACGGAACACGTCGGCAGCGCCTCAGCGTAGATCACTGCCACAAAACCGGACTCGTGCGAGGGCTGCTCTGCCGCATGTGCAACGGCCGTCTCCTCACAGCGGCCCGAGACCGCCCCGAGATTCTCCGCGCAGCAGCCGTCTACCTCGAAAACCCGCCCGCACAGCACCACATAGGACTCCGCTACCACGAAGACAAGAGGCCGAAATGAAACACCCCGCTCATGCCAGTACCCCGAAAGTCGGCGGGAGACCGGAGCGCGACTGTGAGTAGCCCCGCCAAGCCGCCCATCGCCGAAGTCCTCGTCCACTACTGCCCCCAGTGGCAGGCGCCGCCGCAGCGCGCCGGGTGGGTGAAGTGCCTCTGCCCGTTCCACGACGAAAGCACACCGTCCGCAGCCATCAACTTCGAGAAGGACCGGGTTCACTGCTTTGCCTGTGATCTGTCCCTGGACTCGATCGATGTCATTCAGAAGGAAGAGGGGGTGAAGTTCATTGAAGCGACGCGCATCGCCGAAGGCCGATTTGGTAGTTGCAGCCAAGCGGTACCACAGCTCCTACGAGGAGAGCCCAGCCGAACCGTACATAGTCCACCGCGGTTTGGGATCCGTGGCGGACAGGTTCAAACTCGGCTACGTTTCCGAGCCGATCACCGGACATGACCAGTACCGAGGCCGCCTGTCCATCCCCTATCTGAGGCCGGCCGCTGGAGAACACGCCGTTGCCACCATCCGCTTCCGGTGCATCGCAGACAGCTGCGTCAAACACCCTGACGGCGCCTACCGCGAACCCCACGAAGAGGAACACGAAGGACACCCCAAATACCTGGGGATCCCAGGGCACCCGCCGCACCTGTTCAACACATGGGCACTGATTCAGCCCAGCCCCCATGTTGCATTGAAGGAAGGCGAGTTCGACGCGATGTCCTCCGAAGTCGCCGGAGTCCCGGCCACCTCAGTCCCGGGCGTATCGAGCTGGAAAGACCACTTCACCCCCGCCTTCGCAGGATTCAGGGCCGTCTTCTCTCTCGGTGACGGAGACCGGGCAGGCCGCCAGTTCAACGAGAAGACCTGTGAACGCCTGCCCAACGCCGTACCCATCGACTATACGGACGGATACGACAGCAACCGATTCATCCGCGAATTCGGACACAAGGCATACCGAACAAAGCTGGGAGTTTGATGACACGAAAGTTCAAGACGGGCGACCAAGTGACCGTGAGAGGAGTCCCAGGACAAGCATCCAGCTGGCTCTTTGACGGAACACAAGGAGCCATCCACGCCATTCACGAATGCCGCCTCTACCCGAACGAAGTGAAGTTCCAGCACGGCGGAACCCTGTGCTTCGACGACAACGAACTGACCCACACCGCTGAGGAGAACCCCGGCCGACGCCTGCTCGACGAGACGAGCGGATTCCCGCACGGCATCGACTCGGAGGCAGCACAGAAGACGATGCGGGCCGCCGTCACCAGCCAAGACCCCGGCGAGCACATCGACATCGCGACGGTGATCAAGCACCTGGAGAACGCCAAGCAGTACCTCGAAACCGAGATCCAGCGCCTGAAGGAGGTCCTGTGAGCGTCAAAGAGATAACCATCGTCCCCGACATCCAGTACCCCCTTCACGACCGGCGCGCCGTCCGGAACCTCTGGCAGTACATCAAGGAACGCCAGCCGGGCGAGGTCCTCATCATCGGTGACTTCATGGACTACGCGGCACCGAGCCGCTGGTCCAAGGCCACCCGCGCCGAGTTCGAGAACGACGTCTTCCGGGAGTCCGAGGGCGGCAAGGCCCTGCTGGCCGACCTCCGTAACAGCTATGACGGCCCCATCAAGTTCGTCGTCGGCAACCACGACGCACGACCGGCTGACTACCTCCGCAAGTACGCGCCGGCACTGGCCTCCAGCCGCGCATTCGACGTCGATGTCCTCCTCGGATTCGAAGAGTTGGACATCGATGTCCTGCCGCCCTTCACCGAGATCGCACCCGGATGGCTCGCCATGCACGGACACGAGCTCAAGGGCCTCAACCAGCTCCCCGGCCGCACCGCCGCAGGCAAGGTCAAGAAGCTCGACAACAGCGTCGTCATGGGCCACACGCACAAGCTTGCGGTGTCCCCGGAAACCGTCGGGGTCGGCAAGCGCCGCCGCGTCCTGTTCGGCTTCGAGGTCGGGCACCTCATGGACGAGTCCAAGGCGCAGTACCTGGCCGGAGGGGTGGCGAACTGGCAGAAGGGCTTCGGCAAGCTCCTCGTCGGCCAGTACTCCGCGGTCCCCGTGCCCATCTACGTAGAGCGCGACGGAAGTTTCGTCGCTGACGGCGACCGCTACGGCGCCATCAAGCGCAACCGCAAGGGCCACTTCACCACCTCGAAGGAGACACGCATTGCAGCCTGAGACCGTCGACCTCGACTGGTCGTACCTCGCCAGCCTCGCCGACAAGGTTGCACACTCCATCGCGGAGAAGTGGAGCGTCGTCGAAAAGGACGACGTCAAGCAATCGATCCTGCTGCACGCCTACGAGCAGCGGCCGGCCATCGAAGCCAACTACGAGAAGGAAGACTTCCTCTGGAAGATCTTCCACAAGGCCGGAACCCAGTACGCGAGCAGGGAACGCAACTACCGGGACCTGCTTGACGACCAGTATTACTACACCCCGGACGAGGCCAAGGCCGCGCTCAAGTCCTTCATCTACACCGATGAAGAGATCGCGGCAATGATGGGCAGGAAGGACGACCTCCTTCAGGCCCGCGTCACCGACAACATGGTGTCGGCACGCATCGATGCCGCAGCCTCCCTCAAGAAACTCTCCGTGCGGTACCAGGAGCTCCTGATGCGCAGGTTCGTCTACGGCCTGCCCGTCGCGGACCAGGCCGACCGACAGGCCCTCAGCCGAGCCGCGGTCACACTCGCCCAGTATATGAACCGCAGCCTTCGCACCCGCGCCGCCTGAACCACCGGAGTAACTAATGACCCTGGACAACCCGTTCGCCGACGTCTCCCCGTGGGACGCCGAGACCAACACCCCCGCACCCGAGGAGATGCCTATGACCACTGCCCCCGTGACGAACGCTGCCGCGCACGCCCCGAGCGCCATGGAGAAGCCGATGACGGACGGCAACCGGGTGCGCGTGACGCTCAAGGGCGGCACCAGTTTTGATGCCCCGTGGATCACCATCGATGGCAGGGACGTCGCCGATGCCCTGGCCCAGCTGAACCGCAAGGATGAGGTCAAGCAGCTGGTGGACGCGGCGGCGAAGGTCGGCAGCTACTTCGCCTCGCTCGGCTCGGCTTCGGCCCCCGCACCGGCCCCGAAGCGGTTCGAGAACGGCAAGGTCGTCCCCGCCGGCCCCGGTGGTGACAACGGTGGTCACACCTGCGACCACGGCCCGCGGAACTTCAAGGACGGCGGGAGCTGGGCCGCCTACTTCTGTGGAGGCCGCGGACTCGACAAGTCGGCGCAGTGCCCGCCCCTTTGGCGCCAGAAGGATGGCAGCTTCCGGGCCAACTAGCCGATTTTCTTTACCCAATAACTTGAAACGAGACCTACCGGTGGGTGGGGGCACGTGCTGCCCGCCCCCACCGGACCCGGAGGTACATGAGGCTCATCACCCACCCGATCAATGGACAGCAAGTCCGCGTCCACGTCGTAGAAACCGAGGAAGACCTACCTGAGTTCGAGTCTTTCGTCCTCGCCAACCAGGACCTGCTTGGCCACGACAGCGAAACCACGGGCCTCGACTGGTGGAACGCAGACATCGGCGAATTCCGCGCCCGGCTCTGGCAGTTCGGCAACGACAGTGAAGCGTTCGTCCTGCCGGTCGAGAGGGGGAAACCGTACGCCCGCGCCGCCGCCTGGGCCCTGCGCACGGCTCGCCGGCTCGTCGCCCACAACGGCAACTTCGACCTCCACGTCGCCGAAAAATGCCTCGACATTCCTATGGAGGAGCTGGCACCGAAGTCCTGGGACACCCAACTGATCGCCCACCTCGTCGACCCGCGCGCCGTCAAGGAAGCCGGGCCCGGCCTCAAGCTCGAAGAACTCGCCAGGCACTACATCAGCGAGGAGGTAGCCGATGCCGTCAAGGGGTCCATGACCCGAATCGCGAAAGAACTGAAGGTCAAGAAGGCAGACGTGTGGAGGACCGTCCCGACCGGGCACGACGGATTTTGCCTCTACGCCGGGATGGACCCCATCCTCGCCGTCCGCCTGTTCCGCATCCTCATGCCGAAGGTCCCGGCCAGATCTCGGCGCAGGGGGTTGGTCTCCTGGGAGAACCGGACCGCCCACATCGCAGCCAAGTACGAGCGCAACGGCCTGCTCGTCGACTCCGAATACGCCGAGAAACGGTCCGCGGAACTGACCTGGAATCAGGACCGCTACGAGGAGATGGCACGCGGCTTTGGCGTCGAAAATGTCGGATCGAACCAGCAACTAGCCGAAGTCTTCACGGGCTTGGGCGTGCGGCTGACGAAGAAGACACCCAAGGGCAACCTCGCGATGGACGATGCAGTCCTGTCCGAGATCGAGCACCCACTAGCCCATGCGGTGAAGGAGGCCAAGAAGGCCGCGAAGTGGCGAACGACCTGGTTCGACCGGGCCCTCGCCGGCCGCGGCCCAGACGGTAAAGTGCACTGCAGTTTCAACACCGTTGGCGCCCGGACGGCCCGCATGTCCGTATCCGGATCCATCCCGGCCCTGACCTTCCCGAAGGGCTCGGGTTACGTCCGAGGCTGTTTCGTGGCTGAACCCGGTTTCGTCATCGTCTCGACGGACTACTCCAACATGGAGCTGCGGTTCCTGGCTGCCGACAGCGGCGACGAGACCATGCTGAAGGCGTTTCACGAAGGCCTTGACCTTCACCAGATAACCGCCGATGCCTCCGGGGTTCCCCGGAGCGTGGGAAAGACCGTCAACTTCGCCTACGTCTACGGCAGCGGACCGCGGAACATCGCCGAGACGTGCGGACTCAGCGTTGCCAAGGCCCGAGAAGTCATCACCGGCTTCGAGGAGACCTATCCCGCAGTCAAACGATTCTCGGAAAAGCTGCAACGGGAAGCCCGGAGACACGGATACATCTGGACAGCAACCGGCCGACGACTCCCCGTCGACCGCGCAAGACCCTACTCGGCCCTCAACTACCGCATCCAGTCCTCATGCCGGGACGTCACAGCCCGAGCCATGATCGAACTCGACCGACACGACTACTCGAAGCACACCAAGCTCGTCATCCACGACGAATTCATATTCGCATTCCCCGAAGACCAGGCCGAAGAACTCGCCCAAAAGACCGCCCGAATCATGGAGTTCACCTACAAGGGACTCCTCATCCCCGCCGAACCCGAGATCGCCGGACGCTCCTGGGGCGACCTGTACAACGGCAACACCAAGCACTAAGGACCAACTTGAGCAACCCTGACGGCTTCGAAGAACTCGTCTCCACCATTGAGGATGAGCTGAACCAGACCCTCATAGAGAAGCGCGGGGCTGCGGCCCTGATGTTCGCCCGCATCACCGGAGCCCTCTACACGGAGGCCACCACGTCCGGGGTCCCGCACATCGTGGCGCAGGAGATGGCACAGGACTACTGGGCATCCGAGATGCGGCCCACCGAGGTCGCCGTGGTGGAGGACGACGAGTGAGTCGACTCATGACGGCCACGGACGTGGCTAATCTTCTCGGTAAGCCGCTGAGCTGGGTGTACAACGAGTGGCGCGAGGCAGGCATTCCGTTCAAGCGCATTGGGAACCAACTCCGCTGCCGTCCAGCTGATTTGGAGCAGTGGATCGACCAGCAAGCCGCATGATGAAACGGCCGGGGCGGCATCGCCCCGGCCGTGTTACCTGCCTTGTGCCACGGCTTCGAGGTCGACGGTTTCGAGGATGCTACGAGCTTCTGCCGTGAGTTCGCCGCCGGCCTTGCCTGCCACCGTCGTCAGGTAACCGTCCCGGCGTGCTTGCTTGAGATGGGCCTTAACCGTGTCCGGGCGCCGGTCGATGAACGCCGCAAGGTCTGGAATCAACGCCTTCGCTCCGCGATCTGCCATGTCCTTGTACAGCGACACCAGAACTGCCAGGTATGCGGCTGAGACCCCTTCGTGCTCAAGCAGGGAGCGCGCGACCGATCCCCTGCGGGAGAAGCCCTCCGGGTCCGGCGATGCGGGAACCTCGGCCCTGGCCTGCTCTGTGGCGGTAACGGGATTGATCCTCCGCAGGATCGTCGTCGAGACGCCGCGGGCCACATCGCCAGGGGGCGCGCTGTCGGCCGCCTCGATGGTGACCCGTTGCGGGCCTCCCGAAATCGGCCCAGCTGGCCACCACAGACGCACGATCCATGCGCCTTGCTGCTGCACGACCTCCGTGCCGTTCACCTGGTCCGTCATGGTCAACAAGTTACACCACACCCTAAGACAACCCGGGGTTGACATACCCGGGTATGTCATGGTCAAACTGACTGCGGATCAGGCAGGGGCCTGGTCGGAAGGGAGACATAGCGCGTGACAGCGCGACGAGGTAACGGCCGGGGCGGCACGCCCGTCGAGATCAAGAGGAGTGGCCGGCCGAGCACGTGGGGTGTCAGAACCCCGCTGCATGAAGACCTGGAGACGGGGCAGCAAGTCCGCCCCTGGATAGGCCGCGACTACAAGAACAAGACCACGGCTGCAAAGGCTCTGGACAAGTGGCTGATCGAGCGCGAGGAAGCGGTCAAGCGACACGAGGAGCAGGTCCAGGCCGCTGCCGAAGCAGAGGCCAGACACGCGGATGCGGACCTGACGATGGGGGGTCTTCTCGACCGGTGGCTCGAAGGCCATGAGGTCGAGGGCACCACGATCCACGGCTACTTGCCCAAGGTCCGCCTCCACATCAAGCCCCGCATCGGTGACATGAAGGTGGTGGACGTGACGGGTGACCGTCTGACCGCGCTCTACAAGCAGCTGCAGAGCGAGCCCTGCGCCACGAACCAGGGCAAGCCGCTGGGGCCCAAGTCGGTGCGGCACATCCACAACATCATCTCCGCCGCCCTAACGTCGGTCACCGGCCCCACGAGGCTGCTGACGGACAACCCGGCCAGGGAGGCCAAGCCGCCGACAGAGCGGAAGATCAAAGCTGCGGAGCCCGACTTCCCCACCCTGGACGATTCGTCGACGGCCCGCTTCCTGAAGGACATATGGACGCCCTGCGGCAACAGCCGATGCGACAGCCTGTACCACCACTGCCTCAGAGACGCCCCGCTGTGGTCGTCGTACGCAGCGACCTCAAACCGCCGCAGCGAGCCTCTGGGGTGGATGTGGCCACTGATCAACTGGAACGACGGTTCGATCACGCTTCGGTACGTCGTGGTCGAAGAGGGCAACACGTTCCGGCTGCGGAAGCTGACCAAGGACGGCGAGTCCGATGCAGTGATCTACGTGGACGACGCCTTCCTCAGCGTCCTGTGGTGGCAGTACGAGCGCCAGCAGTACGAGAAGGAGCGCCTCGGGGACCGCTGGGTTGATCACGAGCTGGTGCACGCCCGCGACGGCTTCAAGCTCCAGCCCGGCCGCCTGGCGGGTGGCCCGCAGGACCCGGAGAAGGTCTCCGCCCGCTGGCGGACCCTGCGGGCCCGGCTGCACCTGCCGGAAGACTTCCGGCTGCACGACTGGCGGGCCAGCAAGATCAACAATGACCTCGACGCCAAGGAGAACCCCGTCGAGGTGTCCGCGAACGCACGGCACCACTCCGTGGGCTACACCCTCAGCCGCTACGGTCGGCGGCGTCCGGAGAGCGCGAAGAAGCTGGCCGCGTCGAGCGCCAGCCGGATCGGCCTCGCCGGAGCGACTCTCCTCAACGCTCCCGCGCTCTCGCCTTCGCTCTGATCCAAGAGCCCCGTCCGGTCTGGTCACGTGGTTGGTCACGCCGCCGGTCGTGGAAAATTTCGAATCCTACTGGTCACGCTACTGGTCACGACGACCGCTGAACCAGTCTGGGAAAACAGGAAAACCCCCGCTGAGCAGGGGTTTTGTCTGATCACGCTGGTGTCCGAGGGGGGACTTGAACCCCCACGCCCGATAAAGGACACTAGCACCTCAAGCTAGCGCGTCTGCCATTCCGCCACCCGGACCAGGTGTTTGTCTCTGTGGGGCGTTCCCCGCAGCGACATGGACAACTCTATCAAGGTTTCGGAGTGCCGTTGACCAGGCGCTTCGTCGCAGACATAAGGTCTGTTTATGGGCAATGACGGACACTCCTCCGCACCGCGGCGCGTGCCGCGCCCCTTGTCGCCGTTGCGGGAGCACCTGCGGGACACCTTCTGGTTCACGCCGACCGTCGGGCTCGTGGGTGCCGTGGTGCTCGCGTTGGGGGCGCTGGCGCTGGATCACCAGCTGATCCGGTTGCTGCAGGAGGACGGGGACTACGGCTCCGTCGACGAGCTGATCAAGATCTCGAACGACGCCAAGACGATCATCAGCGCCGTGGGGTCGGCCATGCTGACCTTCGTCGGCGTCGTCTTCTCGATCTCGCTCGTCGCCCTGCAGATGGCGGCCGGCCAGATGACGCCGCGCGTGGTGCGGCTGTACGTCCGCAACCGGATCACCAAGTGCACGTTCGCCGTGTTCCTGGCGACGTTCCTGTTCGCACTGCTGGTGCAGGCGTCGTACGAGGGGAACACCGACCCGCGCACGGTGTCGACCGTGCCGTTCGTCTCCGCGATCCTCTGTGTGCTGATGGTGCTCGTCAGCCTCGGGCTGTTCGTCGCGTACGTGAACTCCACGCTCCGGCTGATGCGGGTCGCCCACGTCATCGACCGCATCACCCGGGAGTCCTTCCGCGTGCTGGACAGGCACGTACGGACCGTCCCGGGCACCCCGGCCCTCCCGCCCGCCGGGGCGGAGATCGTGCACCGGGGGCGGGCCGGGGTGCTGCGGGACGTCCACATCGCGCGCCTGGTGCGCGTGGCCCGCCGGCACGGCACGGTGCTGCGGCTGATTCCCCGGATCGGCGACTACGTGGTGCCGGGCACCCCGGTGCTCGCCGTGCACGGCGGGACGGTGCCGCCGCCGCGGGCGCTCCGGTACACCGTGTCGGTCGGTGTGGAACGCACCTTCCACCAGGACCTGGGCTTCGGGCTGCGGCAACTGTCCGACATCGCCCAGCGGGCCCTCTCCCCCGCCGTCAACGACCCCACCACCGCCGTCCAGTGCCTGGACCGCATCGTCCAGTTCCTGGCCGCCATCGCGGACCGGCCGCTGGGCGTGCTGCACCACCACGACCGCAAGGGCGCCATCCGGCTCGTACAGGACCTGCCCGGCTGGACGGACCTGGTCGACCTCGGCTTCACCGAGATCCGCGGCTGCGCCACCGTGCAGCCCCAGGTGACGCGCCGTCTGATCGCCGGACTGGACGACCTGCTGCTCCTGGCGCCCGAGGAACGCCGCCCGCCGCTCGAACGGCACCGCGCGCTGCTGACGCAGGCCGTGGAGCGGGTGGTGCCGGAGGCACCGGAGCGTGCGTTTGCCCTGGCACCGGATCGACAGGGGATCGGCTGAGCGATCCGGTGACCACCGGCCGTCCTTGGCTGATCGCGCCCACGCGGCGGAGTCGCGTATCGACGCTGCCCCGCGCCCCTCCGGGGCGCTACGGCATCAAGTGGTACTCCGGGAAGTTCCCCGGCACCCGCTCCTCCCCCGGCCCCTCCGTCACCGCCCGTACCAGCAGCTCCCCTCCCACGAACGCGCCGCGCCACGACGCCCCGAAGCCGCCGAAGAGCTCGTCGCGGTCGCCGCGCGAACGCGGCACGCCGCGGCCCACCTTGAAGGCGCGGATCTGAGGGGCGAGGCGCTCGTGCACCGCAGGGTCGTCACACGACAACGTGGCCACCAACGCGCCGTTGCTCGCGTTCATCGCGGCGAGCAGCTCCGCCTCGGTGTCGACGAGGACGATCGTGTCGACGGGCCCGAACGGCTCCGCGTGATGCAACGGAGACGCCGACGGCGGGTTGAGGAGAGTGACCGGCGGGACGTAGGCCCGGGTGTTCTGACCCGGCAGGAAGCAGCCCTCGTCGAGCGTGCCGCGGTGCAACGGGACGGCACCGCGATCCACCGCCTCGTCGATCTGGGCCCTCAGCTCCTCCGCCTTGGCCACGTTGATGAGCGGCCCGAAATCCAGCTCCGGCAGCGCGTCCGCCGGGTCGGCGACCGCCAGCGGGTGACCGAGGCGCACGGACCGCACAGCAGGCAGGTACACCTCCAGGAACTCCGCGAACGCACTGCGCTGCACGACGAAGCGCGGGTAGGCCGTGCAGCGCTGCTTCGCGTAGTCGAACGTCTTGCGGATCTGCGGGGCGAGAGCGTCCCAGGCGGTGAAGTTCCAGATGCCCCAGGCGTTGAGGCCCTCCTGCTCCAGGATGTGCCGCTTGCCGAGGTCGGCGACGGCGATCGCCACGCTGGCGCCGGTGTCGCGGCCGCCGACGAACGACACGCAGCCGATCTCCGGGGCACGTACGAGCGCTTCGGAGAGCTCCCCGCCGCTGCCGCTGACCAGGGTCAGCGGCAGGCCCTCCCGGGCGATGAGGGCGGCAGCCAGGGTCAGACACGCCAGACCGCCGTCCGTGGGCGTCTTGGCGACGGCGGCGTTGCCGGCCAGCATCTGGACGAGCACGGCGTGGACGAGCACGCTCATCGGGTAGTTCCAGCTGGCGATGTTGCTGACGGGGCCGGACAGCGGGGTGCGCCCGGCGAGCATGCGGTCGATCCCGTCGACGTACCAGCGCACGCCGTCCACGGCACGGTCGACGTCCGCCCGGGCGAGCCGCCACGGCTTGCCGATCTCCCAGACGAGGAGCAGGGCGAGGAGGTCGCGGTGCTCGGCGAGGGCGTCGAGGGCGGCGTCCACCCGC
The DNA here is from genome assembly GCF_058146165.1 of Streptomyces sp. AM25. Classification (NCBI taxonomy): domain Bacteria; kingdom Bacillati; phylum Actinomycetota; class Actinomycetes; order Kitasatosporales; family Streptomycetaceae; genus Streptomyces; species Streptomyces sp. AM25. The sequence goes on along the minus strand of NZ_JBKIWN010000024.1, from coordinate 38,835 downwards.
GCCCTGCGCTCGGTGAGCGGCAGGGTGCGCCAGGCGCGGTGCTGGTCCAGGGAGGCGCGCACGGCGTGGTGGGCGGTGTCCCGGTCGAGGCGGGGCGGGCCCGGGATCGGGGTGCCGTCGACGGGGGTCGCGGAGGGCAGCGGACGGCCGTCCAGCTGCCAGGCGCCGTTCCAGAGGTTGAGGACGCGGTCGTCCCGGAAGGCCTCGGGGGCGACGGCCCGGCAGCGCTGCCAGGCGGTGGCCCATTCGGTGCCGGGTTTCAGAACGCGCGGAAGGGGCGGAAGGGTGGGTGCCATCACGGATCTCCGCTCTCGGTGCACGATCGGGGTCGTTCGGGGCGGGGAAGCGGGGAAGGTGGCGCTGCGGTGCTCACCGCTTGCTACCGAACGGTAGCCCCGGTGCGGACGGCGGGAAGGGTGCCCGGCGCCGATGAGGCCCACATCACGTGAGACGGTTCTCCGGACACTGCCGCCAACGCACACCAGGACTAATCGACATGGGACGGGTCACCGAACGCCGCCGCGTCATCCGCATCCGGGACGGGGCCGCGACCGCCCGCCCCGACACGCTCGTGGCCGAGGAGCCGCTGGAGATCCGGCTGAACGGCAAGCCCCTCGCCATCACCATGCGCACGCCGGGCGACGACTTCGCACTCGCCGCCGGCTTCCTCGTCAGCGAGGGCGTCCTGGGCAGCGCCGACGAACTGGCCAACATCGTCTACTGCGGGGGCGCGACCGAGGACGGCCGCAACACGTACAACGTCGTCGACGTCCGCCTCGCCCCCGGCGTGCCCGTCCCCGACATCACGCTCGAGCGCAACGTCTACACCACGTCCTCCTGCGGCCTGTGCGGCAAGGCGAGCCTGGACGCCGTCCGCACCACCGCCCGCTGGCCCGTGGCCGACGGCCCGTCACCGATACGCCTGACGCCGGAACTTCTGGCGAAACTGCCCGGACGGCTGCGCGAGGCACAGCGCGTCTTCGACCGCACGGGCGGCCTGCACGCCGCCGCGTTGTTCTCCCCGGAGGGCGAACTGCTGGACGTGCGGGAGGACGTGGGCCGGCACAACGCGGTCGACAAGCTCGTGGGCCGCGCCCTCCAACAGGGCCTGCTGCCCCTGTCCGGAACCGTACTGGTCGTCTCCGGCCGCGCCTCGTTCGAGCTGGCGCAGAAGGCGGTCATGGCAGGCATCCCGGTACTCGCGGCAGTGTCGGCTCCGTCCGCGCTGGCGGTGGACCTGGCGGCGGAGACGGGGATGACGCTGGTGGGCTTTCTGCGGGGGGCGTCGATGAACGTGTATGCCGGGGAGGGGCGGATCGACTTGGGGTGAGGGGGCACCGTCGGGAGCGGGGACAGGTGAACCGGATGTTGAGCGGACTTGGCGAAGTACGGTGTGTGATCGCGCCCCGAAGGGGCGCGGGGAACTGCGCGACCAGCCACGAACAGCCCGCAGCCGACGAACCGCGCTTCACATGGAGCGCCTAGCTGCCTTCCTCGCCTGCGATGCCCTCGACGACGCGCTGAAGGAGGGCGAGGAAGAGCTCACGCTCGGCGGGTGAAAGAGCGGACAGCAAGGCCTCGTTGGCCTCGTCACCGAGCTTGGCGAGGCGCGTGAGGCGCTTGCGGCCCTCGGGAGTGAGGGTGATGGCGTTCTTGCGGCGGTCGTTGGGGTCGGGGGCACGGGTGACAAGGCCGTGACCCTGGAGGTCGTTGAGGATGCCGACCATGTCCTTGGGGTCGAAGCCGGTGGTGCGCCCGAGTTCGGCCTGGGCGACCGGTTCGAGGTCGGCGACGGCGGAGAGCACTGCATGGTGCGGCATCCGCATCCCGTCGCGCGCGAGCGCCTCCGCCACGAGGCGGCGGCCGCGCGCGGAGGCACGGTTGAGCAGCCAGCTGGGGAGGGCCTGGATCCGGTCCAGCGCGGGCGTGGGGTCCGTGGTGTGCGCCGTGCGCTGCGCCTTGGTGTCTGCCATGGGGTGACCCTATCCGGAAAACCATTGGAGTTTCCAATGAAGTCGTGTACGGTGGAGCCATCCAGTCGTTGGGGATCCCAACGATGGGAGCCCCAACAACCCCCTGCTGAGCTGTGTGGAGGTGCATGCCATGCGTCGCGTCCGGTATCACGAGAACGGCGGCCCCGAGGTCCTGCGCGTCGAAGAAGCCGAGGCCCCCGGGCCCGGTCCGGGCGAACTGCTCGTGCGCACCGAGGCGATCGGGGTGACGCTGCCCGTCGTCCGCAAGGTGCGCGAGGGCGGAATGCCGCTGCCGGCGAGCCTGGGCGGCGAGGTCGCCGGGGAGATCGTCGCCGTCGGCCCGGGGGTGACGGAGTTCGCGGTGGGCGAGCGCGTGACGGGCCTGTGCTTCGGCGACGGTTACGCGGACTTCGCCCTGCTGCACACCGCGATGGCCTCGCGCATCCCCGAGGGGGCGGCGTCGGCCGACGCCGTGGCGCTGGTCCGCTGCGGCCTGGTCGCCCTCGGGGCGTACGAGGCCGCCAGGCCGGCCGAAGGCGAGTCGGTGCTGGTGACGGGCGCGGCCAGCGGCGTGGGCCACTTGGCGGTGCAGCTCGCCAGGGCGCGCGGCGCAGGGCGGGTCGTGGCGGCGGTGGGCTCGCCCGCCAAGGCGGAGTTCGTGCGGTCCCTGGGCGCGGACGAGGTCGTCACGTACGAGGACGCCTCCTGGGGCGACCCGGTCGACATCGCCCTGGACGCGGTCGGCGGCGAACTGCTCTCTCCCTGTCTGGCCGCGCTCGCGCCGGGCGGCCGGCTGGTGACCTACAGCTCGGGCGGCGGCACCCTCCAGGCCTACGACCTCCTGGTGGGCGCGAAATCCGCCATCGGTTTCCAGATGGCGCTCATAGCGCGCAACCGGCCCGCGCTGATGGAGCAGTGGCGGCAGGAACTGTGGGAGCTGTTCGCGGCCGGCCGGCTGCGGCCGCATATCCACGCGGAACTGCCGCTGGAGGATGCGGCGAAGGCACACGAGATCATCGAGTCGCGCGTCAACCAGGGCAAGGTGATACTGCGGCCCGCGTAAACCTTTGTGCCTCCTTCGGCTGACGGTCACCGAGGGTTCCTTGTGGGAGCGGAGGCCGCCCCGTACGTTGACCCACCGGACACGTGGGGCCTCGGCAGGCCCGTACGCGAAAGGGACGGGCCATGGCGGCGGCACATCCTTCCAACAGCCTTCATCCAGCGTTCATCAGACATGCCATCAGATGTTTCCGACGGCTCGTCACCACCCGCTCCCATCACCGTCACCATCACGCCGGACGGGTCACGGCAACACTGCTCTCCGGAGCCCTGCTCGCCCTGCTCCCCCACCCGGTCCCGGCCGGGGCCGAGGGTGCAGACGCGAACACCGGTGACGCGCGCGGCGGTTTCGAGGAGCGCGTGCTGTTCAAGGCGGAGCAGGACCCCGGATACGCCTGCTACCGCATCCCCGCCGTTGTCACCACGACCCGCGGCACTCTGCTCGCCTTCGCCGAGGGCCGCAAGCACAACTGTGGTGACGCCACCGACATCGACATCGTCCTCAAGCGCTCCACCGACGGCGGCCGCACCTGGGGGCCGCTCCAGGTCGTCGATCCCGGCGAGGGCGACACCCACGGCAACCCCGCGCCCGTCGTGGACCGGCGCACCGGGCGCATCGTCCTGGCCAGCACTTACAACGAGGGGCGCGACGACGACGCGAACTGCGACGTGCCGTGCAATCGCACCCCGCATCTGCAGTACAGCGACGACGACGGCGCCAGCTGGTCGGAGCCGCGCGATCTGACCGCGGCGCTCCGGCCGTCCGGCTGGAACTCCTGGTACGCCACCGGCCCCGGCCACGGCATCCAGCTCGCGCACGGTGCCCACCGCGGCCGTCTGGTGATCGGTGTCAACGCCGAGAGCTACGACGGAGTGCACACGTCCGCCAACCACGCCGCCCTCGCCCTGAGCGACGACGGCGGAGCCCACTGGCGCCTCGGCGCCACCGACACCTTCCCCATCGCCCGCGACAACACCTACCGCCAGAAACCTTCCGAACTCACCCTTGCCGAGCGCGATGACGCAGGCATCTATGTGAACGGCCGCGAGCAGGGCGGCACGGACCTCGGCAACCGCGACGAGGCCGTGAGCCGGGACGGCGGCGCGAGCTTCGCCGCGCCGTTCCGGGCCCTGCCGGACCTCTACACACCCATGGTGCAGGGGGCCGTCGTTCCCCTGCGCCCCGGCCGCTGGCTGTTCGCGGCACCCGCCGACCCCGACCGGCGCCGCACCATGACCATCCGCTCCTCCTACGACCAGGGGCGCACCTGGGAGAGCGCCGACCGCGGCCGGCGGGTCACGGCCGACTGGTCGGGGTACTCCGACATGACCGTGACCGGCCCGGGCACGGCCGGCCTGCTCTACGAGGCCGGGAAGCGCAACGCCCGCGACGAGATCCGCTTCGCCCGCTTCACCGAGGACTGGCTCGGCCCGCGGCGCGGGCCGGACCCCACGACGCCCGACCGCGCACCCGGTGCGGCAGGGGCCGCGGTCCTGGGCGGGGCGCGCCCGGTGGAGGGCCGGTTCGGCGGGGCGCTCGCCTTCGACGGCGAGGACAGTGCGGTGCGCCTGCCCTACCGGAAGGAACTCCCCCTGGGGAACCGGGAGTTCACCGCCTCCCTGTGGTTCCGCTACAGCGCCGAGGACGGGGAGCAGCCGTTCCTGTGGATGGGCGGGGTCGGCGGATCCCCGCAGGTGTCGTTGCGGGGCGAGCCGGCGGCGGGACGGGTGACGGCCCAACTCACCGCCGTCAACGGGCCGGCCCCGGCCCGGACGGCGACGGTGTACTCGGCCGGGGCGTACAACGACGGCCAGTGGCACCACATGACGCTGCGCCGTGCGGCGGGCCGGCTCACGCTCACCGTCGACGGCGCCACGACAGCAGTGCCCGATGTACCCGGGTCGGTGAGCCGGACATCGACGTTCGGGGTACACCTGGGCCAGAAGCCGGACGCACGCGAGTTCTTGACGGGCGAACTGGACGAGGTCCGGGTGACGTCACAGGGCGAGACGGTGCTGTGGCTCCCACTGGACACGGTCAACGCCCCTGCCCCATAAAGCAACCGCGCCCCGAAGGGGCGCGGGGAACTGCACGACCAGCCACAACCGACCCGCAGCAAAAGGGCCGCTCAGCCGGCAACGGCGCCCGCCGCCAGACCCACGGGCGCAGTCACCTCCGACTGCCGCCCGTACCGCTTGGCCAGCACCGCACACACCATCAACTGCAGCTGGTGGAACAGCATCAGCGGCAGAATCATCAGCCCTGCGTCCACGCCGAACAGCACGGTCGCCATCGGCAGCCCGGCCGCGAGGCTCTTCTTCGAGCCGGCGAAGGTGATGGCGATGCGGTCCTCGCGGCCGAAGCCGAGCCGACGGGTGCCGAGGGTGGTGAAGGTGAGCATGAGCGCGAGCAGCACCGCCTCCACGCCCAGGAGCGCCACCAGCCGCAGCGGCGTGACCTGGTGCCAGATGCCCCGGACCACGCCCTCGCTGAACGCGGCGTAGACGACGAGGAGGATCGAGCCCCGGTCGACGTAGCCCAGGACCTTCTTGTGGCGGGTGATGAAGCCGCCGATCCAGCGGCGCAGGAGCTGTCCGGCGGCGAACGGCACCAGGAGTCGCAGCACGACGGACAGGAGGGAGTCGAGGGAGAAGCCGACGGAGTCGTTGCCCAGCAGTGCCGCCGCGAGGAGCGGGGTCAGCACGATGCCCACGATGCTGGAGAACGATCCGGCGCAGATCGCGGCCGCCACGTTGCCGCGGGCGATGGAGGTGAAGGCGATCGAGGACTGGATGGTGGACGGCACCAGGCACAGGAAGAGCAGCCCGGTCTGCAGCTGCGGGGTGAGCACGTAGGGAACGAGGCCGTGGGAGGCCAGGCCGAGCAGCGGGAAGACGGCGAACGTGCAGGCCAGGACGGTCAGATGGAGCCGCCAGTGGCGCAGGCCGTCCATGGCCTCACGGGTGGAGAGCCGTGCGCCGTAGAGGAAGAAGAGCAGGGCGACCGCGCCGGTGGAGGCGCCGTCCGCCGCGGTCGCGACCGTACCGCGGGCCGGCAGCAGGGCGGCGAGGAGGACGGTGCCGAGGAGGGCGGCTATGTAGGGGTCTATGGGGAGGCGGGAGAAGATGCGGCGCATGCCGCCCAGCCTGCCCGCCGGCCGGTTCATCGGGAACCCCGTTCACCGTGCTCACTGCCATCACGGAATCCGATAACCAGAGCTATTCTGGCCATGTGTTCGATCCGACGCAGCTGCGCACGTTCCTCACCGTGGCCCAGACGCTCAGCTTCACCCAGGCCGCGCGCCGCCTCGGGGTGCGGCAGTCGACGGTGAGCCAGCAGGTGCGGCGCCTGGAGGAGGCCGCCGGGCGGCAGTTGTTCGCCCGGGACACGCACAGCGTGACGCTGACCGAGGACGGCGAGGCCATGCTCGGCTTCGCCCGCACGATCCTGGAGGCCAACGAGCGGGCGGCGGGCTGGTTCGCGGGCACCCGGCTGCGCGGGCGGCTCCGGTTCGGCGCCTCGGAGGACTTCGTGCTGACCCGGCTGCCGGAGATCCTGGAGGCCTTCCGCCACGACCACCCCGAGGTGGACCTGGAGCTGACCGTCGAGCTCTCCGGCACCCTGCAGCGCCGGCTCGCGGCCGGGCGGCTGGACCTGGTGCTCGCCAAGCGCCGCCCGGACCACCCCGGCGGCCCGCAGGAGCCGCCGGGCCGCCTGGTCTGGCGGGACCAGCTGGTGTGGATCGGCAGCGAGCGGCTGCGCCTGGACCCGCACCGGCCGCTGCCGCTGGTCGTCTTCCCGCCGCCCGCGGTGACCCGGGCCCGCGCCCTGGAGGTGCTGGAGCAGCACGGCCGCGCCTGGCGGGTGACCTGTACGAGCGGCAGCCTCAACGGACTGGTGGCGGCGGCCCGCGCGGGTCTGGGCGTCATGGCGCACACCAGCGGGATGATCCCGCCGGGCCTGGCGCGGCTCCCGGCCCGGGCCGGGCTGCCGGAGCTCGGCGGCATCGACGTGGTGCTGCTCCACGGCGCCGCCCGGGGCAGTGCGGCCCGGGGCGCCGCGGAGGCGCTCGCGGAGGCGATCCTCGCGGGCGGCGACCGCCTCCAGGCCCCTGCGGCCACGGCGACGGGATGATGACCCCTCCCGTACTCGTGCGCGACACCGCAGCCGCCCAGGATTAGACTTCACGCAGGCCAAATGCGGCATATTCGGGCGAATTCCCATTTCGGAGTCTCTATGCGCTGGCGCCGCCCCACCCCGTCGCCCAGGACGCCGGAGCCCCTGGGAACGCTGCGGCGCCTCGTCGGTGACGTGGACAAGCAGATCGACCTCCAGCTGCCCCGGATCGAGCTGGCCGCGGCACTTCAGCGCGACATGCTGCCCCCGCGGTTGCCGGAGATGCCCGGCCTGCGGATCGCGGCCCGGTACGCCCCCGCACGGGACGGTCTGGCCGTCGGCGGTGACTGGTACGACGCCTTCCTCATGCCGGACGGCTCCCTCGCGCTCGCCATCGGCGATGTGCAGGGCCACGACATGGACTCCATCGCCTTCATGGGACAGGTGCGCACCGGGCTGCGGGCCATCGCCACGGTCGCCACCGACCCGGGCGACATCCTCCGCAGCGCCAACGACCTGTTCATCTCCATGGACTGCGACCTCTTCGCAACCTGCTGTTTCCTCCGTTTGGAGGCACGGACCGGCGAACTGGCCGGGGCCCGCGCGGGTCACCCGCCGGTGGTGTGGGCCACCGTCGGCGGCCACTCGGGCACGGCCCTCGACGAGGGCGGTCCGCCCCTGGGCATACAGCCCCACGAGCGCTATCCCGTGACCCGGCGGCGGCTGACGGAGCCGGGGGCCTTCGTCCTGATCACCGACGGGGTGGTGGAGGGCCCGTCCTTCCCCGTGGAGGAGGGCCTTGCGCAGGTGGCCCGGCTGGTCGCCGCCCATGCCGACGCCGACCCGGACGTCCTGGCCACCGAAGTGATCAAAGTGGCCGACCTGACGGGTCACAGCGACGACGCCGCCGTCCTCGCGGTCCGCTACGACGGAATCCCCCAGACGGTCGCATGAGCACCGCGACAGACGGTGCGGGGCTCCGCCGCCACGGCACCACCGCCCTGCAGTGCCTGGCCGTCGCCGCCCTGTCCTACGGAACAGGCAAGCTCGGTGAGCTGACGGAGGTGGTCAGCCTCCAGGTCACCCCGGTGTGGCCGCCGTCCGGCGTCGCCCTGGCCGGCCTGATCCTGTTCGGCCTGCGGATCTGGCCCGGGATCGTGCTCGGCGCGTTCCTCAGCAACATCTCGCACTGGTCGGGGAACTCCGCCCTTCTGCTCGCCCCCCTCGGCGACGCACTCTCCGTCGTCTGCGCCTACCTGCTCCTCCGCCGCGCGGGCTTCCGCCGGGAACTCGACCGGCTGCGGGATCCGCTCGCGCTGATCCTCTGCGGCATCATCGGGATGCTCATCAGCGCGACCGTGGGCGTCGGCACCCTGCTGCCGACAGGCGTACTGCCCGGAAGCTTCTGGCCGACATGGTCGGTGTGGCTGGCGGGCGACACCATGGGCGTCCTGCTGGTCGCACCGTTCCTGCTCGTCGTGGCCTCGGCCCGGCGGCCCCGGAACGCCCCGCTCTCCCGCTGGGCGGAGGGGGCGGCGCTGGCGCTGGCCACCCTCCTCGTCGCACCCGCGATGGCCCGCGGCTCCTCGCTGCTCTTTCTCGGCTTCCCCCTGCTCATCTACGCCGCGTTCCGCTTCCAACGGGCCGGGGCCGCGCCGTGCGCCCTGGCCGTGTCCATCTTCGTGACCGTGGCCGCCGCCCACCGGGTGGGACCGTTCAACGGCCATGATCTGTCGCGCAACATGATGACCCTCACGCTGTTCAACGGTGCCGTGTCACTGACCGCCCTGCTGCTCGCAGCGGCCATCACCGAGCGGAACCGCACCCAGGAGGAGATCACGGCGCTCTGCACCCGGCTCTCCGGCGTGGTGACCAAGCTCGAACGGGACGAGCACGGCCACCGGAACCCGCCTCGGGACGAACCGTAGCCCTACGGTTTCCGGCCATGCGTGCGAGTCCGAGGCCGTGACGCCCCTGTGCACATCGCCCGCAGATCGCGCGGAGGTTCGGTGCGGATCCCGTCGAGGCCGCGCCGCGCGGCGCGGCGGAGGGGTTCGCTCCGCCGAGGAGCCGGGTACGGTCACGGCGCTGTGCGGGCACCCTGCCGTGCCGCGCCGGCCGTGCCGCCGCACGCCCGGACACCGCGAGGAGCGAGGAGCCGTTGCACGAAGCCACCGAGCCGTCGCTGGTGACGGCGCCCCGGGCCGGAGGCCTGGCGGACGCCGTCTTCGACCGTGCGGAGGAGGACCCCGGGCGCATCGCGTTCGGCCGCCGCGTGGCCGGCGCATGGCAGGACGTGACGGCCGCCGCCTTCCGGGACGAGGTGCTCGCCCTGGCCAAGGGCCTGCTCGCGCAGGGCGTCCGGTTCGGCGACCGGGTCGCCGTCATGTCCCGTACGCGCTACGAGTGGACGCTGTTCGACTTCGCGCTGTGGTGCATCGGCGCCCAGCCCGTGCCGCTGTACCCCACGTCCTCCACCGAGCAGGTGTTCTGGATGCTGCACGACGCCCGCGTGACCGCCTGCGTCGTCGAGCACGAGGACCACGCCATGACCATCGGCTCGGTCATCGGCCGGCTCCCGCACCTTGCCCGGCTGTGGCAGCTCGACTCCGGGGCCGTGGAGGAGCTGACCGAGGCCGGGGCCCGCATCGACGACGAGGTCGTGCACCGGCACCGCATGGCCGTCACCCCCGACTCGCCGGCCACCGTCATCTACACCTCGGGCACCACGGGCCGCCCCCGGGGCTGCGTCCTGACCCACGCCAACTTCATGACCGAGACCGACAACCTCGTCCGCCGCTACGAACCGGTCTTCCGCACCCGGCCCGGCGACGAGGCGTCCACCCTGCTCTTCCTCCCCCTGGCCCATGTCTTCGGGCGGATGGTGCAGGTCGCGGCGGTGCGCGGCGGCGTCAAGCTGGGCCACCAGCCCCAGTTGTCGGCCGAGGAGCTGCTGCCCGACCTGCAGGCGTTCCGGCCGACGTTCGTCCTGGCGGTGCCGTACGTCTTCGAGAAGGTCTTCGCCACGGCCCGCCGCGAGGCCGAGCGCGCGGGCCGGGAGGGCCCGTTCGAGCGGGCCGTCGAGGTGGCCGTGCGCTACGCGGAGGCACAGGAGGCCCGCGCCTTCGGTACGGGGCCCGGCCCCGGCGCCGCCCTGCGGCTGCAGCACCAGGTGTTCGACCGGCTGGTCTACTCGCGCTTCCGCGAGGTGCTGGGCGGACGGGTGCGCCATGCGATGTCCGGCGGTTCGGCGATGGAGCGGCGGCTGGGGCTGTTCTTCGCGGGCGCCGGGGTCGCCGTCTTCGAGGGCTACGGGCTGACGGAGACCACCGGCGCCGCCACCGCCAACCCGCCCGAGCGCACCCGCTTCGGGACGGTCGGGGTCCCCGTGCCCGGCACCACGGTGCACATCGCCGACGACGGCGAGGTGTGGGTGCGCGGCGGCCAGGTCTTCAGCGGCTACCTCGGCGATCCGCGGGCGACGGAGGCGGTACTGCGGTCCGGCTGGCTGGCCACGGGGGACCTGGGCTCGCTGGACGAGGACGGGTATCTGACGATCACCGGCCGCAAGAAGGAGATCCTGGTGACCTCCGGCGGCAAGAGCGTCTCGCCGCTGGTGCTGGAGGAGCGGGTGCGGGCGCACCCGCTGATCTCCCAGTGCATCGTGGTCGGCAACGACCGTCCCTACATCGCCGCGCTGGTCACCCTCGACCCGGAGGCCGTGGCGCACTGGCTGCAGATGCGCGACAAGCCGCCCATGGAGCCGGCGGAGCTGGTGCGCGACCCGGACCTGGAGACCGAGATCCGGCGGGGCGTGGTGGCCGCCAACACCCTGGTCTCGCAGGCCGAATCGATCCGGACCTTCCGGATCCTGGGCGCGCAGTTCACCGAGGAGCAGGGCCTGCTGACGCCGACGCTGAAACTCCGGCGCCGGGCGATAGAGAAGGCCTACGCCGTGGAGGTCGAGGCGCTCTACGGCAAATGAGTTCACTTGAGTCGCCCGAGCGGGAATGCGGCTGAGGTGGTTCCGGTTGACGCTTGGAGTAAGCGCTTCCGAACCGAACCAGTAAGGATCGATTGCTCGTGAGCAAGGTCCCGTCCATCACCCTCAACAACGGCGTCGAGATGCCGCAGCTCGGCTTCGGCGTCTGGCAGGTTCCGGACGCCGAGGCGACCGCCGCGGTGTCGAACGCCCTCGAGGCGGGTTACCGCAGCATCGACACGGCTGCGGTGTACGAGAACGAAGCGGGTACCGGCAAGGCGCTGACCTCCTCGGACATCCCGCGTGACGAGCTGTTCGTCACCACCAAGCTCTGGAACAGCGCGTCCGAGACCTGGACGCGCGACGGCGTCCTGCGCGAGTTCGACGCGTCCCTGGCCAAGCTGGGCCTCGACTACGTGGATCTGTACCTCGTCCACTGGCCGCGCGCCATGCGCGACGACTACCTGACCATCTGGCGCACCTTCGCCGAGATCGCCGAGAGCGGGCGGGCGAAGGCGGTGGGCGTCTCCAACTTCCACGTCCCGCAGCTGGAGCGGCTGCTCGCCGAGACGTCGCTCGTCCCGGCCGTCAACCAGATCGAGCTGCACCCCAACTTCCCGCAGGCCGAACTGCGCGCGTTCCACGCCGAGCACGGCATCGCGACGGAGGCGTGGTCGCCGCTCGGCCAGGGCGGCGAGCTGCTCAAGGCCCCGGTGCTGGCCGGCATCGCCGCCAAGCACGGCAAGTCGGCGGCCCAGGTGGTGCTGCGCTGGCACCTGCAGCTGGGCAACGTGGTGATCCCGAAGTCGGTGACGCCGGCCCGCATCCGCGAGAACATCGACGTCTTCGACTTCACCCTCGACGAGGACGACATGAAGGCCGTCGCCGCGCTCGACAGCGGCACCCGACTGGGCCCGAACCCGGACGAGTTCGACTGGAACTGAGTCGCTGAACCGCCGGACGGGCCCAGGAATTCGGCCCGTCCGGCGGTGCGGGGTCATCGCGCCCCGTGCCCGGGTGCAACCGCCTCCACCCGGCGGGCCAGTTGCACGTCCAAGTCCGTGACCTTGCCCCCGACACTGTGCTTGTTCACGGCAAGTGACACCGTGTTGTACCCCAGCACCACCTCCGCATGGTGGTTGAGCTCCTCCTGGATCTGCGCGATGTGAATCACCATGGCAGCAGCCGGGAAGTGCCCCTCGAAGGAGTACGCCCGGGTGATCCGGTCACCGTCGACGGCCCAGCCGGGCAGTTCCTGAAGGCGCACCTCGACGTCCTTCTGCGAGAGCGGTTCGACAGCCATCGCTCTTCCCTTTCGTCGTGAGCCTCGTGAGCCTCGTAGGCCTCTGTGATGCAAGCGTCCCATGGGGCGGGGGCGCTTTCGCGCCCCTGTGTACCCACGCCCCTCCCGTACCCGCTTCGGCCTTCCGGGGCACACGGCCCACGGCCGGATCAGGCGCGGTCCCGGCCCACTCCCCGCAGATAGGTCTCCACCAGGACGTCGGCCGCCTGCCCCGCGTCGAGGTCCGGCAGCTCGTCGGTGACCAGGTGCAGGAGCTGCCGCAGGAGTGCGCCGGCCCATCCGGTCGGCAGGTCGGCGCGCAACAGGCCTTCGTCGGTGGCGCGTTGGAGGAATGCGTCGACCTGCTCGATGAATCCGTCGCGGCGTGCGCGGATCGTCTCGTCGGCGCGCATGCGACCGAGCTCCACGGGCCAGGTGCGGTTGACGGTGACGATGCCCTCGGCGTAGCGGTGCAGCGCCACCGCGACCGGGGCGCGGTCGAGGCGGGCGGCGTCGATGGCCTGCTCGATCGCGTCGAGGCGGGCCCGGTAGACGGCGGCCAGCAGCTCCTCGCGGGAGGCGAACCGCCGGTAGACGGTACGCCGGTCGACCCCCGCGGCGGCGGCGATGGCGGCAATGCTCGCGGACGGGTCCGTGGCGAGCAGGCGGGCGCCTGCGGTCAGGACGGTTTCCAGGTTGCGCGCGGCATCGGCTCTCATCGCTGCAGTCTACCCATCGACGCCGCACATACTGAGACTCCCGCCACACTGCAGAGCACTTAGACAGATAACTGCTACATTTAAGTGACAGTTAGACAGTGAGACGAGACGTGCCGACCAACAGAGGCGGGAAGAACGTGATCATCAACGACAGGCTCTACATCGGCGGCACCTGGACCCGGCCCAGCGCCCCGGCGCACACACTGGAGGTCCGCTCCCCCCACGACCGGTCCGTCATCGGCCGCGCCGCCCAGGCCTCCCCCACGGATGTGGACCGCGCGGTGGCCGCCGCCCGGCAGGCCTTCGACCACGGGCCCTGGCCGCGCACCGCCCCCGCGCAGCGCATCGAGGTCATCCGCCGTCTGAACGCCCTGCGCGAGGCACGCGCGGAGGAGATCGCGGCGCTGATCTCCGCCGAGAACGGCTCGGCGGGCTGGTTCACCAGGGCGGGACAGGCAGGGCTGACCCGGCAGGCCAACGCCTACCTCAAGGCGGCCGAGGAGTTCGGCTGGGAGGAGACGCTCCAACCCTCCGACCCCGCACTGCCGTTCCGCAGTGTGGTGCGTCGCGAGGCGATCGGCGTGGTCGCCGCGGTGATCCCGTGGAACTCCCCGTTCTCGGCCGCCCTGGCCAAGGTCGTCCCGGCGCTGCTGGCGGGCAACACCGTCGTCCTCAAGACCTCCCCCGAGAACTCGCTCAGCATGAACCTGCTCGCCGAACTCCTGGACGCGGCCGGCCTGCCCGAGGGCGTGGTCAGCGTGCTCCACGCGGACCGCGGGACCAGCGAGTACCTGGTCTCCCACCCCGGCGTCGACAAGATCTCCTTCACCGGTTCCACCCGCGCCGGCCGGCGGATCGCCTCCATCGCCGGCGAACAGCTCAAGCGGGTCGGCCTGGAGCTCGGCGGCAAGTCGGCCGCGATCATCCTGGAGGACGCCGACCTCGCCGAGGCCGTCGCAAGTCTGAAGTTCGCCTCGCTGCTCAACAACGGCGAGGCGTGCATCGCCCAGACCCGGATCCTCGCGCCGCGCTCGCGGTACGAGGAAGTCGTCACCGCACTCGGGGAGATGGTCGGGTCCCTGACGGTGGGCGACCCCGCCGACGAGGACACCTTCATCGGTCCGATGGTCCGTCCCGACCAGCAGCAGCGGGTCCGCGACTACATCCGGCTCGGCGTCGAGGAGGGGGCGCGCCTGGTCACCGGCGGCCCCCAGGTGCCTCCGGGCCTGGAAGGCGGCAACTACGTCACCCCCACCCTCTTCGCGGACGTCGACAACGGGATGCGGATCGCCCAGGAGGAGATCTTCGGTCCGGTGCTGGTGGTCATCGCCTACGACGACGAGGACGACGCGGTCCGGATCGCCAACGACTCGGAGTACGGCCTCTCCGGCGGCGTCTGGTCCGCCGACGAGCAGCGCGCGATGGCCGTCGCGCGCCGCGTGCGGACCGGCACGGTCACCGTCAACGGAGCCCCGGTCGGCTTCGACGGCCCCTTCGGGGGCTTCAAGTCCAGCGGTATCGGCCGCGAGTACGGCGCCGCCGGACTGGCCGGCTACGTCGAGTACAAGACGATCACCGCCTGACCGTCCCCACCGGCACCAGCAGTACGGTCGGACCATGACAACTGTGGTGGCACCCGGAACCGGTGTGGGCGCACTCCTGCGCGACTGGCGCACCCGGCGCCGTATCAGCCAGCTCGAACTCGCCCTGCGCGCCGACTCCTCCGCCCGGCACATCAGCTTCATCGAGACCGGGCGCTCCCGCCCGAGCCCCGAGATGGTGCTCCGGCTCGCGGACCACCTGGACGTCCCCGTGCGCGAGCGCAACGCCCTGCTCATGGCAGCCGGATATGCCCCGCACTACCCGGAACGGCCGCTGGACGACCCGGCGTTGGACGGCCTGCGGGAGGGGGTCGAGAGCCTGCTGAAGGGCTACGAGCCCTTCCCCGCCCTGGTGGTGGACGGCGCCTACCAGGTGATGGCGGCGAACAGCGGCATCGCGATGCTCCTGGAGGGCGTCGCGGAGCCGCTGCTCGCTCCCCCGCTGAACGCCATGCGCCTCACCCTGCACCCGGGCGGGCTGGCCCCGCGCATCCGCAACCTCCGTGAATGGCGCGGGCATCTGCTGCACCAGATGGAACGGCAGCTGGCACACGTACGGTCGGCCGCCCTGCGGGCCGTCTACGACGAGGTGAGCGCGTACCCCTTGCCGGAGCGGCCCGAAGCGGAGGATGCGACGGCCGGGCGGAGCACCACACCCTTCGCACTGCCGCTGGTGATCGAGCACCGCGGCCGGGTGCTCTCCTTCGTCTCGACGATCACGACCTTCAACACCCCCATGGACGTGACCGTTTCCGAACTGGCCCTGGAGACCTTCCTCCCCGCCGATCCGGAAACGGCCGCGGCCCTCAAGGAGTTCACCCGGTAGCGGAGGGCACCCGGTCGAGGAACCCGAGGACGGTACGGATCCGGCCGTCCCCGGCCAGGGTGATCACGTCCGACCCGGCGACGGGCGCCGACCCGTCGGCGGCGGACACCAGCTCCCACGAGAACCGGGCAGTGCCGTGGTGCCCGTCCACGGCACCGGTCTGCCGGAACACGAAGCCGGGGAACTGCTCGTGCGCACCGGCTATCACGGCCGCGAGCTGCTCGTGCCCGCTGACGTCGGCGAGCGGGTCGGTGTAGGAGCCGTCCTCGCTCCACGCGGCGGCCACGGCGGCGGCGCGGGCCGCAGGGTCGGTGGCGTTCCAGGCCGCGAAGTAGCGGGCGACGGCGGTCTCGTACTGCGACATGGGGCATCTCCTCGGCAGGTGAAAACACGGGTGAAAACAGAGGGCCACGGCCCCTCCGGACCCGAGTGCGCGGGTCCGGAGGTCCGTGGCCATCACCTTGCCGTGGGAGGGGCCCCGGCGCGATTACGTCAGAGGTAAGGGGATCAGCCGGCGACACGCTCCGCGACCGGCTCGGCAGCAGCCGGAGCCGCATCGGCGGCCTCGGCGGCCTTGCGCCGTCCCGCCATCCACACGTAGACGAGGATGCCCGCGAACAGGAACAGCGTGCCCTGGTACACGGCCGCGTAACCGGCGCCCGCCACCAGCCAGAAGGAGAACGCGAACGCGCCCACCGCCAGCACCATGTCCCGCGTCATCCGGCCGGGGTTGACCTTGTGGCCCTGGCCCGTCAGCAGGAAGTACACCTGCGCCGCCGCGGCGAGCAGGTACGGGACCGTCGCGGAGAACGTCGTGACCAGGACGAGGATGTTGAACACCCCGCCCGAGCCGGACGTGTAGTTGATGACGGTCAGGCCGGTGGCCAGCACGGCCGCGGCCAGCACGCCGAAGGTGGGCACGCCGCGCTTCTCCTTGGCGAAAGCGGCCGGGAACAGGCCGTCCTTGGCGGCCGCGAACGGCGAGTGGGCGCTCATCAGCGTCCAGCCGTTGAGGGCACCGAAGATGGAGATCGCCGCGGCGGCCGCGATGAGCATGCCGCCCCAGCTGCCGCCGAACATCACGTCGACGGCGTCGGAGAACGGCGCGGTGGACTTGACCAGCTTGTCGTGCGGGACGGTGCCGAAGACCGACAGGGTGCCCAGCAGGTAGACCAGGGCGGCGCCGATGGTGCCCAGGACGCTCGCACGGCCCACGTTGCGCGCGGGGTTGCGGACCGCGCCGGCGCTGACGGAGGCGGATTCCACGCCCACGTAGCTGTAGAGCAGTATCGCGGCGGACGCGGTCAGGCCGCCGGTCCAGTTGCCGCCGCCCACGGTGAAGGGGCCGAGGTTCTTCGGGTCGAAGAAGAAGATGCCGACGACGGCCACGAACAGCAGCGGCAGGAACTTCAGCACCGTGGAGACCATCTGCACCGCACCCACCCAGCGCGTGCCGGCGAGGTTCGCCAGCGCCGGGAGCCACAGGAAGGCCAGGGCCACGGTGAGGTCGGCGGCCGTCGAGGGCTTCACGCCGGTCAGGAAGTGGAAGTAGCCGACGCCCGCCACGGCGAGGGCGGCGTTGCTGACCCAGGTCATGGTCCAGTACGACCAGGCCGAGAGGAACCCGGCGAAGTCGCCGAAGGCTTCACGCGCGTAGACGTACGGACCGCCGGTGCGCGGGTCGCGCTCGGCGAGCCGGCCGAAGACCAGGGCCAGCGCGATGGCACCGACGGTGAGCACGCCGAAGGCGAGCAGGCTGACGGTGCCGAAGGGGGCGACGGAGGCGGGGAGCAGGAAGATGCCGCCTCCGATGATGTTCCCCGTGACCAGCGCGGTGGCCGTGGGGAGGCCGAAGCGGCGGGACTTCGCGCCGTCGTCGGTGTCGTGCATGGGTGTGGTGCGCCTCTCGTCTGGCGTGGCAGGTCGCCGGTTCCGGGCGACAGCACAGGGCTGTGCGACTGCACATGCTCACCCTGGCATCGCACCGCGCAAAATCAGCGATTTTTGTCCCGCGAGGGACGCATGAGAACCGTAAAAGGTGTGGTGATCAAGGTCAATGGCCGTGATTCGTTCACGGCCCGGAAACCGTGTCGCAATAACGGTTCACCCGCAGCGACGGAGCGCAAAGGCGCAGGAAAAGGACCGCGGCCCCCTCATCTCCGGCGCCACGGGGGCGGCGCCCCGGATGCCTTCGGGCCGGGCGAAACGGCCCGCACGGGTGACATCCGTATCCCCGCGGGCAGGATCCCCCCATGACGACGACCTCCCTGCGCACGCCCCGGCTGACGCTGCGCCGCTGGCGCGCGGACGACCTCGACGCGATGGCGGCGATCAACTCCGACCCGGAGGTGATGCGCTGGATCGGGGACGGCTCGGTGCAGGACCGGGAGCAGACGGCCGCCCGGATCGCGGTGTGGGAGCACGCATGGGAGGAGCGCGGGGTCGGGCTGTTCGCGGTGGAATGCCGGGACAGTGGTCAACTGGCGGGGTTCGCCGGGCTGTCGGTGCCGCTGTTCCTGCCGGAGGTGCTGCCCGCCGTCGAGATCGGGTGGCGGCTGGGGCGGCCGTTCTGGGGGCGCGGGCTGGCCACCGAGGCGGCGCGCGCGGCGCTGGACTTCGCGCTGCGCGAGCGCGGCCTGGCCCGGATCGTGAGCATCCACGCCGTCGGCAACACCGCCTCCGAGCGGATCATGCGCAAGCTCGGCATGCGCCCGGAGCGCGACACGGTGCACCCGGTGTCCGGGAGGCCGCTGCGCGTGCACGTCCTGGAGACGTAGCGCACCGCCCCGTAAGGGGCGCGGGGAACTGCGCGAGCAACCACGATGCGCCGCAGCCGACCTTCTCCCCCAGCCAACGCTGGGAGGTGCCCCCAGGGGCTTCGCCCCGGACCCCGGGGTGGTGCGTCGACTGCGGACCGTCTGTGGCTTGTCGCGCAGTTCCCCGCGCCCCTTACGGGGCGCTGCGCGTCACCCGTTCGCCGGTCCGCGGATGCCGGGGTACCGCACAGCGCCCAGCGTGGAGGCGTGCGGGAGACCACCGCGCACCGCGCTGCACCGCCAGGAGGGCCCATGTCCACGTCCACCGCCCCGGGAGAGCACGTAGCGGACGGCAGGACGCGGACGCCCGGGCAGCTGTGCGCCGCCGGCCGGGACGGTTACGGGCAGGTGCGGGACATCCTGCAGGCGGCGGAGGGCCAGGAGGTCACCGCCATCGCGGCCGGGGCGCACCACAGCCTGGCCGTCACGGCCGGGGGGCAGATGCTCGCCGCCGGGTACGACAGCGACGGTCAGGCGCACGGCATGTGGAAGGCGGCGCAGGGCAAGCGGATCGCCGCGGTCGCCGCCGGGCCGCTGTTCAGCCTGGCGGTGACCGAGGACGGGCGGCTCCTGGGCACGGGCCTGGACGACTTCCGGCAGGTGTCGGGCATCGTCGAGGCGGCGCACGGCAGGCAGGTCGTCACCGCCGCCTGCGGGGGTTTCCACGCGCTGGCGGTCACCGCCGAGGGCCGGCTGCTGGCCGCGGGCCAGGACCAGCACGGCAGCGTGTCGGGGATCCTGGCGGCGGCCGGGAGCGCGAAGGTGGCCGCGGTCGCCGCGGGCGAGCTGCACAGCCTGGCGGTGACCGAGGACGGGCGGCTCCTCGCGGCCGGGCTGGACGATCTCGGCCAGGTGTCGGGGATCCTCCGGGCCGCGCAGGGCAGGAGGATCGCGTCGGTGGCGGCCATGGGCATGCACAGCCTCGCCGTCACCGAGGACGGCGAGCTGCTGGGGTCCGGCCGCGACGACCACCACCAGGTCTCCGGGCTGCTGCGGGCCGCGCAGGGCAGGAGGATCCGCGCGGCCTCGGTCGGCAGCCTGCACGGGCTGGCCGTGACGCAGGACGGCCGGCTGCTGGCGGCCGGCCGGGACCGGGACGGCCAGGTGTCGGAGCTCACGGCGGCCGTGGCGGACCGGACGGTCCTCACCGTTGCGGCGGGCGGCGCGCACAGCCTCGCGGTGGTCGCGCCGGACGGGCCCAGGGGCCGGGCGGTCCGGACCGACTTCGTGCACACCGGGGGCCCGGACGACCGGCTGTCCCTGCAGTTCCTGCGCACGGCCGACGGCATCGACACCACCCTGGTCTCCGGGCAGCCCGCCCGGGACTTCGGCATCCGTGAGGGCGTGCCCGTCCAGGTGGTCGTGCGGCGGATGGCGGCCGGCCGGGACGAGGTGCTTGGCGACGGGTCGGTGTGCTTCACCTACGACGAGCTCACCGGCGTCGTCGGCATCGACACCCGGGCCAGCAGGCCGCCGTCCTGTCTCCTGTGCACCGGGCACGGCTCCAGCCGGTTCACTTTCACCTGGTCGGCGCAGGAGTGAGCGTCACTCCCGCCGCGTCCATCACCCGAGACCCGCCGACCGGCAGGTCCCACAGGTCCTCCCGGGGCCGGCCCGTGGCCGCCCAGGCGGCCCGGACGCGGAGCAGCGGCTCCAGCGGCGGCTCGGCGGAGAGCAGGAACGTCGCCCAGTGCATGGGGGCCATCAGCCGCGCGCCCACGTCCTGGCAGGCGCGGACGGCCTCCTCGGGGTCGGTGTGGACGGTGCCGAGCATCCAGCGCGGCTCGTAGGCGCCGATGGGCAGCAGCGCGAGGTCGATGCCCGGGTAGCGCTGCCCGACCCGCTCGAACCAGTGGCCGTAGCCCGTGTCCCCCGCGAAGTACACGCGCCGCCCGCCGGGCGCGGTGACCACCCAGCCGCCCCACAGCGAGCGGCAGGTGTCGAGCAGGGTGCGCTTGCTCCAGTGGTGCGCGGGGACGAAGTCGAAGCGCACCATGCCCGCGGGGCCCGGCAGTTCGACCGCCTCCCACCAGTCGAGCTCGGTGACCCGGGTGAACCGCCGGCGGCGCGCCCAGCCGCCCAGGCCCGCCGGGAGCAGCAGCGGGGTGTCGCGGGGCAGCCGTTTGAGGGTGGGGGCGTCGAGGTGGTCGTAGTGGTTGTGGCTGATGACGACCGCGTCGACTCTCGGCAGGTCCTCCCAGCGCACCCCGACCGGGGTGATCCGCGGCGGCGTGCCCAGGATGCGGCGGGACCACACGGGGTCGGTGAGCACGGTGAGCCCGCCGACGGAGAGCACCCAACTGGCGTGCCCGGCCCAGGTGGCGGCGACGGAGGCGGGCTCCACGGCCGGGACGGGGCCGGGCTCGACGGGCAGTTCGGCGATCTCCGGCAGGGCTTCGGATCCCGGGCGCAGCCGGCCCTCGCGAGCGAGGCGGGCCAGGGCGCGGACCCCGGGGAGCGGTGCGGTGAGGCGGTCGGCGAACGACCGGGGCCAGGTGCGGCGCTCGCCGAAGGGGCGTGGACCCGCCAGGGGGCGCTCGGTCTGTTCGGTCATCTACGGGCTCCATTCGTGGGGAACCGAGGCACGCTCATGACGGTAGGTCAGCCACCGGCGAGTTCACTGAACACCGATCCAAAAGTGGACAACGCCTCCGCGACGTCCTCCAGAGCCAGCGGATCGCGGGCGTCCAGGGCGCGTTGCCGCTGTTCGTCGGTGGGGCCGAGGAGCGGTGGAGTGGACAGACGGACGCGCAGGGCGTCGGGTTCGTCGCCGAAGTGGTGGCTGCCGGGCACCGGGTGGCCGAGCGCCTCGCCGAGGTGGGCCTCCAGTTCGACGGAGTCGGTGATGCCGCGGGCGGCGAGGGGCTCGCGCAGCTCGCCCAGGTCGGCGTAGAGGTGCGGGCCGGTCTGCGGCGGGCGGCAGAGCACCCCGGCCGCGGAGAGCCGCTCGCGCGCGGCGCCGGCCAGGGTCCCGTAGAGCCGCCCGGCGGCCGTGATCCGGTTGCGGACGGGCTTGGGTTCGGTCAGCGCCCAGGCGGTCGCGGCCGCGACCGGGGGCGCAAGTTCGGCCCGGAGGGCGGTGAGGACGGACAGGACGCGGGTGCGCAGCACGGTGCCGCTCTCCGGGAAGCGGGCGACGGCGGCGGGCCAGCCGGCCGGGAGCAGGGTGCCCGCGAGGTCGGTGAGGACGACGACGTTGTCGGGGCGCATCTCGGCGGGGCCGACGAAGACGGTGCCGTGCGGGTCGTGCCGGGTGTCGCGCCAGGTCTCGTCGCTGATGACGGTCAGTTCCTCGGCGGCGGCCGCCTCGCAGACCTCGTGCAGGATCTCGGGCGGGGCGACGGTGCCGGTGGTGTCGTCGGCGACGGACAGGACCAGGAACCGCGGCCGCCCGCCCTCGGCGCGGATCCGGCGCACGGTCTCCAGCAGCGCGAACGGGTCGGGGACGCCGCCGCACTCGGCCGGTACGGGCACGGGGTAGGCGAACCGCCCGGCGAGCCGGGAGACCGGCACGTACCAGGCGGCGCACGGGCGGGTGAAGAGCACCTCGCCGCCCGCCGCGGCGAGCAGCGCCATGAGCAGGGGCTGGGCGCCGGAGGCGGCGACCACGCGCTCGGGCCCCACCGGCAGACCGCGCCGCGCCCAGTAGCGGCAGGCCGCCTCGCGCACCTCCGTGCCGCCGCCGACCGGCTCCGGCCCGCTGCACCCGGCCGCCTCCGCCAGCCGTGCGGCGAGCTCCGGCAGGACGGGCAGGCCGCGCTCGGCCGCCGGGAGGGCGGGGGCCGCCGGAGAGCCCTTGCCCTTCTGCATCCGCACCTCCGACGCGCTCGGCTTCACCCGGTAGCTCACACCTTTGCAGACGGGTGTGGTGTGCGGCGGGCCGACACGGGCGGGCGGGTGACGAACTGGTCCCACATGGTGATACGCGCTTCTCGCCATGCGGGACGCGCGCGTACCGTCGGAGCGACGAACCGCCGAAAGGGGAACCCGTGGAACCCGTGTACACCCATGGCCATCACGAGTCCGTCCTGCGCTCGCACAGCCGGCGCACGGCCGCCGACTCCGCCGCGTACCTGCTGCCCGCGCTGCGGCCGCACCACGAGATCCTGGACGTGGGCTGCGGCCCCGGCGCCATCACGGCCGACCTGGCCGCGCTCGTCCCGCGGGGCCGGGTCACGGGTCTGGACGCGGCGGCGGAGGTGCTGGACCGGGCACGGGCAGTGGCGCACGAACGCGGCGTGGACAACGTCGAGTTCACCACGGGCGACGTGCACGCGCTGGACTTCCCCGACGACTCCTTCGACGTCGTCCACGCCCACCAGGTGCTGCAGCACGTGCCCGACCCGGTGGGCGCGCTGCGCGAGATGCGGCGCGTGTGCCGGCCGGGCGGCGTGGTCGCGGTGCGCGACGCGGACTACGCGGCCATGACCTGGTACCCGCGGATACCCGGCCTGGACGGCTGGTTGGACCTCTACCGGCGCGTCGCCCGCGGCGCCGGCGGGGAGCCGGACGCGGGCCGGCGGCTGCTGGCGTGGGCACGGGCGGCCGGGTTCACGGACGTCACCGCCTCGGCCGGCACCTGGTGCTACGCGACTCCGGAGGACCGGGCGTGGTGGAGCGGCCTGTGGGCCGAGCGCACGGTGGCCTCCTCCTACGCCGCCCTCGCCGTGGCCGGCGGGCACACGGACCGCGCCGGTCTGGAGGCGGTCGCCGGGGCGTGGCGGGAGTGGGGATGCCAGGAGGACGGCTGGTTCGCAGTCCTGAACGGCGAACTGCTGTGCCACGTCTGAGGGTTGAGGCCAAGGCATGCTCCCGCGGCACGCCCTTCGCCAACTAGCCTTGATCCCATGAACATTCTGGGGACCTCGCTAAGGGTGTGCGTCGGCGATCTGGACCATGCGGTCGCCGTGTACGAACGGCTGACCGGAACAGAGGCGCTGCGCTTCCAGCGCGGGGGCGTCAAGGTGGCGGCGGTCGGCTGCTTCTTCCTGATGAGCGGCCCGGAGGCGGAGCTCTCCATCCTGCGGAAGATCACCGCGACGATCGCGGTGTCGGACGTCGACGAGGCCGTCGACGACCTCCGCGCCGTGGGCGCGGAGATCATCGCGGGCCCGGTCCCGACCCCGATCGGCCGCAACCTGGTGGCACGCCACCCCGATGGCTCGGTATTCGAATACGTGGACCGCAAGGAGGGCGCCCCGTAAGGGGCGCAGTCCTCGACCTCGAACTCTTCGTCGAGGACTTCCGATTCGCCCTGCGCCACCAGAACCCGCGCATGCAGCAACCGGAACCGCCCCCGCTGCCGGACGGCAGCAGGCAATGCAGCCAGCACAGTGGCCGCATCATCCGCCCTCCCGGCCGCCAGCATGGCTTCCACCGCCTCCCGCGCCAGCGCCGTCCGTGCCGGCCGCGAGGCCTTCACCGCCTCCGCCACGGCGCGCGCGTACCGCTCGGCCGCCCGCTCCGGGTGACCGGACTCCGCGTCCGCAGCAGCCAGGCACCGCAGCGCGGCCCAGCCTAGGCCGAGTTCGAGGGCACGCTCCCAACTCCGCACCGCCTGCGAGCGGTCGCCCGCATGCCACTGCGCCACGCCCAGGTGGTAGGCGCCGTGCGCGCCCGGTTCCGCGGCCTCCAGCACCTCGCGCCAGTGCGGCGAGACCAGCGACGGCCCGGGCTCGGCGCCCTCGTCCGGAAAGGCACCGGTGCGCAGCAGTTCCCGCCAGGGCCGCTGTTCCGCCCCCGGCGTGCCGAAGGGCGTGCCCGGCAGTTCGTACCCCCCGCGCTCGACTTCGAGCGCGCCCCAGCCGGAGCCCGCCGCCAGCAGCTCCTTCGGCTCGTGGTCGGCGAACGGCCGCCACGCGGCGTACGCGGCGTCCACCGCGGCCCGCGGCAGCGCGGCTTCGAGCCGTCCGGCCGCTTCGGCGCGGGCGGCGGCCCAGTCCGCGCCGTGCACCGCGGCGGCGTCGGCCTCCAGCGGTCCGTACGCCTCCAGCCACGCGAACTCCCCGCCGGCCTCCAGCGGTACGTGCTCCAGCTGCGTGCGCGCCAGCCCGGCCTGGATCTCCGCGTACCCGCCCGTCCCGGGCTCGGTCAGCCACTGCTGCCACCGCCGCCCGCGCTCCCCCGACCCCCACACGAACAGCTTGCGCCCGCGCAGGAGATCGGTGGAGGTCTGCACGAGGCCGCGGCCCTGCTCGTCCAGCGCGGCGATCCAGCGCCGTTCGCCGTCCGGCACCTCGTGGAAGAAGTCGGCGGGGTGCTCGCCGCTCAGCGGGTACGAGCGGTCGGCCCCGTCCCAGGACGGCACCGGGACGTGCTGCAGCGTGTGCTCGTACCCGAAGTGCCAGGCGGATTCGGCCGGTACGAGGATCCGGGTGTGCGGCGTCTCGGGTACGGCGGTGTTCGACCACCAGTAGACGGGGGCGGGTTCATGGTGCGGATTGCGGATGCGTACGCCCGCGTAGAGGAAGTCCGAGCCGTCGGGCAGCCACAGGTCCACCTGGAAGGGCAGGTTGCGCAGCCGCTCCCACTCCCACAGGCGCAGCATCTCTCCCCCGTCGGGCGCGGGCACGCGCGCGGCGTGCAGCGGGGCGACGGACAACGTCGAATGGCCCGTGGCGCCGATGTTCCACTCGATGCCGCCGGAGAACCAGGCGCCGTTGAGGGCGAATCCGGCGGGCTGGAACACGGGGTTGGTGTACAGCAGCGAACGCCCGGACGGCTTGTGCTCGATGGAGTGCACCCGGCCGCCCAGCCCGGGGAGGACGGTGGCCTTCAGCCGGTCGTTCTCGATCACGATCGCGTCGAGATCGGCCGGCAGGCGCTTGCGGGTGTAGTCGTCGCGGCGCCGCACGGGCTGCACGGTGCGCAGCGGGGCATTGGCGATCTGCCGCGCCATCTCGGCGGGCAGGCCCTCGGCCGTCCCGGGGTCGATGCGGTGCGCGTCCTCGGGGGGCCGCAGCGAGGGCAGCGGGTTCTCGGGGCCCGGCGGAGCGGCGGGCAGGGACAGGACCGCTGGACGGATGGTGGTCTTGGCCACGGGTATCCTCACCTCTCGGACGTCAGCGCCAGGCCGGTGCATCGCTCCCCCAACGCCCCGGCGGACGGGACCAGTCGCGCGGCCCGCCGTCGAAGGACACGGGCGGCAGGGCGTACCGGACGCGCCCCAGCGGGCCGTCCGCCTCGGCCAGCCATGCGGCGGGGTCGTACGCCCCCGAGGTTCTTCCCTCGTCCCTGCCCATGCCCTGCATCAGCCATGCCGCGGTCTGCGCGAGGGCGAGCCGGACGAGACGACTCCCGCCATCCGTCAACTGCCGGGTGACGGCCCGCAGTACGGCGGCGGCGAGCAGATAGCCCGTGCCGTGGTCGAGCGCCTGCGCGGGCAGGGCGCCGGGTTCGCCGCCGTCGCCCTCGATGGACGCGATCCCGCAGGCGGCCTGCACCAGGGAGTCGAACCCGCGCCGCCCGCCCCACGGCCCGTAAGCGCCCCAGGCGCTCAACTGCCCGACGACCAGCCCCGGCCGGCGCTCCGCCAGGGCTTCGGGGGCCAGCCCGTGGGCGTCGAGCGCGCCGGGCCGGTAGCCGGTGACGACGACGTCGGCGGAGGCGAGCAGCTCCTCGAAGACGGCCCGGTCCGCGCGGCGGGCGAGGTCGAGCACGGCCGAGCGCTTGCCGAAGCCGGTGTCGCTGTGGGCGTCCTGGCTCTCGGGGAGGCGCGGGGAGTCGATGCGCAGGACGTCCGCGCCGAGCAGGGCGAGGGTGCGCGTGGCGACGGGGCCGGCGATGACGCGGGTCAGGTCCAGCACGCGCAGCCCGGCGGCCGGCCCCTCGGCCGGGCTCTCGACGGGGCCGAGGGTCCGTACGGGCCCGTCCGCGAACCGTTCCAGGGTGAGCAGCGGACGCTCCGCAACGGCCGCGCCCTGCGGGTGGGCGGCCCACTGCCCGGGAGTGCGTACGACGACGGCCGGCCCGCCTGCCGCGCACACGGTTTCCTCGACGTCCGCGGCGGTGCGGCGGGCGAGTTCGGCGGCCACGCGCGGGACGAGGGCCTCGTCGTCACCGCAGTCGGCGACGCCGAGCGCGGCGAGCAGCCGGGCCCGGTGGTGCGGATAGTTGGCGTGGGTACGCACCCGTCCGTCGGCGGTGCGCCAGAACCGGGACAGGGGCGCGAAGGCGGCCGGGGCGCGCCCGTTGATCCGCAGGTGACGTTCGCTGACGAACGCGGTGGCGACGGCGCCGTCGTCCACGCGGACGGCCGGTATCGCACCCCCGTTTCGCGCACCGGCCAGTTCGGCGGCGGCCAGGGCGCACACGGCGACGGTGGACCGCGCCAACTCCCGCACGGGCAGGCGCGCCGGGAGTACGGCGGCGGGGCCGCCGTACTCGATCGCGGCCGTGCAGGCGGGGTCCCCGCCGAGGACGGCCCAGGCGTGCTTGATCATTCCCGCAGCCTGGCACTGAGTGCCGCGCCCCGCAAGAGGCGCGGGGAACCCTCTCAGACGGCAGCTGCCTCGATCACGAAGTACGGAATCCCCGACCCGATGGGTGTGACCGAAACGAGCGACAGCCCCGCCCCCGCGAAGAGTTCGGAGAACTCGTCCCTGGTGCGCTCCCGTCCTCCGAGATTCACCAGCATGTTGAGGTCGCTCAAATAGTTCAGCCCTTCCTGCCGGTCGTCGGCGACCTCCGGCAACACCGTCTCGATGACGATCACCCGGCCGTTCGCGGGAAGAACGGCACGGATGTGGCGGAGGATCGTGGTGGACCGGTCGTCCGACCAGTCGTGCAGCACGCTCTTGAGCACGTACGCGTCGGCGCCCGCGGGGGCGGCGGCGAAGAAGTCGCCGGCGACGAGGTCGCAGCGCCCCGCCAGCCCCGCCCGCTCCAGCTTCGCCCCGGCCTGGGACAGCCCCTCGGCGGAGTCGTAGAGGATCCCGCGGAGCCCGGGGTTGGCCCGGAGCACCCCGGCGAGCAGCGTGCCGTCGCCGCCCCCGA
Source organism: Streptomyces sp. AM25 (assembly GCF_058146165.1). Classification (NCBI taxonomy): domain Bacteria; kingdom Bacillati; phylum Actinomycetota; class Actinomycetes; order Kitasatosporales; family Streptomycetaceae; genus Streptomyces; species Streptomyces sp. AM25. Next base: position 11,466 of record NZ_JBKIWN010000024.1, on the reverse strand, counting down.
TGTCGGCGACGGTGCCGAACCGCCCGAAGTCACAGGCCTTGGGCAGGAGTTCCGCGGCGGTCCGGGTGCCCTCGCTCATGGCGATGTTGAAGTTCTCGGACAGCTCCGGTTCGCCCTTCAGATAACTGAAGTAGTCCGTACCGAAGACCCTCGCGAAGGACGGCTCGCCCGTCCGCATGCTCTCCCCGAGATACTCCCAGGAGCGGAGCATCGACGGCTCGGTCAGCAACCTGACCATGTAGGCCATGGACTCAGGGTGATCGGTGCGCAGGTAGGCGCCCATGTCGGTCACGGCGAAGGTGCCGGGGGCGGTCTCGGCGAGCAGGCCTATCCCGGTCAGCGCCCGGAGCACCCGGGTCGTCGCCTGCAGATCGGTCTTCCCCTCCGCGGCCAGTTCCTCCGCGCTGCGCTCGCCCTCGCCGATCCGGTCCAGCAGCCCGAGGCGCAGGGCATGGCCTGTCAGAAGCCCGATCATCGGGCCGAAGGCCAGTTGCATCATCCGTGAGCGGTACTCGGTCATACGACACCCCTTCGGATTCGAGTAAGCCCACCCTAACTCCCTTGCGGACAAAGCCGGGTGAGAGTTCGCAAATCCACGATGCGGTAGCCGCGCGCCCGGACGGCGTCGATGATCTGCGGCAGGGCCTCGGCGTCGAGGACGTGGCCGCCGTCCCCCACATCGTTGCCGACGTGCATTTGCACGATCTCGCCCGGGGTGAGGGCCGCGAGGGCCCGCTCGACCACCTTCTCGACGGTCATGCCGTGCGCGGTGCCGAGGTACCCCTTGGTGTCGGTGGTGAACTCGACGTCCGTGAACCCGAGGGCGTTCACCTCCGCGATCGCCTGCGGGGTGGTCTCGCTGTACGGGAACCGGAAGAGGGGCAGCGGATCGGTGTGCGCTGCCCGGCGGATGGCGGCATCGGCGCGCCATACCTCTTTGGCCATCGCGAGGCGGCCGAGGGTGCTGAAGTGCGGGTGGCTGTAGGAGTGACTGCCGAGGCCGTGGCCTGCGGCGGCCATGGCCCGTACGGCGTTGGGGTGTTTCTGGGCGAACCGCCCGGTGGGGAAGAAGGTTGCCGGCGCGGCGCGTTGGCGGAGGGCGGCGAGGGTGGCGGCGATGCCGCCTTCGTCCCAGGCGGCGTTGAAGGTGAGCGCGACGACGCGGTCGGCGGTGGGGATCCGGCGGACGGCGGTGTGGCAGACGTCCGGCTCCACCGGTCGGCTCGCCGCCGGGGCCGGGGCGGTGGCGGTGGCGAGCAGGGTGACGGTGATGGCGAGCACCCTCGCAAAACGGTTCATACCAGCTCAACGCGGGTGCCCTGCGGGCGGATTCGGGATTTGGGCTGTCGGAGTTACCGGTTCCGGTGATTGACGGGCGGCAAGTCGGGAGAAAAGGGACGCATGGCGGGGTTGCTCGGGCTTCCGGCAGTCCAAATCCCGAATCCGCCTCGGCCGCGACTACGGCCGAAACGTTCCTTCTTGGAGGGCGGCCACGAAGGCGGCCCAGGCGGGGGCGGGAACGGCGAGGGCCGCCCCGCGGGGGCGCTTGCTGTCCCGGACAGGGACTACGCCGGTGGTGGCGCCGCTCCGGCTGAACTCGACGCACTCCCCCTCATTGCCGCCGCTGTAACTGGACTTGATCCACTCCGCACCGGATATGGCACATATCGTCATTCTGTCCATTCCTCCATCACCCTGCGAATCAGGGCCAGCGATTCATCCGGGGACAGCGCGTCGGCGCGCAGCCGATCGTAGGTCACGACTGCTTTGGCCACGGTCTCCGGGGAGTCGATCACCTGTCCCGAGACCGGGTTCTCGACGTAGAGCGCGTCGGACTCTCCATCGCCCATCCTCAGCACGATGAAGCCCATATGCGTCGACGGGGCCCCCGACCTGAACGGGAGCACCTGGAGGGTGACATGCGGCGTGCTTCCCTCCGCAAGCAAGTGCGCCATCTGCCTGCGCATAACCTCGGGACTGCCGACCATGCGGCGCAGGCAGGCCTCGTCCAGGACGACCCAAAGGAGCGGAGGATTCTCCGCCGCCAACACCTGCCGCCGCTTCGCACGTCGACCCACCTTCGCGGCAATCTGGTCCGCGGTGTCGCGCGGGTGCGCCTTACGAAAAACCGCCTCCGCGTACTCCTCCGTCTGCAGCATCCCCATGACGAGCCCGGAGCAGTAGCTCAGAATCGCCGTTGCCCGCTGTTCCAACTCCACGTAAGGCTCGAACCACTCGGGGTACCCACGGCGGGCCGCCCTCTTCCGCAGCCGGGCGAAAGTGCCCGGCGTACCGAAAACCCTGTCGCACGCCTCGGCAAAACGCCACGCTGCCCAGCCGCTCCCCCGCCTCCACCTTGGCCACGTACTGCTGCCCGTACTGGGCCAGTTCACCGAGCTCCCGCTGACTCATACCCCTGGCCGTGCGCCACTCGCGCACCTCCGTGCCGAAATAGGCCGCTCCGCTGACAGGTGTCGTCACGCAAACCCCCTTCACCCCAGTGCCGTTGGGGTGGCCCCAACCCTGGTCACGGTAGGGGCGGGGCACCACGCTGGGGGCGAACCCCGAAGAACATCGCTCGCGTGAGTGAGCGACCGGCAAACAAAGGTTGCCCCGATGCCCCATACCCCGGAACCGACCCGCGAAGCCGCCCGCAGGGCACCCCGTTGTGCGGCGTGCGCGTGGATCAAGGACGAGCATGCCAAGGCCACGGCGGCGGGCGACCGTATGGCGGCCGACAAGTGGGCCGTCCTGATGGGCCGCCACCAGCGCTCGGACCACGGGTGAACAACTGCGCCCACCCGCAGGGGTGGGCCACCCACGACGGAGTCGACCACTGCGCCGCCGATTGCGGCACCAGGCGCTACCCCGGGTACGAGGCCCTCCGGATCGGGCTCGGTGAACGGCCCCGTTCAACTGCGCAAGCAGGAATCGCGCCAATGTCGGATCCCGTGGCCGTAGGATCCATTCCGCTGCCGCCGAACGGCGCCGGCAAGGGGGATTCAGCACCGCGCAGCGGCCCCGCTGCGCGGTGCTGATGGTCACCCGCGTCAGCGGAAAGCGGCCACGTTCTCCCGCGCCCACTGCGCGAAGGTCCCGGCCGGGAGGCCCGTCACCCGCTGGACCGTGTCGTGCACCTCGAAGAGACCGGGCCGCGGATCGCCGCCCATGAGATCCAGTACCTCCTTGGCGGTTTCGTCGCCGAGCGCGGCGGCGTACTGCCGGTGCGCGGCGTCCCGCGCGACCTCGACGCAGGTGAGGTCACGGCCGAGGGCCTCCGCGATGGCCGCGGTCTGCTGCCGCGGCGAGACCGCCTCGGGGCCGGTGAGCGGGTACGTGTGCCCGCGGTGCGCCGGGTCGGTGAGGGCGGCGTGGGCGACCGCCGCGATGTCGGCGGGGTGGACGGCGGGCAGGCCGGTGTCGGGGAACGGCGAGAACACCGAGCCGTGTTCGCGGATGGCCGCGGCCCACCACAGGGCGTTCGAGTCGAACTGCGTCGGGCGCAGGATCGTCCAGGCCGTCCCGCTGTCCTTCAGGGCCTGTTCGAGGGCCAGCCGCTCCCGGCTTCTGGCCAGGTGCGGGTGGGTCCCGGCGCCGAGGGACCCGAGCAGGACGACGTGCTCCACGCCGGCGGAGCGGGCGGCGGCCAGGACGTCCGTCTCGCCGCCGAAGCCCGGCACGAGGAAGAGCGAACGCACGCCGTCCAGGGCGCGCTTGAGCGTCTCGGGCCGAGCGAAGTCGCCCTCGACGGCCTCGATCCCCTCCGGGAACGCGGCCCGCCGCGGATCACGCGTCAGCCCGCGCACCGGCGAGGCGCCGGAACGGTGCAACTGCTCCAGCAGGATGCTGCCGACGGTTCCCGTCGCGCCGGTCACCAGAATCATGTTCAGGTCTCCGTGTCTCTCGCCCCGAGGTCGCTTCCTGCCACACGCTGGATCCTCAACTGCGCTTCAGGTCAAGCAGAAGCGGTGTAATCGACATCGCTGCCCCTCGCGATCCGGATTACCGTCGCCCCATGGAGATCGTCGTCGTGTACGAGCTCGACCGGCCGCCCGGCGCGGCCCGTACCGGGGAGGCCGGGGCGCAGGCCCCGGTGCGCGTGGTGCACGTGGCGCCGGGGGCCCCGGGGGACCCGGCGCATCCCGGGCCTCGGACGTTCTGCGGCAAGGACACCTTCGCCATGCAGAAGGCCCCGTGGCGGCCCGCGGACCGTCCCGGTTCCCCTTGGTACCCGCCGGAGTTCGCCGACCGCATCTGCGGCACGTGCGACAGCACGATGGAGGACGAGGGCTGAGCCCTGTCCACCACCCGCTTGGGCGAACCGGGTGAGCCGTGTTCGTACTCCCGTGCCATCGTGTTGACCATGGTTTCCGGACGCGACGCAGCGGCGCAGGAGACCGCCCGCCGCGTCCAGGAGCTGTGCGCGGTCGACGAACAGGTCCGCAAGGCGCTGCCGCTCGCTTCCGTCGTCGAGGCGATCAGCCGGCCCGGGCTCCGGCCGGCCGAGATCGTCGCCACGGTCATGGAGGGCTACGCCGACCGGCCCGCGCTCGCGCGGCGCGCGCGGGAGAGGCGGACGGCCGCGCAACTGCTGCCCTCCTTCGAGACGATGTCGTATCGCGAACTCTGGGCGCGGGCACGGGCCGTGGCCGCGGCCTGGTACCACGATGCCGACCGCCCGCTCCGGCCCGGCGGCGCCGTCGCCGTCCTCGGCTTCACGGGAGTCGACCACACGGTCCTCGACCTGGCCTGCACCTGCATCGGCGCCTTCTGCGTCCCCCTCCAGACCACCAGACCGGAGGATCAACTCCTCGCGATCCTGCGGGAGGTCGAGCCGCACACCGTCGCCGTCGACTCCGCGCACCTCGGCACCGCCGTCGGCTGCGCCCTCGGTGGTGCGCCGCCGGTACGGATCGTCGTCTTCGACCACGATCCCGAGGACGAGGCGCAGCGCTCCGCGCTCGCCTCCGCGCGCCGGCGCCTGACCGCTGCCGGGGTCGTCGTCGAAACCCTGGACGCGGTGCGCGAGCGGGGAGGCACGGCGCCGCCCGCACCGCTGCACACCTCCGGCTCCGAGGACGCGCTCGCGCTGCTCATCTACACCTCCGGCAGCACCGGCAACCCGAAGGGGGCCGTCTACACGGAGAAGATGTGCGCCACGCTCTGGCAGCCGTTCGGCGACGAGTCCGGCATTCCCGCGATCAGCCTCGACTTCATGCCCATGGGTCATCTCGCCGGGCGTGCCGGGCTGTTCCAGACCCTCGCGCACGGCGGCACCGCCTGCTTCACGGCACGCAGCGACCAGTCGACGCTGCTGGAGGACATCGCCCTCGCGCGGCCGACCCGGCTCACGGCGACCCCGCGCCTGTTCGACATGCTCCACCAGCGCTACCAGAGCGAGGTCGCGCGCCGCTCGGCGACGGGCACGGCCCGGGACGCGGCCGAGCGCGAGGTGAAGGACGAACTGCGGAACACCGTCCTGGGCGGACGCCTCCTCGCGGTCGACTGCGGGGCGGCTCCGCTGACCGAGGAGATGAAGGCCTTCGTCGAGTCCGTCGTGGAGGTGGAGGTCCGCGACCTCTACGGCGCCACCGAGACGGGCGGTCTGGTGACGATCGATCACCGCGTGCTGCGCCCGCCCGTCATCGACTACAAGCTGGCCGACGTGCCCGAGCTCGGCTACTTCGCCACGGACAAGCCGTATCCCCGGGGCGAGTTGCTGGTCAGAACGGAGAACGTGTTTCCCGGCTACTACAAACGCCCTGACCTCTCGGCCGGATTCTTCGACGCGGACGGCTATTACCGGACCGGCGACATCATGGCCGAGACCGGCCTGGACCGACTGGTCTACGTGGGCCGGCGCAACGACGTGCTGAAGCTGTCCCAGGGGGAGTTCGTGACCGTCTCCCATCTGGAGGCGGTGTACGCCGAAAGCCCGTTGGTGCGGCAGATCTATGTCTACGGCAACAGCGCACGTCCGTACCTTCTCGCCGTGATCGTCCCCACCGCGGAGGCCCTGCGCGACCACGACGCCGAGGCACTGAAACCGCTCCTCCGGGAATCGTTGCAGCACACGGCGCAAGCCGCCCGGCTCCAGCCCTACGAAATCCCGCGGGACGTCCTCGTCGAGACCGAACCCTTCACCGCGGACAACGGGCTGCTGTCGGGCGTCGGCAAACTCCTCCCCCCGAAACTCAAGGACCGCTACGGCGCGCGGCTCGAACGGCTCTATTCCGACCTGGACCGCGACCAGGCCGACGAACTCCGTTCGCTGCGCGAAGGAGCAGGCGGGCAGCCGGTCGTCGAGACCGTCGGGCGGGCGGCGCAAGCCGTGCTGCAGAGCGGACCGGCAGCCGCCGGCACGGACGTCCGCTTCGGCGATCTGGGCGGCGACTCGCTCGCCGCCCTGTCCTACTCGACCCTGCTCGGGGAGATCTTCGACGTCGAGGTCCCGGTGGGCATGATCCTCAGCCCGGCCAACAGCCTGCAGCAGCTGGCGGATTACATCGAGGAGCAGCGCCGGACCGGCCGCACCCGGCCCGCCTTCGCGTCCGTGCACGGGCGGGACAGCACCGAACTCCGCGCCGCCGACCTGACGTTGGACAAGTTCATGGACACCGGAACAACGGCAGCCCCCGCTGCCGCCGGTCCCTTCAGGACGGTCCTGGTCACCGGGGCCAACGGCTTTCTCGGCCGGTTCCTGTGCCTGGACTGGATGGAGCGTCTGGAGGCCGTCGACGGCACGGTGATCTGCCTCGTACGCGGAAGCGACGCGACTGCCGCACGCCGGCGCCTCGATGAAGCCGTCGACAGCGGCGACCCGGAGCTGAACGAGCGCTTCCGGGAGCTGGCCGCCCGGCGCCTGGACGTCGTGGCCGGCGACGTCGGCCTGCCGGACCTGGGGCTGGACGCCGCCACGTGGAACCGTCTGACGTCCTCGGTCGACCTCATCGTCCACGCGGCCGCGCACGTCAACCACGTTCTCGCCTATGACAAGCTGTTCGACGCCAACGTCGTGGGCACCGCCGAGATCGTCCGCCTGGCCGTCACCGGCCGCCTCAAGCCGCTGGCCTTTCTGTCGACCCCGGCCGTCGGCGCGCAGATCGATCCGGCGGTCTTCGAGGAGGACGGCGACATGCGCACCATGAGCCCGGTGCGCGTGATGGACGACAGTTACGCCAACGGCTACGGCAACAGCAAATGGGCGAGCGAGGTGCTGCTGCGCGAGGCGCACGACGCCTGCGGGCTGCCGGTGACCGTCTTCCGGGGCACCATGATGCTCGCCCACAGCCGGTACACGGGCCAGCTCAACCTGCCTGACGCGTTCACCCGCTGGCTGATCAGCACGGTCGCCACCGGCCTCGCACCGCGCTCCTTCTACCGCACCGACGAGCACGGCCGACGGCAACGGGCGCACTACGACGGCCTGCCCGTCGACTTCATCTCCGGGGCCGTCACTGGGCTGTGCGCCCGGCCCTGGACCGGGTTCCGCTCCTTCGACGTGCTCAACCCGCACGACGACGACGTCTCGCTCGACCGGTTCGTGGACTGGCTGACCGAAGCGGGCCTGCCGATCGAGCGGCTCGACGACTACGACGACTGGTTCACCCGCTTCGGCATCGCCAACCGCGCGCTGCCGGAGGAGCAGCGCGGACACTCGGTGCTCCCGCTCCTGCAGAGCTACCGCGAGCCGCAGCGGCCGCTCCACGGCCCCGTCCTCCCGGCGGACCGCTTCCGCGCCACCGTCGACGGCATCCCCCACGTGTCGCGGACGCTCGTCGAGAAGTACGTGTCCGACCTGCGCCACCTCGGTGTGCTGGCCACCGAGCCCGGTGGGCAGCAGTGATTCCGTTTGTCATGCTTGAGGGATGGCACAGCTCAGGATCAAGGACTATGAACGCATCCTCGACCTCGTCACCGCGGTGCTTCGGGAACGCGACCCGGATGCCTCCTGGCACCTGATAGCACGCGAGCTGTCCGCGGCCATGGGGGCGAACACGGTGCTCCTGTCCAAGTTGTGCCCCCTCGGCCGCACCGGTGTCATCGAGGCGTGGGCCCCGGACTGGCTCGGTCCGGAAGTCGGCGAGCTCATGCGGCTCCGGCTGCAGCAGGGGCACCCGATGATTCCGTATTTGCAGACCCACGAGCACAGCCCCGTCAGGATGACCGACCTCTGCGACACCTGGCGGAAGGCCGACTGGTACAACGACGCCCTCCGCACCTACGGCACCAGGCAGCAGCTCGGCGTTCCGCTGCCCGGGGACCCGGGCGGGCTGCGAGCCGTCACCTTCGGCCGTGAGGGCGACTTCGGTGAGCACGACATCGCCTTCGTCCGCCGGGTGCAGCCGTTGCTGATGGCGGTCGACAACCACATGCGCGAGCTCCGCCGCCTGCGCGCCGCGGTGGGTGCGCAGGCGCCCGTCGGCGACGTCGGCCTCACCCCGCGCGAGGGCACCGTGCTGGGGCTGCTCGCCGAGGGCCTCACCACGGAGGCGATCGGCCGCCGCCTGGCCATCTCGCCGCACACGGTCAACCGCCATCTGGAGAAGGTCTACCGGAAGCTGGGCGCCAACAACCGCGTGACGGCCACCGCCCGGGCGAGGGCGGCCGGGCTGGTGGTCTGACGCACGTCCGGGGTCAGGGCAGGATCTCCAGCTGAACGCCGCTGTTGCTGCCCTGGAGGCCGGAGGTCAGGCAGTCCGTGGGCAGTTGCCGGGGAGGGGCGGCAACGGTCCGCCGTGCGAAGTGTCCTGCGCCGCGGCCTTCGGTGACCCGGCCCGACTGCAGGGTGACCAGGACGCCCGCGACACGGACCGTGCCGGCGCTGTCGATGACGACCACCGACCGTCCGCCGTCGGCGTACCGGACGGTTTCGGCGCCGCCTCCATCGGACAGCGAGACGCAGGACGCCACGGTCGGGGGCCTGTCGAAGGAGCCGACGGCTGCGAGGGTGCGGCCGGGTCCGGTGGTGCAGGTGTACCGCTCGTCCGCGTGGACGCCGACCGGCCGGGGCAGCAGGGTGAGGGGTGGGGCGTAGCGGCTCATGGCCTGCCCCGTGCAGGTGACGGCCCCGTCCCCGCCGGTCCCGGTCCGGGCCTGACCCGCCGGGGCCCACACCAACGACGAGCACACCAGGGCCAGTGACCCCAGCGTCACCGCCATACCGCGCATTCCGAACACGCCCCCTCCAAGATGTCCGCACTGCAACTGCCGCTTGCCTGCCCCTCAGTCGCAGCCACCACCCCGTTGTCCCGAAGCACACCGCCCGCGCGTACCCGCCCGCACGCGCGGCCCCGTTCAGCCGGGCCACCTCACCGGGAGCCCACGGGCTCCGGCGCGCCCTCGGTGCGCCGCGCGGAGCTTCGGGACAACCACCCCTGGAGCAGGGGAAGCAGAAGCACCATGAGGAACAGCCGCAGCGTCTGCACGCTGGAGATCAGCCCCAGGTGCGCGTCGCCGGCCGATGCACTGGCGAGGACGGCGTTGATGCCGCCGGGCGTCGTCGCGAGATAGGCGTCGGCCCGGCTCACGCCGAGCACCGGGGCCAGACCGACGGCGAGCCCTCCGATGACTCCGGTGAGCAGCACGATCGCGCCCAGCACCAGCGGGATCATGCTCTTCAGCGCCCCCACGGTCGCACGGTCGAAGCGCAGGCCCACCTCCAGCCCGACGAGCACCAGCAGCGCCTGTTTGAACAGGCCCGTCGGCGAGTAGCCGTGCGTCAGGCCGAGTCCCGTGACGAGCGCGGAGAGCAGCATGGGCCCCAGGAGCACTGCGCTGGGCAGCCCGATGCGCCGGGCCAGGCGCGTACCGACGGCGGCCAGGACGAGGGTGACGGAGATCCCGGCCAGTTGGTCGCCCCTGGGCACCAGGGCCCAGGACCACCCGGCGGCAGCGCTCGCACCTCCGTCCGCGGGCTCGGCGATCAGCAGGGCGACCAGGGGTGCGGCAGCCGAGATCACGGCGACGCGCAGGTACTGCATGAAGGCCACGACCCGGGAATCCGCGCCCATGTCCTTCGCGCAGGACGTCACGGCCGCCGATCCCCCGGCGATCATTCCGAGGGTCGCGGTGAGCCGGTCCATGCGGCCGGTCCGGGCGACCAGGACGGCGATTCCGACACTGAGGACGGTCGTCACCAGCGTGATCATCGTCAGCGGAAGCATGGCGCCGACGGCGTCGCGCAGGACCGAGATCTGCAGGCAGGCACCGATCATGACGCCGATGAGGGCCTGCACGCTCTGGTCGACGGTTTTCGATATGGAACGCCGCCGTCTGCCCCGCAGGGCGATCACGGCCCCGGCGAGCAGCCCGAGGAGGAGCTGGGGCGCCGGGGCGCCCAGCGGTTCGAGGACCGCCGCGACGGCGAGGATTCCCACCGAAATGAAAGTGATTTCCAGCGGGCCGCCGGCTGAATTCCGGACCCGGCTGGAAATCCGCTCGGCCACGTACATCGCGCACTCTCCGGGGTTATCGGCAATCCGGAGACCATAGCGGACGAAGAGAGGTTACCAATGGGTAAATTCCTCTCTTCATCGCCGTGCACAAAACTCGGGACCGACATCCTGCGGTAAACCCGCAATGGAATTGCAGGTTTGTGCGGATGTGCCGCAGCACAGTAATTCCTGCCGGATGAAAGGGGGCTGACGTTGCGTCCGCCATGCCCTCAGTAGTCCATGATCGCCCCGCACGAGATGTTCACCGTGGCCGCCGTCATCGTGCGGGCGCGGTCGGAGGCGACGAAGGCCGCCACGTGACCGACGTCCGCCAGCGTCGCCGTCCACGTGAGCAGGCTCGCCCGCTCCAGGCCGGCGACCATCTCGGTGCGGCCGGGGAAGCCCTCGGGAATGGTCTCCGGCACCCCGCCCGTCTTGAGGGTGACGAACCGGATGCCGTGCCGCCCCAGTTCGCTCGACCACTGGCGGCGCTGCCCTTCCAGGGCGTCCAGCGCGATCTTGAAACCGCCGAGCTCGGGCAGCGTGTGCGGGCCCGAGCCGCCGAAGGCGAGGATCACGCCCGTGCCGCGCGGGATCATGTGGCGGGCCGCGGCGCGGGTGGTGAGGAAGTGCGTGCGGGTGGCGGTGGTGACCGGCCGGAGGAAGTCCTCGGCCGAGATCTCCATCAGCGGCGCCTGGACGTCGCCGTACGAGATCAGGTTGAACGAGATGTCGATCCGCCCGGCCCGCTCGGCCACCGCGTCGACGTAGAGGTCCACCGCCTGTTCGTCCAGGGCGTCGACCCGGTCCGTCTCGGCCGTGCCGCCCACCGCGCGGATCCTGTCGGCCACCGCGTCGAGCGACTCGAAGGACCGGCCCGACAGGAAGACCTTCGCCCCCTCACGCGCGAACGCACGCGCCACCGCACCGCCGACGGGGCCGCCCGCGCCGTAGATCAGGGCGACCTTGTTCTCCAGGAGCGCCACGACCGCTCACCGCCTAGCCCTTCAGTTGGAGATCAGGGGCCCTG
>NZ_JBKIWN010000023.1:0-91803 GCF_058146165.1 Streptomyces sp. AM25 | reverse complement strand
GAGGCCCACGAAAACCCCGAAAGTCGAGTTGCCCGTGCGGCTGCCGAGCTCGATCTCGTCCCCGTCGCGGAAGACGACGGCGCGGAAGCCGTCCCACTTGGCCTCGTACTGCATGCCCGGCGGGATGGCGGCCGCGGTCTTCGCCAGCATCGGCGCCAGGGGTGGCATCACCGGAAGGTCCATGCCGGAATTGTGCGTTTTTATCCGGCTCTGGGGGTGTTCCGACAGGCGGGAGACCTGCGCGACGCCTAGCGTGAGCGCATGACGGAGGCCCTGGAGCTCACGGTCGGCGGGCGCACGGTCCGGCTGTCCAACCCGGACAAGGTCTACTTTCCGCAGCGCGGATTCACCAAGCGCGACGTCGCGGAGTACTACCTGAGCGTCGGCGACGGCATCCTGCGCGCGCTGCGGAACCGGCCCACCACGCTGGAGCGCTACCCCGACGGCGTGGAGGGCGAGTCGTTCTTCCAGAAGCGCGCGCCGAAGAACCTTCCCGAGTGGATCCCCACCGGCCGGATCTCCTTCCCCAGCGGCCGGCACGCCGACGAGATCTGCCCGACCGAGACCGCCGCCGTGCTCTGGGCGGCCAACCTCGGCTGTCTGACCTTCCATCCCTGGCCGGTGCGGCGCGAGGACACCGAGCACCCCGACGAACTGCGCATCGACCTCGACCCCCAGCCCGGCACCGGCTACGCCGACGCGGTGCGCGCGGCCCTCGAACTGCGCGAGGTGCTGCGGGAGCTGGGGATGACGGGCCGGCCCAAGACCTCCGGCGGGCGGGGGCTGCACGTCTTCGTCCCCATCCGGCCCGTGTGGACCTTCGTCCAGGTGCGGCGTGCGGCCATCGCCGTGGCCCGGGAGCTCGAACGGCGCGCGCCGGAGCGGATCACCACCGCCTGGTGGAAGGAGGAGCGCGGCGCGAAGATCTTCGTCGACTACAACCAGACCGCCCGCGACCGCACCATCGCCAGCGCCTACTCCCTGCGGCCCCGCCCCCACGCGCCCGTCTCAGCACCGCTGCGCTGGGAGGAGGTCCCCGACGCCGTGCCCGAGGACTTCGACCTGGCCACCATGCCCGCCCGGTTCGCCGCGCTCGGCGACGTCCACGCCGGCATGGACGAACAGCCCTGCGGGATGGAGGCCGCGCTGGAGCTGGCCGACCGCGACGAGCACGACCACGGCCTGGGCGACCTGCCCTACCCGCCCGAACACCCCAAGATGAAGGGCGAGCCGAAGCGGGTGCAGCCCAGCAGGGCCAAGAAGTAACCGCCGCGTTTATCCCGTGATTCCCCGTGGAACTGGGGCAATGCCGTACCCACTTCGCACCGAGGGAGAAAACGTGTCCACCACCACCCTGGCCACCGCCGCCGCACTCGGCGGGGCGCTGCTGCTCGTCGCACCCGCCGCCTCCGCGGTCCCCACGGCCGTCCCCGTCCGGGCGCACGGCACGGTCACCGCGCCCTCGGGGCTCAACGAGCGCGCCTACCCGAGCACCGACTCCTCCGTGCGCGGCGTCCTCAAGTACCGCGCCCAGGTGGGCCTGCGGTGCAAGGCCCACGCGCAGGAGGTCGGGGGCAACCCCCTGTGGTACCTGCTGCGGGAGCGCAACGACTGGATCGCCGCACGCTACATCGACAACGCCGGAGAGGTGCCGCTGTGCCGCAACCTCGGCCACAGCTCCCTCGACGACAGTGCGGAGTCCCGGGCCGCCATGGGGTGACGAAGTGCGAAGTGCCCCTCCCTTCCGGCCGGATCCGGCGGGTGCCATCATGAGCGGAGGGGGAGGTAGGGCCGGTGAACTGTACTCGCTGCGGCGCGCCCGTGATACAGGGGTCGGACGGCGGCTGGTCGTGCAACAACTGCGGGGCCGCCGGTAAATAATGGACAGCTCCGACATCCCCCAGACGAATGCTGCCGCGATGCTCTGCAAAGACTGTCTGAACCCGGTGATCGAGGGCCCCGAGGGGGGCTACGTCTGTGGCCAGTGCTTTCACGTGGTCGAGCCCAACGGCTATGCCGAGCGGCGTGCCGAGGGCGTGAAGAAGGCCGCGGAGGAGCGCCGGGTCCGTACCGAGGAGCGCCGTTCCCGCGTGCCCCGCTCAGGCCTGTGACCGTCAGAAGGAAGAACGCATTGGACCACCCGAACCATGGCTGCGTGCTGTTGCTGGACGGCACCCCGGACCGGCGGCGGGGCACCCTGCCGAACCCGACCGCGCACGCCGTCGCCGGAGCGAACCCGCGCCGCTTCCTCGCCGCAGCCTCGTCCGATGTCGTGCAACTGCCCGCCATGGCAGGCCCGCAGAGCGTCCTGGCCTACCTCCAGGACGCCGCCACCGTGCCCGGCCCGCTGCTGGTCTGGGTGACGGGCCATCTGATGATCCCCGCCCGCCGCAGCACCCAGCTGCACCTGGCGCTGCGCGAGAGCACCCCCGCCACCGTCCGCTACACCGGCCTGCCCTGGGAGTGGCTCACCCGCACCCTGGGCGAACACCCCGGCCCCACCCTGCTGGTGATCGACGCCGAGGCCGACGCCGCCGCCTGGCCGCACGTCACCGCGGCGGTCCGCGAGGGGCACCTCGGCGGCGGCGTGCCCGTGTGCGGCGTCGTCAGCCCCACCGCGGACAAGCCGGCCACGGAGGCCGGACCCTACGCCCGCGCCTTCCTCACCGCCCTCTCCGTCGGCCACCCCACCGCGGGGCCCGTGCTCGACCCCGTCCTGCTACACCAACTCGCGCTCACCCAGGCCGCGCTGCCCGACGGCGCGCTGAGCGTGCAGTACGGCGACGCCGGCCCCGTCCTCGCCAACCCGGCCGCCGCCGTCTCCGCCGCCCCTGCTCCCGCCCCCGCTCCCCGCGCACCGGAACCTGCTCCGGCCCCGCCCGAGGAGGACCCGCTGCCGCGCATCCTGGCCGCTGCCCAGGCCGGCCGGCACAACGAGGCGGCGGCCATGGCCGCCGCCTGGGAGCAGCAGACGCTGCGCCGGCACGGTTCGCACAGCCCCGAGGCCGGGCTGTGGGTCGAGGTGCGGGCCGACCTCGCCCGGCTCGCCGGCGACCACCCGCGCGCCGCCGAACTCTGGCTGTCCGCCGCCTCCCACCGGCTGGCCCGGGGCGGGGCCGCCGACGCCGAGACGGTCGAGGCGCTCAAGCGGGCGCACTACTGCTGGCAGCACAGCGGCGACCGGGCGCCGCACCTGGCGCCCGCCCTGCTCGCCCTGTGGGAGCAGGTCCCCGACGGCGGCGGGGCCGCGGCCGACGTGCGGGCCAGGATGCGGGAGACGGCGCGCACCCCCTGATCAGCCGCGGCCCGCGGTCCACCAGCGGGCCTTGTACATCCCGCCGTGCAGCAGGGTGCGGGTGCCGTCCGGCCGGTACAGCGTCAGGGTCGAGGTGCACCAGCTGCAGGCGTGGCCCCGCTCGGGCCGGGCGACCAGCACCTGGCCGGTCCTCGGCTCGTCGCCGATGCTCTTGACGTCCGGGCCGCTGATCCGCGACTGCTGCGGGTACGACACGAAGGCCTGCTCGGTCGTCGAGTACTGGTAGACGGCCGAGGCCGTGGTCACCCACAGCCGGCCCGGCCGGGTGAGCACGGGGGCCAGGTCGTGGCCGTTGCGGGTGGGCAGGGCGCGGCGGTGGACGACCGTCAGGGACGGCTCCTCCGGCGAGCCGCCCACCCGGAGCGCGACCAGCTCGCGGCTTCCCAGCGCCCACAACAGCCGTGTGCGCGGGTCCCAGTGCACCCCGTGCGCCCCCGGGAGCGGCACCTGCACGTGCTCGGTGGCCCGCGAGCCGCGGGAGGCCGCGTACAGCCGCAGGTAGCCGCCGGTGCTCGCCGCCACCGCCACGTTGCCGTCGGGCAGCAGCTCGATGCTGTGGGCGTTGCCCCTGCCGGTGTCGGCCGCCCAGTACACCGAGCGGCCCGGGTAGCCGATCACGGCGGCCAGCCCGCCGGAGGCCGTGGCCAGCAGGTAGCGGCGGCCGCCGAGTTCACGGAACTTGGCCTCGCTCGGATTCGCCCACGAGCTGTCGGGGTCGAGGTCCGTGAGGTCGTCGTTCCCGTCGGCGCTCCACGACCAGAGCACGCCCGCGTCGTTGCTCCCGGCGTCCCACTGCGCGCGCCGGGCGTCCAGCACGTACACGGACCGGGTGGCCTGGTCGGCCGCCACGATCGGCGACGAGGCGACCCGCCCGCCCCGGCCTCCCGCCTGGGCCGTGACGCCGGTTCCCGGCGCCGACAACGTGACCATCGCCGTGAGCATCACGGCCCACATCCGTCTCACGACACACCGCTCCTGACGTCCACGTCCTGCACGGGCCGCCAGGATCGGCCGGACGGGGGCGGGATGCGGGCCGCCACGCCCGGTACTCAGGCGAACGAGTGCATCGTCGGCGCAGGAGACGGTCCGTCCCGGCGATGGCGACGTCGTTGATGCCGGCCGAGGGGGCGATGGCCGTCGCGGCCGCCTCCGGTGCCGTCGCGGCTGCGCGGGAGGTGGCTGCGGTGCTGCTGGGGGGTGCGGCGGTCGGCCCGTAGATCCCTCCCCATACCGGGGAACGGCCCCGTTCCACCCAAGAACCGGGTTCAAACCTTCTGTACAACACCCGTACAGGTGAAGGGAGTTTACGCCTCCTTCTCCCGTGGTGGACTCTCCGATAGAACAGCGGCAGTCACACAGATGGGTGGTCACGGATGGATCCCCGGCACACAGCACCTTCGCCCGAGCCCGTCGAAGTGCCCCCGGAATGCCGGGGGTTCGTCGCGATCTCCGTCCGCCTCACCGGCTTCGACGAGTTCGGCCTGAGGGCGACGGGCATGGTGCGGCTCTACCACGACACCACCGTCGACCAGGTCGGGCGGGAGGCCGTCGGGCGCTTCATCGACGACCTGGCCGCCGCGGACGGCGACCCGGACGGCATCGCCGACGAGACCTCGCGCGATATCGCCCGCGCCATCACCCACCTGTGGTACCTGGGCGTCTGGCCCCAGCTCGCCCGCTCCGTGCACGCCGCGCTCGGCCGCGAGAAGGCCAACGTCGCCTTCATGGTCTCGCCCGAGGCCTATACCGAAGGGCTCGTCTGGCGCACCTTCCACGGCCACGCCCCCGGCGCCAAGGCCCCCGGCTTCGGCACCTGGGCCGACCCGCCGCCCGGCGCCGCGCCGCTCCCGGCCGCGAACCACCGTACGGAGGGCGCCGCATGAGCAGCCCCTCGCCGCAACTCGACGGACTCCACTACGACGTGATCGTGGTGGGCGCCGGACTCGCCGGCTCCCTGGTCGCCAAGCAACTGGGCGACCAGGGCTGGCGCGTCCTCGTCCTGGAGGCCGGCACCCGCACCCTGGACAGCTGGCCCGGCCACCTCGGTGCCGTGAACGCCTACTACGGGGCCCTGGCCAAGGTGCCCAACGCGCCCTACCGCGGCAACACCGCCGCCCCCTCGCCCGACGTGCTGGACCTCCAAGGCCTGCCCGGCGGCGGCTACCGCGCCGACGGCTACTTCGTCCAGAACGGCAACCTGCCCTACTGCAGCGACTACCTGCGCGCCGCCGGCGGCACCGCCCTGCACTGGATGGGCCTCACCCCGCGCATGCACCCCGAGGACTTCGCCCCCCGCACCGCCTTCGGCTACGGCCGCGACTGGCCCATCGGCTACGCCGACCTGGAGGCCCACTACCGCGCCGCCGAGCGGGTCCTGGGCGTGGCGGGCGACGCCGCCGAGCAGCGCGAGGCCATCGGCCTGCCCTTCCCCGACGACTACTGCTACCCCATGCACGCGATCCCCCGCAGCCACCTCGACAACGTCCTGGCCGCCCGGCTCGACGGGACGACGGTGCAGGAGTCGGACGACGCCCCGGCCACCACCCTGCGCGTGGTCACCACCCCGCACGCCCGCAACAGCACCCCCGACCTCCGCTACGACGGGGGCCGCGGCTACCGTCCCGCCGGAGCGGCCGGGCTGCCCAACTACGGCGAGCGCTGCGTCGGCAACGCCTCCTGCGTGCCCATCTGTCCGGTGCAGGCCAAGTACAACCCCCTCAAGACCCAGGCCACATGGTCCTGCAAGGTCACCATCGTCCCGCGCGCCGTGGTCAGCAGGGTCCTGGCCAACGCCAACGGCCGTGTGTTCGGCGTCGAGTACCAGCAGTACGACGACCCCGCCTCTCCCGTGCACACCACCCGCACCGCCGAGGCCGACATCGTCGTGCTGGCCGCCCACGCCGTCGAGAACGCCAAGCTCCTGCTGGTCTCCCGGCTCGCCAACCACAGCGGACAGGTCGGCCGCAACCTCATGGACCACCCCGTCCTGCTCACCTGGGGCCTGCTGGACGAGCCCGTCGGCCCCTTCCGCGGCCCCGGCTCGACGTCCGGACTGGAGTGCTTCCGCACCGGGCCCGCCCGCCGGGACCGCGCCCCCTTCCGTATCGAGATCGCCAACTGGGGCTGGAGCTGGCCCACCGGCTCGCCCTCCGGCGACGTCGCCCGCATGCTCGGCATCACCGGCGACTCCGGACAGCCGCGCGGCAGGGGCCGCTTCGGCACCGCGCTGCGCGAGGAACTGGGCCGGCGGATCGGGCGCCAGATCTCCCTGCAGTTCGCCGTGGAGCAGGACGCCGAGAGCCGCAACCGCGTGACCGTCGAGCCCGGCCTGCGCGACCGGCTCGGCAACCCGCGGCCCGTCATCACCTACGACCTCTCCGACCACGTCAAGCGCGGCATCGCCGCCGCCAAGGCCGTCTCCGACCGGATCTTCGGCATCCTCGGGGCCGAGGACCACACCGACTACGCCCCGGGCCCCTTCGCCCCCGGCCACTTCCGCCACGACGGCCGCGACTTCGTCTTCCACGGCGCGGGCCACGGCGCCGGCACCCACATCATGGGCGACTCGCGCGAGACCTCCGTCGTCGACTCCTGGCAGCGCTGCTGGGACCACTCCAACCTCTACGCGGTCGGCTGCGGCAGCATGCCCTCCGTCGGCACCTCCAACCCGTCGCTGACCATGGCCGCCCTCGCGCTGCGCAGTTGCGAGCAGATCCACCGGGACCTGATGGAGCTGCACCGGCCGCGGGTGATCCGCCCGGTCCCCGTGGCCCAGGCCCGTGTGGGGGAGGGACGCGCATGACCACCGACATCGCAGGCGAGCTGGCCGTCGTCGACGAGCCGCCGTTCCGCATCCCGCGCGACCGGGCGGACCTGCACCTCTTCCTGCAGGCCGCGCTGACCCTCGAACACCTGACGATCCCGCCCTACCTCACCGCGATGTACACCCTCCGGCCCGGCACCAACCGGCCGGCCTTCTACGCCGTCCGGGCCGTGGTGCTGGAGGAGATGCTCCACATGACCCTGGTCGCCAACCTGCTCAACGCGGTCGGCGGCCGCCCGCTGGTGGCGAACTCCCGCTTCGTGACCGGCTATCCCGCCCGGCTGCCCTACAGCCGGGACCGGTTCCCCGTCGCCCTGCGCCACTTCGGCGTCACGGCACTGGAGACGTTCCTGCGCATCGAGCACCCCGCGTACGTGGCCGAGCCGCCCGGCCACCCGTCGGTGGCCGGCGACGGGGGCTGGACCTCGGTCGGACAGTTCTACGCGACCGTCCGCGAGGGCCTGCTGCGCCTGGTCCGCACGTCGGGGGAGGACGGGCTCTTCACCGGGGACCCGGCCCGCCAGGTCGGCCCCCGGGACTTCTACAACTCGGGCGGGGATGTCTTCCCCGTCACGGACCTGGCCTCGGCCCTCGAGGCCGTCGAGGTCATCACCGACCAGGGCGAGGGCGCCAGCCGGACCGTCTTCAACGCGGACGACCGGTTCTTCGGCGAAGTCCGGGAGCCCGCGCACTATTTCCGCTTCAACGAGATCCTGCAGCAGCGCACCTACGGGCCGCAGGACACCCCCGCCTCGGGGCCCAGCGGGCCCGCGCTGGACGTCAGCTGGGCCGACGCGTACCCCGTCGACCCCGAGGCGAAAGTGCGGCACTACCCGCAGGGCAGCGCGGTGCGGGAGGCGGCCGAGCGGTTCAACTCGGTGTATGCGCGGCTGCTGTGGGTGCTGGAGTGTGCGTACGGGGGCCGTCCTGCGGTGCTGCCGGAAGCCGTTCCGGTGATGCTGGAGCTGCGGGACCTGTCGGAGCGGCTGTACCGGAATCCGCATCCGGATGCGGAGAAGGCGGCCCGGGGACTGCATGCGTCGGCGACGTACGAGGTGACGGAGGCGCACTTCGCGGCGGCTCGGGAGCGCTGGTCTCCGGACCGGAGGTGAGGGAGGACAGCGCGGTGGGGTGCGCCGTCGTGCCGTGAGGGTGCTCGGAGGGGACGTCGGGGGTGGTAACGGCGGGCTCAGTGGGGTGTGTTGCGGTCGGCTCCGGAGGGGCAGCGGACTTGGGCGTCCGGGCCGACGCAGTCGGCTCCGTCGGTTCCGTGGGCGTGTGCGTCGCCGAGGGGGTGGTCTCCGGTGGGTACGACCCGGCCGACGGGGTCGGTGCCGAGGACGAGTTCGACTCCGACTCCGACGGTGAGTCCGGGGACGCCGGCCCCGGACTCACCGAACCCCCCGGGACGGGAACCGGCACCACGGCCGAGTCCCCCTTGCCGTTGCCGCTGCCGACGTCCCGGTCGAACCCCTTACCGCTCTGCCGGGCGTCGACCAGCGGGATCTTCGCCATCGGGCCCTCGCTCTGCGGGCGCGCCACCACGACCGTGACCTCGATACTGCTGAAGCCCTCCCACCGGCTCCCCTTGTACGTCGAGGCCTTGCGGTCGATGTCGTCGGGCTTCAGCAGCGGATTGCCGCAGTTGCACTTCACCGACGGCTGCCCGTACCCGTCGACGAGCACCGCCATGCCCGCCTGCAGCACCGACAGGTACGCGGTGGTCACGCCGCCGCCGTCGTAGTTGTGGTTCTTCACCAGGGTGTCGCGGATCAGCACGACCGAGGTGAGGCCGTTGATGTACTGCGGTATCCGGCGGTAGTCGAGGTCGTGCACCTCGGCCCAGGCCTTCGCCTTGACGGGATCGACGGTGAGGTTCCTGATGATCAGGGCCTTGTCGCACTGGGTGGCGTTGCGGGTGCCGCCGAAGGCGCCGCGGGCGTCCCCCGCGGTCGTGCCCCCGCTGCGGTAGGCGGGGTCGACGTCGGTGACGTCGCTGCCCGGGGCGGCGAGGAACGGTTTGTCGCCGGCCGCCCCCACCGCCTCCAGCTGCACGTCCGCAGCCTTCTTCTCCCCGGACGACGAACAGGCCGCGAGCCCCGCGCCGCCGATCAGCACGGGCACCGCCAGCAGCGATACGAGACGGAGCCGGACAGGAAACCTCCGCATGGTGCAACCCCCCAGTTGTTCAGCCGCAGTTGGTCACCCAGCCCCCGCCGCACGCCGACGTCGGGTAGGACGTCGGGTAGTCCGAGGGGCCCGGCCCCAGGGGCGGAGCGGGGACGGTGGACGGTGAGGACGAGGCCGGGCCGGTGGCCGGGGCGCCCGTGGCGGGGGCGCCGGGTGTGGAGCCCGTGTCGACCGGTGTGCCCCCGGAGCCGTGCGAGGCGATCACCGCGGCGGCCGTTCCGCCGCCGACGAGCAGCAGGGCCAGCACGGCGCCGAACACCCGGGCGCGCCGCGGCGGTTCCGGGGGAGGCGGGGCAGGGGGCGGGGCGGACGGTACCGGTACGGGCGCCGCCCCCGCCGGCATCGTCGGCACGTATCCCGGCGGAGCCTCCGGCGCCCGCGTGACCGTACCGGCCGCCACCGCGTCCAGCAGCCGCAGTGCCTCGGCCGAACCCGTGCGCGCCAGCGGGTCCTTGACCAGTAGCCCCTCCAGCAGCGGGGTGAGCGGACCGGCGCGCCGCGGCGGGGGCGGTTCGTCCTGGACCACGGCGTGCAGGGTGAGCAGTGGCGAGGTGCGGCGGAACGGCGACGTGCCCTCGACGGCCGCGTACAGCATGGTGCCCAGCGACCACAGGTCGGAGGGGATGCCGGGGTGCCGCCCCAACGCCCGTTCCGGCGCCAGGTAGTCGGGCGAGCCGATCACATCCCCGGTGCGGGTGAGCGTGCCCGAGCCCTCGATCAGGGCGATGCCGAAGTCGGTCAGTACCACCCGGCCGGTGTCCTCCAGCAGCACGTTCGCCGGTTTGACGTCGCGGTGCAGCACCCCGGCCGCGTGTGCGGCCTGCAGCGCGCGGAGGACGGCCGCGCCCACGCGCGCGGCCTCCTTGGGGTCGAGCACTCCTTCGCGCTCCAGGACGTCGCCGAGCGACTGCCCGCGCACGAGCTCCATGACGATCCAGGGCCGGCCGTGCTGCTCGACCACGTCGTGCACGGTGATCACATGGGGGTGGGTGATGCGGGCGGCGGCGCGGGCCTCCTGCTTGAGCCGCGCGTAGAGGATGCGGACGTCCTCCTCGCGCAGCACGCCGGGGGCCCGCACCTCCTTGACCGCCACCTCGCGGTCGAGCACCTCGTCGAAGGCGCGCCAGACCACGCCCATCCCGCCGCTGCCCAGCCGGGCGACGAGCCGATACCGCCCGGCCAGCAGCGGAGCCCGCCCGTCCGTGTCCACGCCGCACGCCCTCTCCCCCCGTGCACGGCCCGCCGGGCCGTGCACATCCGGGCCACACCGGATGGGACGGGGGTGGGCGTCATTCCGTTCCGCGGATGCGTATGCGGGCGGGGGGCATCAGCGGCGCTCGGAGAGCTCCTTGTCGAGCCAGCGCAGGACGAGGGGGTATTCCTCGCGCCAGGTGCGGAAGTTGTGGCCGCCCTCGTCGCGGACGAGCTTGGTGACCTTGGTGGGGGCCTTGGCCTTCTCGGCGAATTTCATGGTGGGTCCGTAGTTCTGCGGCTCGCCCTTGTGGCTGGTGGACACGAGCAGAGAGACCGGCGGCGGGGGCATGTTCTCCAGGCGCCAGGTGAGGTCGGCCTCGTTCTTGAGCTTCTTGTTCCCGTCGTAGAGGTCGCCGGTCATCTTGTCCTGCCGTGCGAAGTAGTCGGCGGACAGGCCCGCTCCGGCGCCGTAGCGCGCGGGGTTGGTCATCGCGAGCTTCAACGCGCAGTAGCCGCCGGTGGAGTTGCCGACCGCGCCCCAGCCGCCGGTGGAGGTGTCGGCGCGGTAGACGTCGGTGACGGCGAGCGGCAGGTCCTGGTTGAAGAAGGTCAGCGCCTGCGGACCGCCGGGCACGTCGGTGCAGTTGGTGTCGCGGCCGGGGACCACGGAGGGGCGCACCATGACGTAGATCGTCGGCCGGATGTCGTCGTTCATGACGGCCTGCGAGGCGGCCCGCGGGACCTTGATCTGGGTGATCAGGTTCTTGGCGTCGCCGGGCTGGCCGGTGATGGCCACGACGACGGGGAAGCGGTCCTTCTCGTGCCCCTTCCGGAAGTACTGCGGCGGCAGGTAGACGTAGCCTTCCATGCTCAGCCCGCTGACCGGGCCGCGGATCTCGATCCGGTCGACCTGGCCGGCCTTCTCCTTGGCGCCGTTGAGGCCGACGGACTCGTGGCCCTTGACCGCGAGGGCCGGCGGCCGCTTGCCGTTGTCCTTGCCGTCCTGCAGCTCCTGCTTGCTGGAGGCGCGGCCCAGCAGGTCGTCCCAGGTGGTGTAGAAGCTGAACTGGTTGTTGGCGGCGACGAGCAGCACGGCCAGGATGCTCACCTGCGAGAGGCCGAGCAGCCCCAGCCGCGAGGCCCAGGCCAGCGGCCCCTTGCGGGCGGCGCGCGGCCAGAGCCACAGCACCAGCGCGCCCACCGCGACGGCGGCGAGCACGAGGACCAGCAGAAGGGTGGGGGACGTCAGACCCACGGCAGTCGCTCCTCTTCGGGGGGTTTCATCCGAATAGAAGCGATACGGGCGCGAAAGGTTTACTGATTCTTGGGGGAAACTTTATTTTCTCGGGAGGGGGTGCGCCCCGTCAGGGGCGCGGGGAACTGCGCGATCAACCCACACGGTCTGCAGTGGACCGACTACGGCGTGCCGCCCCGGACCGGCGCGGCCCCCGCATGAACCGCCAGCATCCCGGCAACCGTCCGCGCCCAAGGAAACTCCTCCGCCCGCGCCCGCGCCGCCGCACGGCGAACCGGCTCCGGCCACCCCAGCACCGTGCTCACCCCCGCGGCCACGGCCCCCGGCGACGCCCCCACCGCCACCCCCGCCCCCGGCGCCAGCAGCTCGCGGGCCGCCCCCGCGTCGGCCACCACCACCGGCGTGCCGCACGCGAGGGCCTCCAGTGCGGCCAGCCCGAACGCCTCCACCGGGCACGGCACGAGGGCGACGTCCGCGCGCGCCAGCAGCCCCGCCACCACGCCGCGGTCGGCCACGTGACCGTGGAAACGGACGGGCAGCCCCGCCGCCCGCCGCTGCAGCCGGGCCCGCTCCGGGCCGTCGCCCAGCACGTCCAGCCGTACGTCCATGCCCCGCCGCCGCAGTACTCGCAGCGTCTCCAGCGGCAGCGCGGGGGACTTCTCCGCCGACAGCCGCCCCGCGAACACCAGCCGCGTCTCCCCGACCGGAGAGTCGCCCGCGCGGCCCGGGGCGAACACCCGCAGGTCCACGCCCAGCGGTATCCGGTGCACGGCGGGCGCCGCCACCCGCGCGAACTCCGCGCAGGAGAAGGCGGATGCCGCGACGACCGCGTCGAAGCCCGCGGCCAGCCGCCGGTTCCACCCGTCGGCGAGCGGCGCCAGCGGCACCCATCCCGGCAGCCGGGGCGCCAGGATCGCATCGGCCCGCTCGTGCGAGAACAGCACCGACCGCACCCCGCGCGACCGGGCCCACGCGGCGGTGTGCACCAGGGTGAGTTTGTCCGAGACCTCCAGCGAATCCGGCGCCAGCCGCAGCAGCAGGCGGCGCAGCGTGCGCGGCGAGAACATCATCCGGTAGCCGCCGCCGACGGGCAGGCCGGGCAGCGTCACCCGCAGTCCGTCGGCCCGGTTGTGCACGGCCGCGTACCGCCGCCCCGGCACCACCAGCACCCGCTCGTGCCCGGCGGCCGCGTACCCCCGGCCGAGCGCGTCGAGCGTGGTGCGCAGGCCGCCCGAGGAGGCGCCGTAGAAGTTGGCGATCTGGACGATCCGCATCCGCCTCACGCCCGCAGGGTCCGCACCAGCCCGGCGTACGTGCACGGCCGCGCGCCCGCGGCCAGGGCCGTGTCGATGGCCTCCAGCGCACACGCACGCAGCCCGGGCCGGGCCAGGTCGGCGGGGTGCAGGGCGATCCGGAACGGTCTGCCGTGCCCCGCCCAGCGGCGGGCCGCGGCGCGCATCAGCCGGGCCCCGGCCCGCTCGCCGAGCCCGCCGGGCCGGTTGGACAGGGCGACCATCCCGTGCCGGGCCCCCGTCCGCAGGTCGTGCACGCCCAAGTGGCTGGTGGTGTACTCCAGTCCGAGCCGGCGCAGGGCCGCCATCGCACCGGGCGAGGCCAGCCAGCCGGGCGGGGTGAAGCCCTCGGGGACGATCCCCACCGAGGCCAGCGCGGCCAGCCCGCTCTCCAGCCGGCGCCGCGCCGCCTCCTCGTCCAGCGCACAGAACTCCGCGCAGCCGCGCGCGACCACGGCGTTCACCCAGCGCCGCGCCAACGGCCCGCCGGGCACGCCCTGATGGACGTAGCCGTGCAGCGCCAGCTCGTGCCCCCGCCTGCGCGCCCCGTGCAGCCACTCGACCAGCGCGGGGTCGTCGGGCAGCCGGGCGCCGCGCCAACTGCCCGGCACCAGCAGCAGCGTGGCCGGCACGCCGCGCTCGTCCAGGTCGTGCAGCCAGTGCCGGCTCTGCTCGAAGCTCCAGGGGGCGACGTCGTGCACCGAGACGACGAAGGGCGCCCCCGGGCCGCTCTGCGAGGCGTTCACCGGGCCAACTGTGCGAGCACGTAAGGTCCTTTGTCCGGCGCGGTGCGCCGCCCGCTGTCACACACGCTTCACACTTTCCCCGCGCGTCGGCCGGGTAAGCCGGGCCCCTCCCGGACGGGCAGGCTCACGGGAGCACACGGGTCGGCGGCGTTGCGCGGCGCGCGCCCTCCGTCGCACGCATTCCTTTTCCTCGCGGGGCATTATGGCGCCGCATATGAAATCCCGATGAAGCAGGCTGGAAATGGTCGGCGAAAAGTTTGTGCGGCGGCCGCGGAAATCGCTCGTCCTGACTGATTCCGGTGTCGTCGACCCGTCCTTGGCGTCGCCATGTTCTCGCACATCCGACCACGTAATACTGCAACCGCGTCGACCTCGGCGCCGGCACCGGAACGTACGTCCTGGTCAAGGCCTGACCTCGGACCCCGGCAACAGTCGCAGTGCGCGCAGCGCCACCGCGAGGTCGGCGACCGCACGCGGGTCCTGCAGGGAGCGGCCGGTCAGTTCCTCCAGCCTGCGCAGGCGGTAGCGGACGGTGTTGCGGTGGCAGTACAGCTGCTGCGCCGCCCCGGCCGCGGAGCCGCCGGCCGCGTACCACTGCTCCAACGTGTCCAGCAGGCGGGCCCGTTCGTCGGGCGGCAGTTCCAGGACGCGGGCGAGCGCCGTCCGCGCGATGCGGACGGCCTCGTCGGGGGAGGCCGCCACCAGCAGTGCCACCGGGCTGTCGTCGAAGCGCGCGACGCCCGCCGGGCGGCCGCGCAGCCCGGCCAGGGCGAGGCGTGCGTGGCGCAGGGCCCGCGGGGTGCCCTGGAGCGTGCGGTACGGAGGGCTGACGCCGACACGGCAGCCGGCGGTCTTCTCCAGCAGCCGCAGCACCGTCTTCTCGCCGGCCGGGCCGCGCGCCGCGACCACGCCCGCCTGGAGGTCGGGCAGCAATCGCCAGGCCGAGCGGGTCTGTTCGGTCAGCAGCCGGGACTCGATGCCGGGCAGCGCCTCCCGCCCGGGCGCGGGCACCTCGGCCGCGACCACGAGGTACGGGCCCTCGGTCGGCAGGCCGAGCGTGTCGGCGGCCTCCCAGAGCGTGGTGTGGTCGGTGAACATCCCGGTGAAGAGCGCCTCGACGAGCGCGGAGCGCTCGCGCTCCTGCTGGAGCGCCAGTTCGGCGGCCGCCTCGCGGTAGGCGTCGCCGGCCGCCGCCGCGAGGCCCTGGTTCACCCACCAGCCGGCCAGGGCCACGATCGTGTCCGCGCTGACCCCGTCGGCGGCGCCCGCCGCGGCGGCCAGCTCCGTCCACAGGAATTCGGAGCCGACGCGGTAGGCGTGCAGCAACTCGGCCAGCGGGGTGCCCATGTGGGCCGCCTCGCGGCCCGTGTCCTGCGCCTGGACCATGCCGGGCACGCAGCCCTCGGCGAGGTGCCCGAAGACCAGCTCGGCGTTGCGCCGGCACGAGCCGCCCAGCAGCTCGGAGGAGACCCGCTCCTCGCTGGCGTAGTAGGCCACTTCGGTCCGTATCCGCCTGGCCATGCGGTCGCCCAGTTCCTGCGCGCGCTGCAGCAGCAGGGCCGCCACGGGGGCGACTTCGGCGGGCGGGTACGGGGGACGGCTCATGTACCGCAGGTTACCGAGCAGTTCGGGTGTTGTGCCGGGGGACAACGCGACGCCGCGTTTGTGGTGTGCCGGCACATGGCCTGCGCCGTGGAGGGCGGCGACGATACCGGGAACGTTACCGGCCGGTTTCGAAGGAGTTCCCTCACCCCCTCTGCCCTTTCACGGGAGGAACCGTGTCCAGAGCCGTCCCGACGACCGCCGCCTGTGCTCTCCTCGCCGCATCCCTCGTCACCGTGGCCGCCCCCGCGCACGCCGCCGACGCCGGCGGGACCCCGGCCGGTACGTACGTGGCCCTCGGCGACTCCTACGCCGCCGGGGCCGGGGTCCCCGCACAGTCGGCGGGCCTGTGCATGCGCTCGTCCCGCAACTACGGCCATGTGGTTGCGGAGACCCTCAAACGCGAGGCCCCCTCGTCCGTGTCCTCGTACAAGGACGTGACCTGCGCCGCCGCCAAGGTGGGCGCGCTCACCGCCACCCAGACCGATGCCGGGATCCCCGTCAACGGGCCCCAGCTCGACGCCGTCACGCCGGGCACGGGCCTCGTCACCCTCACCATCGGCGGCAACAACCTCGGCACCACGGACCTCGGCTTCGTCGACGTCGTCGCCGTCTGCGCCACGCTCTCCGTGACCAACCCGTTCGGCGCCCCGTGCCGCGACCACTACGGGGACACGCTCGACAAGCGGCTCGACGCCGCTGCCCCCCGACTCGCCGCCGCGCTGCAGCGGATCCACGACAAGGCGCCGCGGGCGAAGGTACTGGTCGCCGGATACCCGGCGGTGCTGCCCGACGACCCGAAGAAGTGCCTCCTCAAGATGCCGGCCACGACCGGCGATATCGCCTACCTGCGCTCCGTCATCGGCAAGCTGAACGACATGGTCTCCACGACCGCCGCCGCCAACGGCGCCACGTACGTCGACACGCTCAGCGCGACCAAGGGGCACGACGCCTGCTCCTCGGACCGCTGGATCGAGGGCATCCTGCCCACCAAGCCGGCCCTGTCGCTGCACCCCAACGCCACGGGTGAGCGGGTGATGGCCGAGACGGTGCTGGAGGCGCTGCACGGCTGAGGAGATTCCTGTACGTGCATCGCCGCCCGGCCGGGGTTCCGGCCGGGCGGTCGCGCGTTCACCATCGATGCGCCGTGAAGTCCACGGGCCGGGGGCGGAGTGCGCGCGCCCGTTCCGCCAGTCGCACGAGCCGCTCGGCCATCTCGCCGGCCGGGAGGTGCTTGCGGTCCCCGTGCCCGGGCAGCAGCCACGCGAAGCGCAGGCGCTCCGCGGTACGGGCGAGGGAGGCCGCCAACTCCTCGACGGAGTACCAGACGACGTTCTCCGCGATCTCGATGTCCCCCGTCATGCGGGACCAGTAGAAGCTGTCACCGCTGAAGCAGTACTGGTCGTCGGCGACGTAGAGCACGCTGCCGCGCGTGTGGCCGGACAGCGGGTGGGCGACCACGCCGTCCGACACCTCGGCGGGCTCCGGCCCGCGCAGGACGCGGTCGGCGTCCGGGGCGGCGTCGAGATCACCCTCGTGGATCCACAGGCGCGCACCGAAGCGGTCGGCGTAGCGGCGGCCGTGGGCGGCGTGGTCGCGGTGGGTGAGGAGCACATCGGTGACCGGCCCGACGGCCGCCTCGTAGCGGTCGGCCAGCGACGGGCTCCAGCGCGGCGTGTCGACCATCATGGCCGCGCCCGAAGGGCGGCGCAGGAGATAGGAGTTGGCGCCCGCGGTCCGGAGGGAGTTGTGGCCGCAGAGGTGCACGTGCTCGTCGAGAGCGAGCGGGAACGGGTCGAGGGCGGGGTCGGGTTGTTGCCGGGGGTGGCGGATGGACCTGGTGGGGCAGCTGTGGGCAGCCGCATGAAGGTGCTGCAACTCGGCGGCGTCGCGCGGCTGGTGCAGGATCACCGAGCGGCCCCCGGCCTCCCCGATCAGGCCGGGGGCGAGCTGCCGGGCGACGTCGCAGTTCATGCAGCGGTCGTCGACGTACCAGCCGGACACGGCTTCTTCTTCCAGGACTTCGGCTTCCGGGACTTCGGTCATGCCTTCAGAGGTATCCCGGGCGGTGCGGAAACCGGAAGGGGGTGGCGATCTTGTGTTCCGGGCCGCGTGCGTATCTGCCGGGTTCGCGCAACGACGCTTACTGTACAGGTGTACAGTAACCCCGCAAGGCGCGGGCTCGAGGCGCGGAATCATCCCCTTCAAGGCATCGTGAACCCATGACCAAGATCAAGGCCATTGCTTTCGGCACCTACGGATCCGCCGAAGTGCTGCACCCCGTCGAACTGGACCTGCCCGTTCCGGGGCCGGGGCAGGTGCGGATCGCCGTGCGCTCCGCCGGGGTCAATCCGATCGACCACAAGATCCGCAGCGGCGACATGGTCGGGCTCTTCCCGGTCGAGTTCCCCTGCGTCCCCGGCCGGGAGGCGTCCGGCGTCGTGGAGGCGGTCGGCGACGGCGTCACCGGGGTGCAGGCGGGGGACGCCGTGCTCGGCCCCACGGTCACGGGCTCGTACGCCGAGCGCGCTCTGGCGGATGCGAGCCGGCTGGTCGCCAAGCCCGTCTCGATGCCGTGGGAGGAGGCCGCCGCACTGCCGGTGGCGGCCGAGACGGCCTGGCGGGCGCTGGAGCCGCTGCAGCTCCGCGAGGGCGAGACCCTGCTGATCCACGGCGCGGCCGGGGGAGTGGGGACGATGGCCGTGCAGTTCGCGCGGTCCCGCGACGTCCACGTCATCGGCACCGCGAGCGAGGCCAACCACGCGTACCTGCGCGGGCTCGGCGCCCACCCGGTCACCTACGGCGAGGGCCTCGCCGACCGGGTCCGCGCGCTGGCCCCCGACGGGGTGCACGCGGCCCTGGACGCGACGGGCAAGGGCGACGCCGTCGCCGTCTCGGTCGAGCTGACGGGCGGTGCCGACCGGGTGGTGACGATCGCCGACAGCGAGGGCGCCCTGCGCCACGGCGTCCGTTTCTCCTCCGGCGCCGAACCGGGCACGTCCCACATGGTGCCCGCCCTCACGGCGGCCCTCGGCCTGTTCGAGTCGGGCATCCTGCAGCTGCCGATCCACCACGTCTACGCGCTGTCGGAGGCGGCGGAGGCCCAGCGCGAGAGCGAGCGGGGGCATCTGGCCGGGAAGATCGTGCTGGCGGTGGTGTGAGCAGGAACGGTACGAACGTACCGTTCCCCGGCGCCGGGCCTCACCCCTCCACGTCCGACTCCGTGAACAGGAAGATTCCCCCCAGGATCAGCACGGCCCCGAAGCACTGCCAGAGGTTGACGCTCTCGCCCAGCAGCAGGGTCGCGGCCAGCAGGCCGAACAGCGGGATGATGTTGAGGATGACGCCCGCGGTCGGCACCGAGACCCGGGTGATCGCATGGTTGAACAGCAGGAAGGCCGCAGCCAGGCCGCCGCCGCAGACGAGGACGACCACGACCCAGTGCCCCGGCCGGGCCGCCGCGGTGCTGTCGCCGCCGTTCACCGCCCACTGCCAGGCCAGCAACGGCAGGGTGAACAGGAAACCGAAAGTGAATTGATAGGCCGTCACCACCAGGGGCTCCAGGTCCAGTACGGCGCGTCCCGCGACGATGGTGGCGGTGGCCGCGGCCAGCGAGCCGAAGAGGACCATCAGATCCCCCGCCGTCAGCCCGAGCGCCGCGTGTGCGCCGCTGAGCAGGGCCACCCCGGCCGTGGCCAGCAGCACGCCCGTGATGCCCCGGGCCGTGGGGAGGCGACGGCTGACGATCGCCGCCAGCGCCACCACGAAGCAGGACTCGGTGCCGGACAGCAGGGCGCCCTGGGTCGCCTCGATGTGCACCAGGCCCATGCTGATCGCGGCGTACCCCAGCATGGGTTCGAGCAGCCCCAGCACGGCCAGCAGTCTCAACTGGGCGCGGTTGGGCCGCTGGTGGCCCTTGTTGAGCAGGGCCGCCCACAGCAGGGCGGTGGCGGCGGCCAGGGAGACGCCGAGGACGGTCATCACGGGCAGGCCGGACAGCGAGTACTTCTCGGCCGTGGTCCACACGCCCCAGAGGACCGAGGCGATGGTCAGCGGCAGGATTCCGCCGCGCTGGCGGGTGACGACGTTCATGCGGAAGGCCGTTCTGGTCGGGGAGCGCCGGCGGCCGCGGTGCCTGCCGGGCGGCAATGATCACGGGGCGGCGGCCGGCGCGTCCATGCGCAATCCGGTCATGTGGCGCCGGACACCGGGACGTTGGGCGGATCACCAGGATCACCCGGGGCCGAGGCCGAGCAGCGCCTCCGTCTCCCGCTCGGCCGCCGCGACCGACCCGGCGTCCCGGCCCACCACCAGGTAGCGCCACTTCCCGTCGGTCTCCCGGGTGTCCGCGGTGAGGACGGTGCGGGCCGGGGCGGCCGCGTCGGCGAGGCCCGCGGCCTCGATGCGCCGCAGCATCTCGGCGAAGCCGGGGCCCGGTCCGCCGGGCCGGCTGTCCGCCCGCCAGTGCACGGGCGCGGCACCGGGGCGCAGCCGGCGCGCCAGCTTCTCCAGGTACGTACCGCCCGTGACGCGCACGTTGGCCTCGGTGATCACATAACCGCCGTCGTACGTACCGCAGTCGACGTCGAAGATGCCACGGTAGCCCCGGGCGTGCAGCCAGTCGCCGATCAGCAGGGCGGCCCTGCGCAGCTCACCGTGCCAGGGGCCCTCGGCCGCGGGAGCCACCATGCCCGTCCACGCGTTGTTCACCGTCCGCTGGTCGCAGCTGTAGTACTCGGTGACACCGGCGTCCTCGCAGAGCATCTCCATGCTCGGGGAGGCGGTGAGGGGCAGGTACTCCTCGTAGGTCCAGCCGCAGGCGGGGTCCGGCCCGTCGCCCAGGGCCTCCTGGATGCGCCGGGCCCGGGACTCCCGGGCGCCGGCCTCGATCACCAGATTGCCGAAGCCGGTCGAGGACCGGTCGGTCTTGACGATCGCCGCGGAGTGGCGGGAGAGGAACGCGACGAGTTTCTCCACGAGTTCGGCCCGGGTGGCGGCGGAGCCGCCGTCCGCGACCGGGAGTCCCAGGGCGGCCACCGTCTCCCGGATGCCGCTCTTGGTGTTGACGCGGCGGACGGTGTCCAGGACGGAGTCGCCGGGGTGGGCGGAGTACGGATACAGCTGCACCCCGGTCCGGCGGGCGAACTCCAGGACCGGGCGGTCCAGGGCGAAGGGTTCCAGCACGGGCCGTCCGGCGAGGCGGCCGGTCGCGCCGAGCGCGTCGGCGACGTCGAGCGCATGGACGGCGGCGGTCTCCGCAGGCGCGACGATGTCGACCTGCGCCACGTCCAGGCCGACGGTGTGTGCCACGTAGTCGCGGAAGTGCTGCGGGCACGGGGCCAGCATCACCACGCAGTCGCCCGGTTCCGCCTCCCACAGCATGCGGGGCGTGGGCAGCGCCATCGCCCGCAGATAGCGGTCCGTGGGGTGCTCGGCCATGGTGTCGCTGTTGATGTTCGCGAGAATCGTGCGGCTCGGTCTTCTCGTACTCATCGGGCTCGTACTCATCAGGCCCGTACTCATCGGGCTCGTGCTCATCCTCGTGCTCATCCGGCCTGTCCTCCGGCGGACTTCGGGGGGTACACATGCTCCTCGCCCCACGGGTCGGTGACCCGGGCGGCGTCCTCCGTCAAGTACACCGGCCCGATGGGCACCTTGCCGTGCCCGCCGGGGATGTCCAGGACGTAGGTGGGCTGGCACATGCCGGACACCCGGCCGCGCAGGCGGCGCATCAGCTCCTGCCCCTCGCCGATCGTGGTCCTGAAGTGGCCGGTGCCCTTGGCCAGGTCGCCCTGGTGCAGGTAATAGGGCTTGACGCGGTTCACGATCAGGGTGCGGAACAGCTCCTCCAGCGCCTCGGGGGTGTCGTTCACCCCCTTGAGCAGCACGGTCTGGCTGACGAGCGGGATGCCGGCGTCCACGAGCCGGCCGAGCGCCGCGCGGGCGTCGTCGCCGATCTCCTGGCTGTGGTTGGTGTGCACGACGACCCACACCGGCGTCGTGAGCCGCAGCGACTCGACCAGCTCCGCCGTCACCCGGCGTGGGTCCACCACCGGTACCCGGGTGTGGAAGCGGATGACCTTCACGTGCTCGATGGCGTCGAGCGCTTCCAGCATGGGACGCAGCTTGACGGGTGCGATGACGAGCGGGTCGCCGCCGGTGAAGATGACCTCCCACACCTCGGGGTGCGCCCGTATGTAGTCGAGGGCCGCCTCCAGGCGGTCGTCCCGGAGCATCTGGTCGCCGGGGCCGACGACTTCACGCCGGAAGCAGAAGCGGCAGTAGACGGGGCAGACGTGCACCGGCTTGAACAGCACCCGGTCCGGGTAGCGGTGGGTGATGCCCTTCACGGGGGTGAAGGGGTCGTCTCCGATGGGGTCGTCGCTCTCCTCCGGGGTGACGACCAGTTCCCGTCCGGTGGGGACGAACTGCCTGCCCACCGGATCGTCCGTCTCGAAGATGCGGTCCTGCATGGCCGGTGTGATGCTCACGGCGTAGCGCCGGGCGACATCGGCGATCTCCGGCAGGTCGGTCTCGTCGATCAGTTTGTTGGCCAGCAGGTCTTTCGGCGTGCGGACGGATCGGCCAGTCACGTGTCAGTACCTCTCCCGTCGGCGCCATTGCGCATATGCAATGGGCGGCCTGTATGGATCGAGGGCGCAGGAATCTCCGCCTCCGGCCGGTGCTGCGGAAATACGGGGCGGGTGTGAGGTTGTCATGGAGAACGGAGGAAACTCCTCCGGCACCGGCCGCGTTGTCGCATTCGGGCGCGATGCACGAGCGCCCTTGATCGCCGGACGCCGATAATGGTGAGTCCCTGCTCGGCCGTTGTCAACGCCCTGACAAAACAGGTGTGTTGGTGACGGGGAGTGTTCATCGTGGGGATCTTGCGCGACCCGTGAAGGGTCGGTTAGCGTGCGGTCCGGTCACATGACGATACCCATTGCGTGCTCGAATTCGAGGAGTTGGGTACATGTGCATGAGGCCCCGCATCGGGGTTACGTCACGCTTTCGCGAAGCCATACAGAGCCACAGCATTCACCGCGGATATGTCGAGCAGGTGGCCCGTGCAGGCGGGTTGCCGGTGGTCATACCCTGTCTTGCCGAAGAACTCTGCGAACCCTATCTTTCCGTCATCGACGGGCTGTTGCTCACCGGGGGCGAGGACATCGACCCCGCGTACTGCACGGGCACCACCAGACAGCCCGGATATCGCTACCAGCCGGAACGTGACCGATTCGAGATCGTGCTGGCCCGGTCGGCGCTCGACCGGGGGCTGCCGACGCTCGGCATCTGCCGCGGCGCCCAGATTCTCCACACCGTCACCGGAAATCCGCTGATACCCCACCTCCCGGACGTCAACGAGGGGCTCGTCGCGCACCGGACGTCGCTCACGGAACCCTCCCGGCACTGCGTCACCCCCGTCGCGGGCACCAAAGTCGCGGACGCCTACGGGGACCGGCCGCTGAAGGTGACCTCCTACCACCACCAAGGGCTCGGCGAGCAGACCCCGGGCGGCGCCGTCCGGTGGCGGGTGACGGCCCGGTCGGACGACTCCTTCGCCGAGGCGGTCGAGCGGGAGGGCCCGGAGTGGACCGTGGGCGTCCTGTGGCATCCCGAACTCCCCGCGGACGAGGGCGACACCGGGCCCGACCCCCTGATCGCGGCCTTCGTCTCCGCGGCGGCCGGCCCATGACCTTCGACGTCCACCGGCTCGGCCCCGGGGACCTGGAACTTCTGCTCGGCCTGCAGGAACGCATCGCCGCCGCCCTGCCCGACCCCGGCGTCTTCCAGACCAGCACGCCCGAGTTCATCGCCTACTGCCTGGCCGACGGCGGCCGTTGCTACGGCGTGACCCACCACGGCGAGACGGTGGCCTACCGGATCGTCTACTTTCCCCGCGACCGCCCGTTCAACCTGGCGAAGGACAGCGCTCTGCCACCGGACGAGCACGCCGCCGTCGGCCACTGGGACACCGTCGCGGTGCTGCCCGGCCGGCGCGGACACGGACTCGCCCGGCTCATGAACGTCCGCGCCCTGGCCGACGTGGCGGCGGACACCGGCATCCGGCACCTGTTCGCCACCAGCTCGCCGCTCAACCCGCACGGCGTGCGCACCCTGTCGGAAGCCGGATTCCAACCCATCGGCCTGGTCCGGAAGTTCGGCGGCAAACTGCGCTTCCTGCTGTACCGGCCCAGCCCGCAGGGCTGGCCCGCCGCACCCGCCGGCACGCCGGAGCGGACCGTCCCGTTCCCGGACACCGGCGCTCTGGAGGAGGCCTTCCGGGACGGCTGGACCGGTGCCGGCACCGACCTCGCCGGGCCGGGCCCCGCACGGCTGCGCCTGCACCGGCGGCCTCCGCCGTTCGGCGATACGCGGTACTAGCGGTGTCCCACGGGGCAGCGCAGGCCCCGCAACGCCCCATCCCAGAACAGGAATCTCAAGCGTGATGAAGATTCTGCTCACTCTCGCCAACGCCGGCCTGGAGGCAACGGACTTCCTGCGGTCCGGAAACATCGTGCACGACCCCTCACTGGACACCGCCCCCGGTGAGCAGCTGACCGACGCCCTCGTCCTGCACGGGGCCGCCGGACTGATCACATCGCGGCGGCCCGGCGAAGAGGTGCTGCGGCGCTGGTCGCAGGACGTCCCCGGAGCCAAGTTCCTGTCGTACGCGACCGGTTGCGCGCAGCCGTCCCCCAGAGCGCCGGACATCGCCGAGTCCCGGCACGACGGCAGCAGCCTGGAGGCGATCGCCACGGCGCTCGGCCACTGCGAGCGGCACTTCGCGTTCGCCCGCCCGGCGCAGCCGCTCCCCGCGCCGGCCGGTGCCGGGAACCGCGACGTCGTCCTGATCGGCGCCGGCATCGTCAACCTGGTCACGGCCGTCCGCCTCACCGAGGACGGCTTCCGCGTGACCGTGCTCGACAGGTCCCCGGCACCCGGCACCGCCCCGTGGAACGCGTACGGCTGCAGCCACGCCGGCGACGACGCGCGCATGTTCACGTTCACCGAGATGGACGACTACCACGACCAGGACTTCTACGGCACCGCACCGGACCTCTTCCGGCGGCCGGTCGAGCGCAACGGCTGGCTGGCCCGCGACCCGCAGTCCCTCTCCGGCGAAGAGCGCCGCTGGATCGAGGAGTTCGAGCGCGTCCCGTCCTGGCTGGCCCGCACCTACAACGAGGACATCTTCTCCCTCAGCGCCGAGGCGGCGGGGGAGTGGGGCCGGCTGCGGCAGCGCCGTCCCGAACTCTTCGAGGACGTCGTCCTCGCCGACGGCATCCTGCGCGTGTACACGGACCCCGGCCACCTCCGGGCGGCGCTGGCCCGGCACCGCGCCATCGGCGCCGTCCTGCGCGAACTCCCGCCCGCGGAGCTGGCGCGCGACCACCCGGCACTGGCCCGCCCGGTGCGCGAGGGGACCCTGGCCGGAGGGCTCCTCGTGCCCGGGTTCACCCTCAACGTGCACAAGTTCACCCGGTGCATCGTCGACTGGCTCGGACACCGGGGCGTCCGCCTCCACTGGGACACCGAGGTGACGAGGGTCCGGCGCGACGCCTCCGGCACGGTCACCGGGTTCGACTGCGGCGTACCCGTCCCCCGCACCGCGCACGTCGTCGCGTCGCCGGGGGTGTACGGCCCGGAACTGCTGCGGGGAACGCCGTGCGAGGGGAAGATCCACGGAGTGCTCGGCGGCTGGATGCGGATCAGCAACCGGGCCACGCGCCTCGCGAACTCGCTCAAGATAGGGCGCCGCGGCCACGTGACCGAGGACGCGAACGTGACCGTGGGGCTGGACGCCGACGGCCAGGAGATCCTCATCGTGGGCTCCGGCTACGGATACACCGGGGCCGCCACCGAGCCGGACGAGCACGAGCTCACCGCCGTCCGCCTCGGCATCCTCGACACGATCGGGCAGATCTTCCCGGGCCGCGCCGCGCTCCGGGCCTCGTCCCGGCCCGACGACAACTACGCGTTCAAGTACTGCATACGCCCCTGGACCGCGACCTCCCTCGGCCTCTACCACGCGGAGGTGACGTCCGGGGCGCGCCTGTTCATCATCAACGGCGGCCACAACACCGGCGGGTTCGCCCAGGCCCCCGCCATCGCCGGCGCCGTGCTGGCTTCGCTGCACGGCACACCGCACCCGATGCACGCGCTCTATCACCCCGAACGCTTCTCCGCCTTCATGACGGACAAGGAACCCCCGGTACCGGCCGCCTCGCTGCCCCTGGTCGCGGGCAACTGACAACGCACCCGGAGACGAGGACTGCGACATGGACCGGCACCCCGAAGACCCCGCCCCGCTCGACCCCGCCGACTGGGAGGAGTTCCGCGCCCTCGGCAAACGCATCGTCGACGACATGGCCGACTACCTGTCCGGCCTCCGCGACCGGCCCGTGTGGCAGCCGGTCCCCGACACGGTGCGCGCCGCCCTCGGCACCGGACTGCCGCGCACCGGCACCCCGATGGACGAGGTGTACGACGAATTCCGGGCCACCGTCCTGCCGTTCCCCCGCGGCAACATCCACCCCCGCTTCTGGGGCTGGGTCAACGGGTCGGGCGTGCCCGTCGCCGCCTACGGCGACTTCCTCGCCTCGCTCATCAACTGCACG
Organism: Streptomyces sp. AM25; assembly: GCF_058146165.1. Taxonomy (NCBI): domain Bacteria; kingdom Bacillati; phylum Actinomycetota; class Actinomycetes; order Kitasatosporales; family Streptomycetaceae; genus Streptomyces; species Streptomyces sp. AM25. The sequence goes on along the minus strand of NZ_JBKIWN010000023.1, from coordinate 65,763 downwards.
CTCGGCTCGGGCGAGAACGCGGCGATGATGCTCGAACAGCAGGTGATCTGCTGGCTCCAGGAGGCCCTGCACTGGCCCGCCGACGGCTCCGGGCTGCTGACGAGCGGCGCGTCCACGGGACAGATCACCGCCCTTGCCGCCGCGCGCCAGGCGAAAGGACCGGCCGCGGACATCCGGCGCGACGGCGCCGTCGCCGGCGGCGCACAGCTCACCGTCTACGGATCCACGGAGACGCACCACTCCCTCGAAAAGGCGGTCGAACTCCTCGGCATCGGCAGCCGCTTCTTCCGGCAGATCCCGGTGGACCGCGCCTGCCGCGTCGACGTCCGTGCCCTGCGGGCCGCGATCCGTGCGGACCGGGACGCGGGGCTGCACCCCCTGTGCGTGGTCGGGAACGCGGGCACCGTCAACACCGGGGCCGTCGACCCGCTGGACGAACTGCTGGGGGTCGCCCGGGAGGAGAACCTCTGGTTCCACGTCGACGGCGCCTTCGGCGCCTTCGCACAGCTCCTGCCGTCCCACCGCACCCTGCTCGCCGGACTGACCGAGGCCGACTCCCTCGTCTTCGACCTGCACAAGTGGCTGTACATGCCGTTCGACGTCAGCTGCGTCCTCACCCGGCAGGCCGGGGTGCTGGAGGCCGCCTTCGCCGCGCACGCGGACTACATCAGCACGACGGACGGGGGACCTGCGTCCTACCCGTTGTCCTTCGCCGACCGCGGCATCGAACAGTCCCGGCGCTTCCGGGCGTTGAAGGTGTGGTTCGCGCTCAAGACCCACGGCATCGACGCCTTCGCCCGGGCCATCGAGGACAACATCGCCCAGGCCGCCCACCTGGCGCAGCTCGTCGACGCCGACGACCGCCTCGAACTCGTCTCGCGCAGCGACCTCAACGTGGTGTGCTTCCGTTACGTCTGGCCGGGCGCCGCCCCCGAGGCCCTCGACCGCGTCAACCGGGCCGTCCTGTCCCGGCTGCAGACCGAGGGCCTGGCCATGCCCTCGCACACGGTGCTCGACGGGAGGTTCGTGATCCGCGTGGCCGACACCAACCACCGCTCGACGTTGCCGGACTTCGACTTCCTCGTTCAGCAGGTGGTGTCGATCGGCGCCGCGCTGCAGGCTGGGGAACCGGGATGAAGCCCGACGAGGAATACGGGGAGCAGAGGGAGCACGGGGAGCACGGGGAGTACGAGGAGTACCCGGTCCCGGGTCTGGCGGAGCCGGTGGAGATCCTGGTCGACGACCACGGCGTACCGCACCTGTACGCACGCTCCGAGGACGACCTGTTCCGCGCGCAGGGCTTCCAGGCCGCCCGGGACCGGCTGTTCCAGCTGGACCTGTGGCGCCGGCGCGGTCTCGGCCGGCTGTCCGAGGTCTTCGGCGAGCGGTTCGTGGCCCGCGACCGGGCGGCACGGCTCTTCCTCCACCGGGGCGACATGCGCACCGAATGGTCGGCGTACGGCCCGGCGACCCGGCGCGTGGCCCGCGCGTTCACCGACGGCATCAACGCGTTCGTGGAACTGTGCGAGAAGCGGCCCGAACTGCTGCCGGCCGAGTTCCGGGAACTCGGGTACCGGCCGGCGCGGTGGGAGCCGCGGGACGTCGCCGTCATCCGCAGCCACGGCCTGTTCGGCAACGTCGAGCAGGAGGTCGCCCGCGCCCTCACCCTGCGCGACTTCGGCCCCGCGGTGGAGGAACTGCGCCGGATCCGGGAGCCGTGGCGTCCCTTGCACGTCCCCGAGGGGCTCGACCTGACCCTGATCCCCGACGACGTCCTCACCGACTACCGGCTGGCGACGGCACCGGTCGACTTCACCGGAAGCAGCCTTTTGCACACCCGGCCGGAAGGCAGCAACAACTGGGTGATCGGCCCGGAACGGACCGCCACCGGGCGGCCGTTGCTCGCCAACGACCCGCACCGCGCGATCACCGTGCCCTCGCTCCGCTACCTCGTCCACCTCTCGGCACCGGGCCTGGACGCCATCGGCGCCGGCGAACCCGTACTGCCGGGTCTGTCGATCGGGCACAACGGACACGTCGCCTTCGGGGTGACGATCTTCGCGATCGACCAGGAGGACCTCTACGTCTACGAGACCAACCCCGACGCACCCGACGAGTACCGCTACGCCGGCCGCTGGGAGCCGATGCGGATCGTCCGGGAGACCGTCGACGTGGCGGGCGGCGAACCGATCGACGTGGAACTGCGCTTCACCCGGCACGGGCCGGTCGTCCACACCGACCCGGACCGGCACACCGCCTTTGCCGTCCGGGCCGCATGGCTGGAGCCCGGCACCGCGCCGTACCTCGGCAGCCTGGAATGTCTCCGGGCCCGCACCGCCGACCAGTTCGTCGACGCGCTCGACCGCTGGGGAACCCCCGGCGAGAACGTGGTGTACGCGACCCCGGACGGCACCATCGGCTGGCGCCCCGCCGGACGCGTCCCCGTGCGGAGGGGCTGGGACGGCACGCTCCCGGTCCCCGGCGACGGACGGTACGAATGGTCGGGCCACCTCGACCCGGCGGGGCTGCCGTCCGTGCGGAACCCCGCGGAGGGCTGGTTCGCCAGCGCCAACGAGATGAACCTGCCCGAGGACTTCCCGCACGACCGGTGCCCGGTCGCCTTCGACTGGGACCACCGCTTCCGTCACGACCGCATCGCCGAGGTCTTGCGTGACGCGACGTCCGTGACCGTGGAGGACTGCCTGCGCCTGCAGAGCGACACGGTGAACCTCACCGCCCGCCAGGTGCTCGCCGCACTGGACGGCTACGGGGCGGGGGCGGAAGTCGCGGGCGCGGTCGGACTGTTGCGCTCGTGGGATGGGGATGAGACGGTCGATTCCGCCGCGGCGGCGTTCTACCAGGTGTGGTCGCGCCGCCATCTGCGCCCTGCACTGCTGCGCCACGCGCTGTCCGCGCTCGTCGCTCCGGAGCTGGTGCCGGAGGCGATGCGCAGGCTGCTGGCCGACGAGGTCGTGGGCGTCGACGTCCGGACGGACATCGCGCTGTTGCAGGCTCTGGGCAACGACCGCGGCACGTTGGATCCGTTGCTGACCCGCTCACTGCGGGACGCCCTGCTGGAGGTGGGTGAACTGCTGGGGGACGACCCGGGCCGGTGGCGCTGGGGAGCCCTGCACCACGCCGCCCCGGTACACCCGCTGGCGGACCGCCTCGGTGTGCGGCTGCCGCGCCGCGAACGCGGGGGGAGCGGGGACACGGTGATGAGTACGGTCTACGACCGGGACTTCGCCCAGGACGAGGGGGCGAGCTTCCGCATCGTGGTGGACGTCGGAGGCTGGGACGACTCGCGCGCGATGAACAGCCCCGGCCAGTCCGGGCGTCCGGGTGATCCACACTGGGATGATCTGTATCCGGACTGGAGCGAGGACCGGTCGTTCCCGCTCCACTACAGCAGGAAAGCAGTCGAGGCGCACACCCGCACCCGTACCGTCCTCACCCCGGTGGCGCAGGCGCACGGCTGACCTGGGGAAGAGGTTCACTCATGACCGTCTTGGCGCCCCGCTCGCTCGCCGTGGGGCTGTCATCGGCGCTCGCGGCAACAGCCCTGTGGGGCTTCACGTTCCTCGGGCCGGCCGCCGTCGCCCCGGTGAACGTCTACTACCTGGTGGTGGGCCGGTACACGGTGTTCGGACTCATGTCCGCAGCCGTACTGCTCACGCGCCGCAGCAGCCTCCGCGAACTGGGCGTGCGCTCCGTACTGACGGCCCTCCACCTGGGCGTCGTAGGCTACATCGGCTTCTACCTGTTGCTGTCGATGTCCTCGTCGATCGGCGGCGGGGTGCTCGCCTCCACGCTGACGGGGCTGATCCCGCTGCTGGTCACGCTGGCCTCGAACGCGCTGGAGAAGGTACTGGAGTGGCGCAGGCTGCTGCTCCCGGTCGCGATGATCTCCGCGGGGCTGCTTCTGGTGAACTCCGGCGCGACCGCCCTGCGGTCGGGCAGCGAACGCGACCTGCTGACGGGCGCTGCGCTGGGCTTCGCGGCGAGCGTGGCCTGGTCCTACTTTGTCGTCGCGAACCGCATGGTCCTCAAGCGCGCGAGGTTCACGATCGACAACACGACGTGGACGGCCTGCATCGGCCTCGGAGCCTTCGGCGCCGCCCTGTTCCTGATCCCCCTGGCCCGCACCGCGTCGGGCCCGTCCCCCTTCTCGGACACCGGCACCCTGTGGCCGTTCCTGCTCTGGTGCGCGGCACTGGCGGTGCTGGGCTCCTGGTGCGCGACCTGGTTCTGGAACATCGCTTCGAGGCTGCTGCCGGCCACTGTGATGGGTCCGGTCATCGGGATGGAGGCGGTGTTCGGCGCGGCGTTCAATCTGGTGTGGGAGGGGAGGGGGCCGACGTCCCACGAATTGTGGGGCGGGGTGCTGGTGATCGTCGGGGTTCTGGTGGGGTCGTATTTGTTCAACAGGGCGGTGGTGCGGGGTGGCACGGGTGGGGAGGCCGCGGGGCGGGTGGGCTCACGGGAGGATGTGAGGCCGTGATGGCCCGGGGCCGGCATCCGACCGTTTCAGTTGGCCAGCGTGATCAGTGCGTCTTTTGCGGCTCACAGTCCTGGGCGGCTTCGCCTCGGTTGCGGATCATCGAGAGCAACAGCCCATGAGTCTCGGCGTCCGCGGCCACCACAAGCCCCCGGCCCGCCTGCCCGATCGGTGCGCCGTCGATTCCGGTCACGACGCAGCCGGCGGCCCGGCACAAGGCGATACCGGCGGCGAAGTGCACGCTCTCGGCCAGGTGGCCGCCGCCGGTGACGTAGGCGGCGCGTCTTCCGGCCGCAACCCAGGCCAGGGCCAGCGTCGTGGACACGACCCGTGGCCGGAACCGTCCGACGAACCCGGAGTGGGCGAGCAAGCCAACAGCCCTGAATCCGGGCGCATTCGGAAAGGGCGGATCGAGGTTCACGTCCACCAGCCGGGTGGCCGCCGTGGGCACCAGCTGCGTGTCACGTTCGTCATGCCGAATCCAAGCAGTCTTACCGTCGGTGAAAAAGACCTCACCACTGAACGGATCTGCCACCGCCGCCGGACCGTTGCGCAGTGCCACGTTGACGGCCACCAACATGTTGCGGGCCGTGTAGTTGAGCGTGCCGCACAGGGGGTCCACCAACCACTGTCGCACCGAGTCGGCCGCACCCCGCTGCCCGCCCTCCTCACCGCGGACGGCATCCTCGGGCCGCGCAGCACGGATGACACCGAGGATCGCGTCCTCGGCTGCCACATCGGCGTCAGTGGCGAAGTCCCCGGCCCCCTTGTCGATACGGGCAAGCCGCTGCCCGTACCTGGCGCGCACGGCCTCCGCGCCGGCACGCGCCGGCCGCGCGAGCAGCCGGAGGCCGGGCGGGCGATGTCGAGCAACAGCGGTACCCCCGGACGTTCCACAGCGCGTCGGTCATCCTCCACACCGAGGAAAGCGTCGTCCTGTGCCACGCCCACCATCCGTGGATCGCCTTCGCACGTGAGCGGCGGCAATGGTACGGGGAGGGCGAATTCATCCCGCCGCCGTCATGGTCGCATCCCTTCACTGCTGCGGGTTTCTCCGTGCTGAGCGCTGAGCAACTCGCCACGCCTCTGTCTGCTTTGGACACGTCGACGTTTTCTCGCGCCGAGAGGTATCAGATCGACTTCTTCGGCGTCACCACACTGGGCGGGGTGATCTTCAATGCATGGGACTGAGGCATCTTGTGCTCTGTCGCTCACCGGCAGGTCAGAGTTTATACTCGTCGTGCGGGATGGCAAGTGACCACAGCAGGTCACGAATCCGGACGCATTCCTCAACCGTCGCCTGGTCCTCGACCAACTCGGAGCCGAGGACTCGGCCGTCCGCGTCGAAGTGGCCGACTGCCAGGAACCGGCCGTCGTACAACCACCAGTCGTTGCCGGACATCGGGAGGGCCATCCCCTCGGGCAAGCGATGTCGGGGAAGCCAGCGGATGTCCTCGCCGGCTTCGATGTTCAGCCGTGTCAGCGAGTGCTCCCACCTGACGTACTGCGAGTGCGGTTCGGTGACGACACGTACCCGCCGTACCGTCTTGCCCTTCCCGGTCACCCGCTTCATGAGTGTCATCCAGGGCTGGAGCCATGAGTGGTCTTCGGGTTCCCCACGCCGCCACCGCGCGTACGGATGGTCCTCGATCGGGGCCCCGTAGTCGTCCCGCAGCTCCAGATGGAAGGCGTCACAGTGAAAGCTCTCGAAGAGCTTGTCGCGATCGGCGCTGGTGATCAGGTTCACCGTTCTCCTCCGGTATGGCCAGGATCGAGGACCTGGAGGCCTCGATGCAGGTCTCGCAATCGGGCGCACATCTGGCTGAGGGCCTCGGCGTTGTGATGGGGCGCGTCGGCCCCAAGCATCAGCGTCGTCCGCCCGCCGGCGGTCGGGCGGACAGAGCCGACGACGACCACCCCTCCGTGTGATCACCCCCGAGCCCCGCCCCTGCGCTTGCGTACGATGCGAGCGTGATCGCCTACGCACCAGCAGTCCTCTTCCTCGTCCTCCTCGCAGTCGGCGTCCTGCGCGACCGTCGCCGCTTCAGCAACGCCGTCTACTTCGGGCTCTCCTGCATATCCCTGCTGTTCGCCCTAATGGTGGTGGCCGACCGGGCCGGCGATCACGGACATCCCGCGCTGGAATGGCTGCTCGCCGGGATTCTGCTGATTCCCTTCCTCGGTGCCTTCGTCCTGCCGGTGTTCCTGGTCGCCAACGGCGTCAAGATGATCCGCAAGGAGGGGCGCAGCCCGGCGAATCTGCTCTCGTTCCTGGCCGGCCTCGGGGTGTTCGGGCTCATGGGGCTGATGGTGGCGGCCGCCGTCGCGCACTCCCGTGATCTGGTCGTCGCCACCGGCACCCTTCTGCTGATCGCCGCCTACGTCTCGTTCCTCTTCTTCTGCTTCATCGGCTATGCGTACCTGTACGGGCGGATGCAGCCGCGCCGGGACGTCGACTTCGTGGTGGTGCTCGGATCCGGGCTGCTCGGCGGCGAGCGGGTGCCCCCGCTGCTGGCCAGCCGGCTGGAGCGCGGGCGCAAGGTGTACGAGGCGCAGGCGGCGCGCGGGACGGCGCCCGTCGTCATCACCTCCGGCGGTCAGGGCCCGGACGAGAAGCTGTCAGAGTCCCACGCGATGGCGAACTACCTCACCGAGCGCGGCTTTCCCGCCGAGCACATCCAGCACGAGGACCGCTCCCGCACCACGGAGGAGAACCTCCAGTACAGCAAGGCGATCATGTCGGCGGCCGCACCCGGCTACTCGTGCGTCATCGTCACCAACGACTTCCACGCCTTCCGGGCCGCGCTCATGGCCCGCAAGACCGGGGTCAACGGCCAGGTCGTGGGCTCTCCGACGGCCGCGTACTTCTGGCCGAGCGCGACCATCCGCGAGTTCGTCGCGGTCTTCCTCCACCACAAGCTGGTCAACTTCACCGTCTGCGGGCTCATCGCGCTGCTGGGCGCCATGGCCTGGTTGCTGGGCCGCTGACAGGTCGGCGGTTGGACCGGACTACGGCCGTGCCAATCACCGCACCTCGCGAGGCCGGAGGGTCGGCATGCGCGCCTCCATCATGCCTTCATGCCCTCGCGCGGTATCCGTCCCCCCAGCCCTGAACGGTCCAGGAACGACCGGACTTCCCCGGCGAACGCCTCCGGCGCGTCCGCGTAGAGCCAGTGCCCGCAGCCGGGCAGTTCGACCAGTTGCGTGTTCGGCCGCACGGCCGCCATGCGCTGTGCCGTGGCCGCGGAGAGAATGAAGCTGTCGCCTCCGCGCAGGAGCAGGGCCGGTTGTGCGGAGGCCGCCCACTGGGCGGAGAAGTCGCCGGTGAGCGCGCGTTGGGAGGCCATCATCTCGTCGGTGTCGAAGAGGAGCCCCCAGCCGTCGGCGAGTTGGACCGCACTGTCGAGGAAGTACGAGGCGTCGGGGATGCCGTCCGCTTCGATGGCGTTCTTGAGCGCCTGGCGGGAGCCGGCGCGCCGGGGCCACGCGGTGACGTCCAGGACGGGCCGGGTCTCCGGATCCTGGTTGAGGACGGTCATGTCGGCGACCACGAGCGCCGGAACGAGTTCGGGGTGGCGGTGGGCGAGCAGGAAGGCGATCGCGCCGCCCATGGAGTGGCCCAGGACCGCCGCGGGCGCGAGGTCTAGGGCCTGCAGGAAGGCCGCGGCGTCGGCGACGTAGGCGTCGGGTGTGACGTCACCGCCGTTGTCCGACAGCCCGTGTCCGCGCTGGTCGAGCGCGACGACGCGGTAGTGCCCGGCGAGGGCGGCGGCCAGCGGGGCGAAGATCCGTCCACGCCCGAAGTGACCGTGCAGGGCGAGCAGTACGGGGCCGGGCCCCCCGAAGTCCAGGTAGGCGAACCGGCGTTCGCGGATCCGGATGAAGGTCTCCGTGGGTATGGCGGTCTCTTCCGGCAGCGATCGGGGCGTCACGCCGCCGACGGTACCCGGCGGTGCGGGCGCGCGGCGAGGCCATTTCCCGTTCGCAGATGTGTCGTTAGTCCGACTGAGGAACTCCGAGATTTCGGACCCGGGAGGAATCGCTTTCTCAAGATTGCCGAGGGCCTCTTGACACCCGTCGGCATCCGCCGGTCGGATGGCGCCCCATGAGCACAGGGCGGATGCATCCCGGCATGCACCCCATCGACGGCGGCCTCGTACGGCGGCTGGTCGCCGGGCAGTTCCCGCAGTGGGCGGGGCAGGCGGTGGAGTGGCTGCCGTCCGGTGGCACGGTGAACGCCATGTACCGGCTGGGCGACCGCATGGTCGTACGGCTGCCGTTGGTGGCCGGCGGAGCCGGGGACGTGGCGCTGGAGCGGGAGTGGCTGCCCCGGCTCGCGCCCCTGTTGCCCGTCGCCGTTCCCGAGGTGCTCGGGGCCGGCGAACCCGCCGAGGGGTATCCGTGGCCGTGGTCGGTGTACCGCTGGCTGGCGAGGGAGAACCCCGAGGCGGGGGCGTTGCGCGAGCCCGAGCTGCTGGCCCGGGACCTGGCCGGGTTCGTGACGGCGATGCGGAGCGTCACTCTGCCGGGAGCGCCGAAGGCCCACCGTGGCGGGCCGGTCGCCTCGCTCGACGCGGAGACCCGGGCGGCGATCGAGGAGTTGCGCGGTATCGCGCAGGAGGGCGTCGACTGCGACGCCGCGACCGCCGTCTGGGAGGACGCGCTGCGGGCCCCGGCCTGGGAGGGGCCGCCGGTGTGGCTGCACGCCGATCTCATGCCGGGCAACCTCCTGGTGGACGGCGACGGCCGGCTGGCCTCCGTGATCGACTTCGGCTGCACGGGGGTGGGCGACCCGGCCTGCGACCTGTTCCCGGCGTGGAACCTGCTGCCGGCCGGTGCGCGGAAGGTCTTCCGCGAGGCGCTCGACGTGGACGACGCGACGTGGCGGCGCGGCCGGGGGCGGACGCTCTCGCAGGCGCTGATCGCGCTGCCGTACTACCGGAGGACGAATGCGGCGATGGCGCGCACTGCCCGGCACGTGATCCGGGCGGTGCTGGGGGAGAGTTGAGGCGATAGCCGCGGCCGGACAGACCCAGGCGCTCCACGGGAAGTGCTGTGTGTCGGCTGCGGGCTCGTCGTGGCTGGTGGCGCCCACGCGGCGGAGCCGCATATTCAGCAGGGCCCCGCGCCCCTTTGGGGCGCGATCACGCATTGCACTTCGCCAAGCCCGCTCAGCGGTCGAACGTCTGGAAAGCGGGCTGCTGATCTTGCACAGGTGAATTATGGCGCCCCGCCGACATGGTGTAGTTTTTACCTCGGCTTTACGTAGGAGGCGGGCCCTTCGGGGCCCATTGCTTTGGGAGACCCAGTGCACTGGTTCGTGGATGTACTCAAGAAATACGCGGTGTTCAGCGGGCGTGCGCGCCGCCAGGAGTACTGGATGTTCACCCTGGTCAGCTTCGTCATCAGCATGGTGCTGGCGATCGCCGATTCCGTGTTCGGCACGGACCCGCTCATCGGGGCCGTGTACGTCCTCGCCGTGTTCCTCCCCACCCTCGCCGTCACCATCCGGCGCCTGCACGACACCGACCGTTCGGGATGGTGGGTGCTGTTCGGCCTGATTCCGCTCGTGGGCTGGATCGTCCTGCTGGTGTTCATGTGCCTGGACACCACGCCGCACCACAACAAGTACGGCCTCAGCCCCAAGCAGCTTCCGGCGTACGGGGCCTAAAAGGCCGGCCGGCGGCACGGGCATTGACAGCCGGATATCGCAGGGCGAGCCTGGAATCGGGCGCCGTGTGCGGTTGAGGGAATCCCGCGGACGTCTGCGACGCCCGGGCGTCTTCCCACGAGGAGCTGCACCATGTCGAATTCCCTCGGTTCCGGGCGCCGGGTGCTGGTCACGGCCATCACCGCGCCCCTCCTGCTGGTCTCGGCCGGAGCGGCGACGCAGGCCGTCGGCGCGCCGTCCGTCCCGAATACGGTGACGGTCACGACGGCTGCCGCGCATCCCAAGGCTCCGGCTGTCTCCTGTGCCGCGCTCAAGAACTGGCTGGACCACCACAGTGCCAACACGCAGCAGTGGCGCAAGGTTTCCGTGATGTGGCAGGAGAAGTGCCTCTGACCGGATGCCGATGCGCATAGGCGCGTACTGGCGCGTACAAGTGCGCACAGGACAAGCACCGACCCCGCCGCTTCCGGCGGGGTCGGCGCTTTCTCCCGGCGTCGCCTACTGCCGCGCGTCTCCTACTGCTTCACCGTCCAGTGGTCGTCCGCCCCCGCCTGGACGAATTTCAGCCCCGGGCACAGGAATGCGGCGCCGTCGGGATTCGGCTCCGTCCACGGCGAGTCCGACGGGCCCGCCGCCTTCCATGCGCCCCCGCTCCGCAGCTGTATCGACGAGCTGTCGAAGACCGTGCTCGCCGCCTCCGTGCAGTAATAGCCCGTACCCGTCGCCGGGTTGACGCTCGCGTAGATCTCGAACATGTCCCAGCCGTGGTCCAGCCCGCTGCGGTCCTGCCCCGACTGGCGGAAGAGGAGTTCCCAGGCTGCGGTCCGGTAGTTGTAGAGGTACGACGACCAGCTGTTGGACGTGGCGTCGTCGCGGACCATCTGCACGCTGTAGGCCGTGCCGCCACCGCTGTTCGTCGTCGTGTACTTCGCCAGGAAGTCCGTGTCGATCGCGAGCACCTTCGCCGGGCCGCCGGGATCGCTGCACCAGTCCCAGGCCCAGATCTCGTTGCCGCTGTTCGCGTATGCGGTGACGACCTCCATGCAGGAGTTCTGGGCCTTGGTCGTGGGCGCGTAGGTGAAGTTGTCGGAGGCCGAGACCCGGTACGAGGGGTCCACGGAGTGGGTGGCCGTGATGCCGTCGTGCGTCCCGGGCTGCGGGAAGACGCCCCACCAGTTGTGGGTCAGGTCCGCGGCGAACCCGGGCCGGTGGGTCCAGGCGGCGGCGCTGCGCTCCCGGCGGCCCTCGGCGAAGGTGCGGACCGCGCGGTCGCGGCCGGGGGAGTGGCCGGGGGCGTGCGCGGCGGTGACGACTCCGCGGTGGGGTGCGTCGGGTGCGGGAGCGGTGCCGGCGTCGTGGCCGGCTGCGGGAGCGGCGCCCAGAACGGGCAGGACGGCCAGTGCGGCGACCACGGCTGCGACAAGGGGCGTGCGGCGTCTTCTCACGTGGCTCCTCCAGGGAACGTGGGGGGTGGGAGCGTCGGTGCCATGTCACGTTGTGCTCATGACAAATTCCAACGTCCATGCCCCCTGACTTTCGGTCAAGAGCCGTCGCAGCGGAACTCAACCGCCCCTCGGAGTCGTCCGGTTCGCATGGGGCCCACGGAACCGGGATGACCGGTCTGGTCTTCGCTCGGCCCCAAGATGCCCTCCGGTAACGGCAGATGCCAGACGCTCTCGCCGCATGCGTAGCGCAACAGGCATATTGGACAGCACGCATCAGGCCGATCTCGGGGCGTTCGGATACGGGAAGGGCAGGTGCGACGCGGTTCCGGCAGAGGTGGTCCAGGGGTGTTGTATACCAATGTCGGCACAGGTCACCCTGGCGATGCCCGGACATCCGCGCGAAACGCGGACGGCAAAGAGCCGTGAGAGGTTACAGCGAAAACAGGCCAGGGATTCATGAACGGATCCGGGCACCTCTCCAGTGAGCCCCGCGTGGCCTCCGGGCATGGCGCACTATATGGCTGAGCGGTCGGGAGGCGGAGCCTCCCGGACCCGGGGCGCGGCCGCGCCCCGGCGCCGCATCGATGCCGCGCGGTGCTGGCTCCGTCCGCGCGGCCCGGATCCGGGCAATCGGCGTCCGCTTCCGTGTCAGGGCAGGAGCGGGCGCAGCCGGTATGGGGAGTCCGGCTGATGCGGGGCCGAATGGTGGGGATCATTCGCTGTGCGTGGCGCATCCGGAGAACGAGCCCGGTGCTGCCCGCACTTGTCCTGGACGACATGGCGGCGCACCCCATGCGCGCCCTGCGTCCCGGGGGGAGTTGACGTCATGGGAACGAGAAGCAGAAGCAGACGTGCTGCACGGCCGGTCGCGGCGGGGGCTGCGGCCGTCCTGCTGGGCATGGCCCTGCCGGCCGGTGCCGCGCACGCGGCCGACGCCGCGCCGCGCATCGACCTGAAGGTTCTGGTGGTCGACGACGGCGGGCCCTCGGTGGAGGCCATCCGCAGCACGCTGGACGCCGCGGGGACCCCGTACACCAGGGTCGATCTCACCGACCCCGCGCGCCAGAAGATCGACGACACTTTCCTCGCCGACACCGTGGACGGGCAGGCGCGGGCCAAGTACCAGGGCATCGTGCTGCCCAACGACAATCCCTTCGGCGGGGGTTCGGCCGAGATGGCCGCGCTGGCCGGCTACGAGAAACGATTCGGCATCCGCCAGGTGGACGCCTACACCTACGCCCGTCCGGCCGTCGGCCTGAACGTTCCCGCCGACTCCGGTTACGCCGGCACCCTGGACGGGAAGACCGCCCAGGTCACCTCGGCGGGGGCAACCGGCCCCTTCGGTTACCTCAGGAAAAACGTTCCGTTCGAGGACAACGACCCGAACGTCAGCGAAAGTTACGGCTACATTGCCCAGCCGCTCGCCCAGCAGCCCGACGGCGCCGGCTACACCACTCTGCTCGACGCCCCGGTCCCCGGCGGCACCGGGCGCGGGTCGCTGATCGGCCAGTACAACCACGACGGGCGCAGCGAGCTCGTCATCACCTTCGTCGCCAACCAGTACCAGACGCAGTACCGGCTGGTCTCCCGCGGCATCGTGGAGTGGCTGACCCAGGGCGTCCACCTGGGCGCCTCCCGCAACTACTTCGGCGTGCACGTCGACGACATGTTCGCCTCCGACGACCGCTGGGACACCAAGCTCAAGTGCACGCCCGGCGACGTCGACTGCCCCGGCAACCCCACCCCCGAGCACCCGGCCCTGCGGATGACGGCCGCCGACGCGCAGTACGCCAAGCAGTGGTCGCAGAGCCACCACCTCCCGCTGGACTTCGCCTTCAACGGCGTCGGCAGCGTGGAGTACCGCTCGGAGCACGGCGGCCTGCCCGACCCGCTGCTCCAGCAGCTCACCGCCGACCAGAAGTCCTTCCGGTGGATCAACCACACCTACACGCACGCCTTCCTGGGCTGCGTGCAGAACGTCACCGTCGTGCCCTGGAAGTGCACCACCGACGCCGCGGGGAGGACCCAGTGGGTCAGCGGCAAGGAGATCGGCGACGAGATCGGCAACAACCGCGCCTGGGCCGCCCGCGAAGGCCTGGCCATCGACAACGACGAGCTCATCACCGGTGAGCACTCCGGCCTGAAGATGCTCCCGCAGCAGACCCAGGACAACCCCGAGCTCGGGCCGGTGCTGGCGAAGCTGGGTGTCGCATGGACCGGCAGCGACACCTCGCGCGAGCCCCAACAGCGTCCCGTGGGCCCCGCCCTCACCGTGCCCCGCTACCCCATGAACGTCTTCTACAACGCGGGTACGGCGGTGGAGGAGGCGGACGAGTACAACTGGCTCTACACCAAGAAGTCCGACGGCGGCAGCGGTACTTGTGAGAACTCCAAGGTGACCACCTGCCTGGCGAAGCCGCTCGACGTGAAGACCGGGTTCGGCACGTACATCACGCCGCTGGAGACCCGCATCGCCCTGAGCCACGTCCTCGCCAACGACCCGCGGCCGCACTTCATGCACCAGTCGAACCTCTCCGAGGAGCGGATCGGCTACAAGGTTCTGGAGAACGTCCTCTCCGACTACGCCGGGCTCTTCGCCGACAACACGCCGATCGTCAACCTCCGCATGCGGGACATCGGTACGGAGCTGAGCAAGCGGACCGCCTGGAACGCCGCCCTCGCCGCGGGCAAGGTGACCGCCTACCGCATCGGCAACACCGTCACCGTCGCCGCACCCGCCGGGGTCCAGGCCCTCGCCACGCTGCCCGACGGCACCCTGCAGGGCGGCTCCGTCTTCGGCACCGCCTACGCCGGCAGCCGGTCCGACTGGGCCGCACCGGCCGCAGGGCAGAGCCGGATCGACTTCACCCTGGCCGCCGGGTCAACTCCCGCCGTACACAAGCACGGTGGTGCAGCCGCCACGGTGCAGGCACCGGCAGCCGCCCTGCCCGTGCCGCGTGGTGTGAGTCACCCGGTGCCCTACGGGCCCGGTGCAACCGCCCGGCACTGACCCGGCGTCCGTACCTCCGTGCAGATTCCGCCCATGTCCTGACGTCTCCTGGAGAAACCGACTTTCATGCACGGACCGCATGCCGTAAGGGCATCCGACATCCCTTCGGTGACCCTCCTCACCGAAGGGACCTACCCGCACAGCCACGGTGGGGTGAGCGTGTGGTGCGACCAACTGGTCCAGGGGATGCCTGACGTGGACTTCCGGGTCATCGCCGTCACCGGAACCGGCCGGGAGCAGCTCGCGTGGGAGCTGCCCCGGCAGGTCCGGGAGGTCGACGCCCTGCCGCTGTGGGGACCGCCGCCCGCCGGCCGCGCCCCGCGCGGCCGGGCCCTGCGCGAATTCCTCACCTGCTACGAGCAGTTCCTGCTGGCCCTCCTCGACCCCGGTGAGGAGCAGCACTTCGCCCGCACCTTCTACCGGCTGGCCGACCACGCCACCGAGGGCGTCCTCTTCCCCGCGCTGCGCGGGGAGGCGGCGGCCCGCCTCCTGGCCCGGCTCTGGAACCGGCCCCGCCTCGGCACGGCCGCCGCCCGCCCCACCCTGCACGACGCGCTGACCGCCACCGACCTGCTGGAGCACGCCCTGCGCCCGCTCGCCGCACGGGTCCCCGCCGAGGGGATCACCCATGCGGTGAGCGGGGGCCTGGCCGCCGTGCCCGGGCTCGTCGCCCACCACCGGCACGGCACCCCTTTCCTGCTCACCGAGCACGGCATCTATCTGCGCGAGCGCTATCTCGGCTTCCGCAGCGAGCCGTACCGCTGGCCGGTCAAGGCACTGATGCTCGGGCTGTTCCGGATGCTCGCCGTCGAGAGCTACCGGTGCGCCGCCCTCGTCACCCCCGGCAACCGCTACAACCGGCGCTGGGAGGAGCACGGGGGCACCCCGCCCGACCGCATCCGCACCGTCTACAACGGCGTCGACCCGGCGGCGTTCCCGCCCGCCGGGCCGGAGCCGGAGACACCGACGCTCAGCTGGGCCGGGCGCGTCGACCCCATCAAGGGCCTGGAGACCCTGATCCAGGCGTTCGCACTCGTCCACAAGGAGATCCCCGAGGCGCGGCTGCGCCTGTTCGGCGGTACCCCGCGCGGGGGCGAGGGATACCGCACCGCCTGCGAGAAGCTCGCCGCCGACCTGGGCGTCGGCGAGTCCGTCACCTTCGAGGGGCGCGTCGACGACATTCGCGACGCCTACGCGGCGGGGAACGTGGTGATGCTCTCCAGCATCAGCGAAGGCTTCCCCTTCACCCTCATCGAGGCCATGTCCTGCGGCCGCGCCACCGTCTCCACCGATGTCGGCGGGGTCCGCGAAGCCGTCGGCGACAGCGGGCTCGTCGTACCGCCGCGCGACCCGGAGAGCATGGCCAAGGCCGCACTGCAGCTGCTGGGCGACCCCGAGACCCGCGCGAAGATGGGGGAGTCCGCACGGCTGCGCGTGGTCGAGCAGTTCACCCTCCGCCAGACCATCAGCGCCTTCCGCGACATCTACCGTGACCTCGGCGGACTCCGCCCGGTGCAGCAACTGCCCCGGCAGCGGCGCCTGTCCGCCCCCGTCATGGCCATGGCCGCCGGGGGTGCGGGATGAGCGGAGTCTTACGCCTCGTCCCCGACGAGCCCGAACCGGCACACGAATTGGCCACCCCCGTCCCGCCGCGGCACCGGCCGCGGTGGGCGGCCGACCCGCTCGACGACCTCGCCGAGGAGATGGCCGACGTGTGCGCGGCGGCCGTGCACCCCGACGAGATCGCCGCCGTCCTGGAGGCCGGCGGCCTCACCGGCGAGCAGATCACCGAACGCTACGGCAGGAACGACGCGTTCGAGCTGGCCGCGGAGCTCTTCGCCCGGGTGCCGCGCAGCCACCCCGAGCCCCCGGCCCGCACCGACCCCTGGCGGGTGTCGCCCGGCGCCTGCCTGCTGCGCTCCCTGGTGTTCACCCTGCCCGGCTTCGGCTACACCCTCGCCGCACCCCTGATCACCGGGGGCCGGCACGACGGCGGACTGCCCGCGGGCACCGGCCCGTTGGCCGTCTCCGCGCTGCTGGCCTGGGCCTGGAACCAGGGCCTCGCCCACCGCGCCTACCTCCGGCTGGCCGCGGGCGGCCGCCCCGCGGCCGGGCGCTGCCTGGCCGTCGGCGCACCGCTCGGCGCGCTGCTCGCCACCGCCGCGGCCCTGCTGCTGCCGGGCCCCGCCGGGGCGTACGCCTTCGCCGCGGGCCAGGCGCTGTACCTGGCCGCGGCCACCACGCTGCTGGTGCTGGGGCGTGAACGGCTGCTGCTGTACGCCCTGTTGCCCACGGCCGCCGGGGGAGCGGCGACCCTGGTGGAGAAACCGCCGGTCGCGGCCGGCGTCGCACTGCTGCTCGGTACGGCCGTGGGGGCCGCCGCCGCTGCCGTCCGCACCGTCCTGCACACCCGCGGTACCGAGGCACAGCCGCCGCGGCTCTCGCCGTTCGCCTCGCTCCCGTACGGCCTGTTCGGCCTGGGCTGCGGGGTGTTGACAACCGTCGCCGCACTCGGCGACGCCCTGCGGCACACCGGTGGCATCGGGACCGCCGGACCCGCCGTCCTCGCCCTCACTCTCAGCATGGGGGCCGCCGAATGGCTGCTCTACCGCTGCCGCGGCAGGGCCCTCGACGCCCTCGCCCGTTCGACCACCTTCCCCGGCATGCTGCTCGGGGCGGCCCGCGTGCTCGCCCTGTGCATCGCCGCCTACCTCGCGGCACTGGCCGTGCTGACGCTGGCCGTCGCCCTCCTGTGGCCGCACGCCTCGCTGCCGGACCCCACCCGCACCGCGGCGCTGCTCGCGCTCGGTGCGGTGCTGTGGACCGGACTGCTGCTCCAGGCCTACGGCATCGCCTGGACCCCGGCCCTGCTGTGCCTGGCCGCGGCCGGGACCGAGACCACCGCCCTCGTCCTGCGCATCTCCGCACCCGCCCGGGACCAGCTCGTCACGTGCACCGGTGCAGCGGCCGCCCTGCTGGCCGTCGCCACCGCGCTGCTCGGACGGATCACCACGCACCGCTGAACGCACCGAACCAGAACGTCCGTTCCTGAGAACGTCCCTGAGAACGTTCCTGAGCAAGGGGAGAACCGCGCATGTCCGCACCTGCACCCGTCGCCGTCACCGGCGCCGAGGGATTCATCGGCTCGCACCTGGTCGAGGCGCTCGTCGCACGCGGCCACCGGGTCCGCGCCATGGTGCAGTACAACTCCTTCTCGTCCTTCGGCTGGCTGGAGACTGTGCCCGAGGACGTCATGGACCACGTCGAGGTCGTCCTCGGCGACGTCCGCGACCCCGGCTCCGTCCAGTCGCTGGTGGCCGGGGCCGAGACCGTCTACCACCTGGCCGCGCTCATCGCGATCCCGTACTCGTACCGCGCCCCGCACAGCTACGTGGAGACGAACGTCACCGGCACCCTCAACGTCCTGGAAGCCGTTCGGCATTCGGGCGTCCCGCGTCTGGTGCACACCTCCACCAGCGAGACCTACGGCACCGCGCAGACCGTGCCCATCACCGAGGACCACCCCATCAACACCCAGTCCCCGTACGCCGCGTCCAAGGCGGGCGGCGACCGGCTGGCCGACAGCTACCACGCGAGCTTCGGGCTCCCCGTGGTCACCCTGCGCCCCTTCAACACCTTCGGGCCGCGCCAGTCCATGCGCGCCGTGATCCCCACGGTGATCGGGCAGGTGGCCGCCGGGCAGCGCACCATCACCCTCGGCGACCTGCGGCCCACCCGGGACTTCAGCTACGTCAAGGACACCGTCGCCGCCTTCCTCGCCGTCGGCACCGCGCCCGCCGCCGACGTCGTCGGCCGCACCTTCAACTCCGGTACGGGGGAGGAGATCTCGGTCGGCGACCTGGTGCGCCTGATCGGCAAGCTCATGGACGCCGACCTGGAGATCCGCACGGACAAGGAGCGCGTCCGTCCCGGCGCCTCCGAGGTGATGCGGCTGCTCGCCGACGCCTCCCGGCTGCGGGCCGCCACCGGCTGGGCCCCGGCCCACACCCTCGACGAGGGGCTCGCCGCCACCATCGCCTTCTTCCGCGACCCCGCTCACCTCGCCCGCTACAAGACCGGCATCTACAACGTCTGACGTTCCACCGCCCACCGCTCCCGCACCGGGAGCAGAGAGGAACGGCATCATGCACGCAGTCATCCTGGCCGGAGGCAAGGGCGTCCGGCTCCGCCCGTACACCACCGCACTGCCCAAGCCCCTGGTGCCCATCGGCGACCAGCACGCCATCCTCGAGATCGTGATGCGCCAGCTCGCCGGCGCCGGATTCACCAGCTGCACCCTGGCCATCGGGCACCTCGGCCACATCATCAGAGCCTACGTGGGCGACGGCTCCCAATGGGGCATAAGAGTCGACTACACCACCGAGGAAAGCCCGTTGGGCACCATGGGCCCGCTGCTGACCATGCGCGACCGGCTGCCTGAGCACTTCCTGGTGATGAACGGCGACGTGCTCACCGACCTCGACTTCGGCGACGTCCTCAAACAGCACATCGCCTCCGGGGCACCGCTGACCATCGCCACCTACGCCCGCCGCGTCAACATCGACTTCGGCGTGCTGACCACCGACTCCGGGCGCGTCGTGGGCTTCGCCGAGAAGCCCAGCATGGACTACCGCGTCTCCATGGGCGTCTACGGCGTCTCCCGCGAGGCCCTCGCCCGCTACACCCCCGGGCTGCCGCTCGGCTTCGACGAGCTCGTCCTCGACATGCTGCGGGACGACTGCCCGCCGCACGCCTACGAGTTCGACGGCTACTGGCTCGACATCGGACGTCCCGACGACTACGACCGGGCCAACGCCGAGTTCTCGCTCCGCCGTGACCTGCTGATCAAGGGAGCGTGAACGGCCGGCATGCGCATCCTCGTTCTCGGCGCCACCGGCTTCCTCGGCCGGCACGCCACCGGGCAGCTGCGCGCCCTCCCGGGCGCGCGGGTGCTCCGCGCGGGCCGGTCGCCCGACGCGGACGTCTTCTGCGACGTGGCCGCCGCCGATACGGGCCGGCTGGCGGCCGTCCTGCGCTCGGTGGCCCCCGACGCGGTCGTCAACTGCGCGGGAGCCGTGGGCGGCAGCGCGGTGGACCTCGCCGCTCTCAACGCGCTCGGCCCCGCCGTCCTGTGCGCGGCCCTGCACGAGGCCGCGCCTCGGGCCCGCCTGGTCCACCTGGGCTCGGCCGCCGAGTACGGACCCGCCGACGGGCAGCGTCCCGCCGCCGAGTCCGGCCCGGCCCGCCCGCTCGGCCTGTACGGCGCGAGCAAACTGGCCGGCACGCTCGCAGTGACCGGATCCGGCCTTGACGCCGTCGTGCTGCGGGTGTTCAACCCCGTGGGACCGGGCCAGCCTCTCGCCTCCCTGCCGGGCCGGCTGGCCGCCGAACTGCGCCGCTCGGGCGGCGACGGCCGGATCCGGACCGGGGACCTCTCCGCACACCGCGACTTCGTCGACGCACGGGACGTCGCGGCTGCCGTCGCCCGCGCCGTCACCGCGACCGGGCCGCTCCCTCCCGTCCTCAACATCGGCAGCGGCACGGCACGCCGCGTCCGCGACGTCGCCGAAGGCCTCGCCCGCGCGGCGGGCTTCCGGGGCACGATCGAGGAGGACGGCGACGGTTCCCCGCGCTCGGCCGCCGTCCCCTGGCAGCAGGCGGACGTCACCGCGGCAGCCCGCTGTCTGGACTGGACACCGCGGTACGCGTTGCCCGAGAGTCTTGCCGACGTGTGGGCCGGCACGGCAGCAGAGGAGAACGTCCGATGACGCAGACGCAGCAGGAGGAACAGCGGCTGCTCGTCCCGCTCTACGCCCACCCGGCCACCCACCCGGAGGCCTGGGCGCAACTGCAGGCGGCGGCCCCGCTGGTGTACGGGGTCGTGCTCAACGCCGCGGACGGCCCCGGCCACCGCCCCGACCCGGCCTTCACCGAGGCCGCCGGGCGGCTGCGCCGCGCCGGGGTGCGGCTGCTGGGCTACACCGACACCGGGTACGGCCGCCGCCGGCCGCGCGCCGTGGCCGCGGACATCCGCCGGCACCGCAGGTGGTACGACGTGGACGGCGTCTTCCTCGACCAAGTCCCCTCCGGGGCCGCGGTGTTGCCGCACTACCGGCGGCTGGTCCTGATCGCCAGGACGATGGGCGCGCGGACCGTCGCGCTCAACCCGGGGACCCATCCGGACCCCGGCTACGCGCGGCTCGCCGACGTCTTGGTCACCTTCGAGGGCAGCTGGGAGGAGTACCGGCGGGCCGGGGTGCCGCCGTGGACGGCGGACCATCCGCCGGGCCGGTTCTGCCACCTCGTCTACGCCGTCCCGGAGGGCTGCGCGGAGCAGGTGGCCCGCACGGCGGAGCGGCGCGGGGCCGGGGTGCACTGCGCGGTGCCGGGCGACGGGGCCAACCCCTGGCAGAGCGCGCCCTTGACGACGGGGGCGGTGCGATGAAGGGGATACGGGCGGGGGCGGCCGTGGCAGGTGTGCTGCTGTTGCTGGCTGTCGGGGGCTGCGCGTCCTCGTCCTCCGACGATGAGGGAGACGGTCCGGACGAGCAGGCGACGGCACCTGCACCTGCACCTTCTGCTCCCGCCTCCGGGGAACGCTGGCAGCCGAAGCCGGGGACGCGCTGGCAGTGGCAGCTGGACGGCAAGGTCGACACGTCGGTGGACGTCCCCGTCTACGACATCGACGGATTCGAGAACTCGGCCGCGACGGTCTCGGTGCTGCATGCGCGCGGCCGGAAGGTGATCTGCTACTTCAACGCCGGCGCGTGGGAGGACTTCCGGCCGGACAGGAACACCTTTCCCAAGGGCGTCCTCGGCGCGAACAACAAGGGCTGGAAGGGCGAGAAGTGGGTGGACATCCGCCGCCTCGACGTCCTGAAGCCGATCATGGCGGCCCGGATCGACATGTGCCGGAAGAAGGGCTTCGACGCCGTGGAGCCGGACCTGACGGAGGGCTTCCGCAACTCGACGGGCTTCAAGCTGACTGCCGACGACCAGTTGGCGTTCAACCGGATGCTGGCGAAGCTCGCGCACGACCGGGGGATGTCCGTGGGGCTGAAGAACGACCTGGAGCAGATCCCGCAGCTGTTGGGTGACTTCGACTTCGCGGTGAACGAGCAGTGCGCGCAGTACGAGGAGTGCGAGCGCCTGACACCCTTTGTGAAGGCGAACAAAGCGGTCTTTCACGTCGAATACGACCTGAAACCGGGGGAGTTCTGCAGCCAAACGACGCGGCTCGGGCTGAGCTCGATGCAGAAGCGGCTGGGTCTGGATGCGTGGCGCAAGCCGTGCTGATGGGGTGCCAGATGCGGGCGTGGTTGCAGTTACAGGGCGGAAGTGAAGAAGTTCACAGAAGCCCCATTCGGCTCTGAATTCGAGCGCGGGGTGGTGCAGGATCGTCCCTCGAACATGAGACCCCGTCACCGAGGCGGGCCACCCGGGCGGACGCCGAGTCCTGCCACCGCACCGGGTGCGGAACCGATTCGACGGACCGGCAGGAGCGGGAGACCCGAGCACGACGGACCACGATGGCGGTGGTCCTTGGGGTGAAGCCACGACCGTGGCCGGGCACCTTCGTCCAGCCCGAACCCGACAGGTCATCTTTCGCAGGCGGCTGACGAAGGGCTTCGGCATGTCTGCAATGCCTTCTGCACTGCCGCGAATACCTGCGCGCATTCCCGTACTTGCCGCCGCCGCGGTGGCGGCAACGGTCCTGCTGCCGGGCATGGTCCCCGGCACCCAGGCCGCCACCCCCGGCGAACAGGCCCTCAGGGTCGCGGCCGCCAAGCAGGGATCGCCCTACCAGTACGGCGCGACCGGCCCGAACCGCTTCGACTGCTCGGGCCTGACGCTCTACTCGTTCAAGCGGATCGGCAAGCGCCTGCCGCGCACCGCGGCCGACCAGTACAACGCGACCCGCCACCTCTCCGCGGGCTCCCGCCAGGCCGGTGACCTGGTGTTCTTCCACTCCGGCAGCAACGTGTACCACGTGGGCATCTACGCCGGGAACAACAAGATCTGGCACGCCCCCAAGCCGGGCACGCGCGTGCGCCTGGAGAAGATCTGGACCGGCAGCGTCTGGTACGGCCGGGTCAGGTGACGGCGCCGTCCAGGTAGACCCACCGCCCGTCCTCACGGACGAACCGGCTCACCTCGTGCAGGACGTCCTGGTGCCCGCGCTCGCTGCAGCGGGCCCGGAACTCGACGGTGCCCTCCTGGTGGAACGGGCTGCCGTCCGTCGTCGCCAGGACGTCCAGCCCGGTCCAGCGCATCTCGGGGTCGAGATCGAGGTGCGCGGGCCGGGTGCTGGAGTGCCAGCTGCGCAGCAGATACGCGGTGTCGCGGACGACGAAGGCGGCGTAGCGCGAGCGCATCAGGCGTTCGGCCGTGGGCGCGGTCTTCTGCCCGCTGTGGAAGGCGCCGCAGCAGTTCTGGTACGTGTCGCCGAGCCCGCAGGGGCAGGGCGAGGCGGGGCCGACGGCCGGCCGGGGACGTGCGCTGGATCTGGACACGTCTTGATTGTGCCGGATGGGAACCCGTTCGGCCGCACGGTGGTCATCGGCTTGCCGGTTTGACATACGCGCAGGTCAGGTTTACTGCGGGGCCCGTCCGGGCGCGGGGCCGGGGCCGTCCGCCGGTTGCGGCCCGGAGGCCCTCCACCAAGGGTGACGGCATGCGCCTGAACCCGTTTCCCTCCACTGCCGCGGCCGCCGTGTGCGGCACGCTCGCCTTGCTGATCGCCGGTCCCGCGCTCGCGTCGGACGCACCGCCCGCCACGCCGGGGCCCGCTGCGGCGGAGTCGCTGGACACGGTGGGCAACCTCGGCGAGACGCTGCTGCTCGCATCCCGGATCGGCACGGAAGCCCGCTCGAAGACCCCGGACACGGCGGCGTTGCAGGAACTGCAGCGGCGGCTGCGGTCGACGTCGGGCCGGCTGCAGAGATCGGTGAAGGCGGCGGACCGCGCGGCGGAGGTGCCGGCACAGCTGAAGAAGCTGGACGACGACGTGACGGCGCTGCTGAGGGCGACGGGGTCGGAGGACACGGCCGGGGTCACGACGGGGGTGACGGCAGTGGTCACCGATGAACGGGCGCTGCTGGGGTCGGTGCCGAAGCTGTTGCCGGCGGCGGCGTGAGGGTCGCCGACTTGATCGGCGACCCCCACGACGTCTCGCGCCCTGTTCAGAACAGGGTGTGCTCCAGGTGGTAGTAGCCCACCTCCGGGGACTTCGGGTCGACGAGCTTGATCTGCGCGTTCGGCGTGGGCGCAGCCAGCGCGAGGTCCTTCGGAGAACGGATGACGAAGCCCTGCGGCCCGGCCACGAGCGTCCACGGCTCCGGCGTGCCCTCCTTGGCCCAGAGGACATCCGTGCCGTCGGCCGTGAGGAAGAGATCGGGCTCGATCTCGAGGTTGATGTTGTACTGCCCGGGCAGCGTCTCGCTGACCCGCTCGATGGTCCAGTGCTGGAGCATCGGCGGGATCAGCATGTTCCGCGCGATGACCGGGAAGCCGTGCTCGCTGGGGTACTGGCCGCGCGTCACGTAGAGGTGCTTGCTCTCAAGTTTGTAGATGCCGGAGGCCACTTGGATCTCGCTCATGGTGCTCGAATCCTCTCTTCCACCGGGATTGGCGGTCCGGGATGGGTAGTCGGTGCTGCCGGTGCGCGTCCCACTGTCCCGGCGCACCCCGGCACTGCACAGATTCGATTAACGTCACGCCGGATGTGGCCCGTTGATGCGGCCACTGTGCCCTTGAGCACGGCGAGGGTGTGAGGCACCTCACGCCCAGGGGTGGTGGGTTGAAGCTCCCCTGGCGAGAACGCGCGGGTACACGGCGTGTCGAGCGGCTGGGGGTGCCGTCTTTACACATCGCCCGGGAATGGCTACGGTGAGCGTGCACGCTCCACTCCTCGCCGCCCACTTCGCGGACGCCCCGCCCGGCCACGTGCTGCCCGGAGACGACCACGCCGGCACCGCGGCCCTCGCGGGCCGGAGCGTCGAGGACAACGCCCTCTACGCGCGCTTCTGCAGCACGTTCGACGAGCGCATCGAGCGCTATCTCGCCCTCACGCCGGAACAGCGGCTCGGGGGAGTGGCCGAGCCGCGCCGCGTCCTCGGTGGGCCGCCTGCCTCCCCGGTGATCGCCGCAATCCTCACCTGACCGCCTGACCTGCATGGTTGACATATCAACCATGCAATTCGTAGCGTCATGGTTGACACGTCAACCCAACGGAAGGTGACACCCGTGAACCGCAAGCACCGCCGCATCGCCCTCGGTCTCGGGGCGACCGCCGCCCTGTCCACCGCGCTGCTGGCGCTCACCCCGGTCATGGCCCAGGCGGACGCCCCGGCGCGCGCAGGCCACACCGCCGCGGTCCGGACCGCCGAGCCGGACTTCGCCGGCGAGACCCTGCGGATCTCCTACGACAACGGCTACAAGTTCGAGCTGCGCTTCGAGGGCGCGGACACCGCCCACTGGAAGGTGCTCGCCGGCCAGGACCCGGCCGAGGGCACGGTGAAGGTCGAGCACCGCGAGGAGTCTCCGGGTGTCTACCGGCTCAAGTGGACCGAGGCCGACGGCACGACCGTCGAGCAGGTGCAGGACTGGAACGAGCGCACGGTGACAGCCGTCATCGAGTTCGAGCAGGACGGCGCCAAGCAGCGCCTCGACCTCAAGGGCACCTTCCGCGTCGCGTGCTGAAGGGGGCGTACGCCCCCGCGTCCCGGTCCGGCCCGGTCCCCTCGCTAAGGTTGGCCGACGTGGACGAACCGAACTGGCTGGACCGGGACGAGGCCCGCGCCTGGCGCGGCTATGTCGCGATGAGCGAAATGCTGGAGGCGCGGCTGAGCCAGGACCTGCGCAAGGCGGGCCTGTCGAGCGCCGACTACACCGTGCTGGTCCTGCTCTCCGAGGCCTCCGGCCGGCGGCTGGGCCTGAGCGAGCTCGGCAGCGAGGCCCAGTGGTCCAAGAGCCGGGTCTCCCACCAGATCCGCCGCATGCAGGAGCGCCGCCTGGTGGTACGGGCGGACGACGAGGACGACCCCCGCCGCGCCCACGCCGTCCTCACCGACGAGGGGGCGGCGGCGCTGCGGGCCGCGGCCCCCGTGCACGTACGCGGCGTCCGCCGCTATCTGCTGGACCACCTCACGCCGCAGCAGCAGGCCAACCTGGTCGACATCGCCCTCAGCGTTCTGCCGCACCTGAGCCCGGCACCGCTGCCCCCGGAACTGCGGGCCGACGACTGACGGCCGAAGGCCGTACAACAGCCCGGCTGTGCAACGGGTTTGCGTCTGGGGCCGGTGTGGGCAGGCGTTGCCGTATGACTTTCACTCTTGGCCGAGGCAGAGCGCAGACGGCTGCGCTTGCGTTATTGGCCGCAGCAGCGCTCCTGGTCGGTACGGCAGCGACCACCCCGGCGACGGCAGCGGTCCCGAAGAAGAAAGGGCCGACCTCGGTCGCCTATGTCGAGGTGAACAGCAACAGCATGCTCAATGTCGGCAAGTACACGCTGGCCAAGGGCGGCGGCAACGTCTTCGACGTCGCGGTCGTCTTCGCCGCGAACATCAACTACGACACCACCAAGAAGTCGGCATACCTGTACTTCAACGAGAACGTCCAGCGCGTCCTCGACAACGCGGCGACGCAGATCCGGCCCCTGCAGGCCAAGGGCATCAAGGTCATGCTGTCGGTGCTCGGCAACCACCAAGGCGCCGGCTTCGCCAACTTCCCGTCCAAGGACGCGGCTTCGGAATTCGCCAAGCAACTGTCCGACGCTGTCGGCAAGTACGGCCTGGACGGCATCGACTTCGACGACGAGTACGCCGAGTACGGGAACAACGGGACGGGCCAGCCCAACGACAGCTCTTTCGTCCACCTGGTCTCTGCACTGCGTGACTACCTGCCCCACAAGCTCATCTCCCTGTACGACATCGGCCCGTCGGCGGAGAGGCTGTCCTACGGCGGCGTGGACGTCTCGTCGAAGTTCGACTACGCCTGGAACCCGTGGTACGGGCAGTGGTCGGTTCCGGGCATCTCGCTGCCCAAGTCGAAACTGTCACCGGCAGCCGTCGAGGTCGGCGCCACGCCCACGAGCACGGCGGCCGACTTCGCCAAGCGAACCGTGAGTGAACGCTATGGCGTGTATCTGACCTACAACTTGGACGGTTCCGACCGGCACGAGTACGTTTCCAGCTTCACCAGGGAGCTGTACGGCAGCGACGCCGTGTACACCCCTTGACGGCAAATGTCGGATCAGGGTTTCCGCTGCCGGAAGTTCCATCTCCGCAACGACCAGCCCGAGCACGGCGACGATGCCTGCCTGGACATGGACCGGCTGGCTGCCGGCACCGGCGTGTACATCGTCAACACCACCCAGTGCGGCGGCGGTGACTCCGACTCCCAGCACTGGTCCTTCGCGCCCTTCGACACCTCCACCGGACCTGACGAAACGGGGGACTGACACCTGCGGGACAGGCTCGGGCACATCCCCGTCGAGCAGCCGCTGCCGGAACTTCCTCGATAGGATCAACACTTGGGAGTGAACCCTGACATCACGGTGGCCCGGGATGGGAAGTGAACCGAACATGGGATCCCTTACGCAACCTCAGTTCCACATGCCCTTCCAGTCCCGCCTCAACCCCCACGTCGGCGAGGCCCGCGCCCATGCCAAGGAATGGGCCCGGCAGATGGGCATGTTCGACGACGAGTACTTGGAGTGGCCGCAGAGGTGGAGCGAGGAGAAGTTCGATCAGGCCGACTTCCCGTTGTTCATCGCCTTGACCCATCCGGACGCCGACGCGGACGAGTTGGACCTGGTCACTGCTTGGCATGTAGCTCTGTGGTTCGTCGACGACCTGTTCCTGCCGCTCTACCGGCGTGACCACGACCAGGAGTCGGCTGCAGCCCAGGTGGACCGGCTGATGCTGTTCCTGCCGTTGGACGGACTGCCGCGGCCGCTGAGTCCGGGCAATCCTGTGGAACGGGCCTTCGCCGGTCTGTGGACCGGTACGGCCGCCACCATGAGCCCGGTCTGGCGCGACCGCTTCATCCGCAGCGTGCGGCGCTTCCTGGACGGGGTGTTGTGGGAGCTCGAGCATGTCGACCACGCCGTGACCGACTTGATCGAGTACCTGGGCGCCCGACGCGACTTCGGCGGTCTGCAGTTCACCGCCGTGCTCATGGAGCACGCGATGGGCGAGCTCCGGCAGAAGGTGCTGAGCAGCAGGGAGTTCCGCACCGCCGTGGACGCGTTCGTGGACGCCATCAGCCTGCACAACGACATCGTGTCCTACGACCGGGAGGTCGATGAGGGCACAGTGGGCAACAACGGCGTCGAGGTTGCCCGCAAGGCCCTCGGGCTGAATCGGCCTGATGCTACTGGCATCGTCAATGCTCTGCTGACCGCCAGGGTCGACACTCTGGCCGAGGCCCCGACGGCCGTACCGCCCGATGCGGTACGGTTCGTCGAGTCGCTGCAAGAGGCGCTGGCAGGTTCGTATCTGTGGCATGAACTAACGGGCCGCTTCGGCCAGGACACGGCCGGAACCTTCGGGAAACCCAGCGGGCTGGGCACATCCGCGGCGTATGTCTTTGAGGGGCGTTCCGCGGTTCTGCAGGGCTGACCAGATCAGAGGGGCATTTGTCCTCGCCCCTTGCCGCGCAGACCTCGCTGCCCCGACAGCAGCCTTGTTGCACAGGTGCAATCTTGCCCGAAGCATGATTGCACCTGTGCTGCCCGGCGTCACATGCGCTTCCAGCTCTGGTCGTCACCGCCGGTGCAGTCCTGTGCGTACACCGACGAGCCGTCGGTGCCCACGCACTTGCCAGTGGCGGCGTTCAGCAGCTGGTACGGGTTGGTGCCGTCGAGTATCCATCTCTGGTTGCCGCTGCCGCAGGCCTGCGGGAACACCGAAGAGCCGTGGGTGCCGAGGCACTTGTCGGTGGCGACGTTGCGCAGCTGGACCGGGCCGGTGCCCGTGGCCACCCAGCGTTGGTTGTAGCCGGTGGCGTTGCAGTCCTGCGGGTACACCGAATTGCCGTCGGTCTCCAGACACTTGCCGGTGGCGGTGTTCTGGTACTGGAGCATTGCAGGGAGGGGCGGGGTGCCGGCGCCGGCGGACGGTGCGAACGCGGTGAGGGCGGCAGTGGCGGCCAGGGCGCCGGTCGCCAGCAGGTAGCGGTGTTTCATCTGTGCCTCCTGGGCAGAAGCGTTACGACGGGAACGGCGCTCACAGCGTGGCGACCGAACGCTTCGCTCAGTAGTGCCGAATCGGACACTGTCACCCCGCAGTTGACTCGGCTACCGTCACCTCCGTGCGCTTACGCCTCCTCGCTGCCGCCGCCCTCGCCGGAGCTCTTCTCCTCACCGCCTGTGGCGGGGGAGGCGGGGGCCCCGCCCCCGACAACAAACGGGCCGACGGCGCTCAGCCCCTCTACCACCCCACCGGCCGCACCAGCGCCCAGAACCCCGCCTTCTCCCCGGACGGCAAGTCCGTCCTCTTCACCCTCTTCCACGACGGGTACAACGAGGGCGCCGCCGCCCTCCGCACCATCCCGCTCGACGGCGGTTCCGCGCACCCCCGGACGCTCCTCTCCGAACCCGACAAGGCCGCCGTGAACCTGCCCGGCTCCAGCTGGCACCCGCGTGCCGGTGTCGCCTTCGCCTCCGACCGCAGCGGTCAGGACGAGGTCTGGATCATGGAGCCCGGCGGCAAGCCGACCCGGGTGACCCGGCACGGCGGCGACACCGGGTACTTGGAGCCCAGCTTCTCGCCCGACGGGCAGTGGATCGTCTTCCAGGAGAGCATCGAGAACGAACACCCCGACGGCTCCGAGCTCGGCTCGCTGTGGAAGGTGCGCCGCGACGGCAGCGGTGCCACCCGGCTGATCGACGGGCCCGGGACCCGTACGGACAACCGGCAGCCCAACTGGTCGCCCGCCGGTGACCGGCTGGTCTTCCAGCGCCGCGAGGCGGGCAGCGAGGACTGGGCGCTGTACGTCGTGAACGCGGACGGGAGCGGGCTGCGCAAGCTCACCACGACGCCCGGGGAGCACACCGACCCCAGCTGGTCGCCGGACGGGCGGTCCGTGGTGTTCTCCTCCACCGCCGACGGGCTCGACCTGCCGCAGATCTTCGTCATCCCGGCGGCGGGCGGTGGCCGGCCCGTGCGCGTCAGCAGGAGCAGCAACACCTATGACGGCGCGCCGAGTTGGTCGCCCGACGGACGTTGGATCGCCTTCGAGTCGCATCCGGGGGGCGAGGACAAGCCGTCCTCGCTGTGGCGCGTCCCCGCCCCGCCGGGGCGCTAGACGAAAAAGGGCAAGGAGAACATCTTCTCCTCGCCACTCTCAACATATAGCGCACCAGGGGCCTTGCCGCAAGGCCCCCATCCTCCCGCACAATCATCGGCCTGGGCCGGAACTCCGGCCGGGATCTGTGGAAATGGGAGAGTCGCGAAGTGCGTGTGCTGTTGTCGACGTATGGGTCGCATGGGGACGTCGAACCGCTGGTGGGGCTCGCAGTGGAGTTGCAGGCACTCGGCGCCGAGGCGCGGGTGTGCGCGCCCCCGGACGACGTCTTCGTGGAGCTGCCGGCCCGTGTCGGTATGCCGCCCGTCCCGGTCGGCCGGCCGATGCGGTCGATGGTGCGGCCGTCGTTCGCGGCGGAAGCGCGGCGGCGTGTGGCCGCGAAGCTGCTCCCCGACACGATCGGCCAGGCCCGGGGAAGGGCGTCCGTGCCCGCGTGAGCCACGCGCGCGCCCGCAACACCCTGGCGACCCGAACCGGCAAAGGAGCTGATCCCGTGAACCCCCGGACCCCCGAGACCACCAGCGCTTTCGACCTTCCCGACCGCCTCTCCGCCAAGGCCGACCCGGCGCTGATCGCCGACGACGAGCAGCACTTCGCGGCCATCGCGGAGTGCCTGGAGCAGTCGGTCGCCGAGCTGTCCGACCGCCTCGACGCCGAGCGCAGGGCGCCCGGCGGCATCGGACAGCAGGCGATGGAGCGGGACCTGGAGATCCACCGGCTGTCCGCCCGCCTGCGCACACTGCGCCGCTTCGGCCTGGACCTGTGCCTCGGGCGCATGGTCGGCGCGGACGGCCCCGAGCCCGTGTACGTCGGACGGCTCGGCCTCAAGGACGGTGCGGGCCGCCGGCTGCTCGTCGACTGGCGCTCCCCGGCGGCCGAGCCGTTCTTCGGAGCCACCCACGCCGATCCGATGGGCCTGGCGAGCCGCCGCAGGTATCGCTGGACCCGCGGCCGGATCGGCGACTACTGGGACGAGGTGTTCACCCCGGACGGCTTCGCCGGGCATGCCGCGCTCGACGACCAGTCCGCCTTCATCGCCAGCCTGGGCAGCAACCGGTCGGAACGGATGCGCGACGTGCTCGGCACCATCCAGGCCGACCAGGACGCCATCATCCGCGCGGGATCCCGCGGCGCGCTCGTCGTCGACGGCGGTCCGGGCACGGGCAAGACCGTCGTCGCCCTGCACCGCGCCGCCTATCTCCTCTACTCCGACCCGCGCCTCGGTCACCGCCGGGGCGGCGTGCTGTTCGTCGGCCCGCACCGGCCCTACCTGAACTACGTCGCCGACGTCCTCCCCAGCCTCGGCGAGGAGGGCGTGCAGACCTGCACCCTGCGGGACCTCGTCCCCGAGGGGGCCACGGCAGCCGTCGAGACGGACCCGGACGCGGCCCGGCTGAAGTCCTCCGCGGACATGGTGAAGGCGATCGAGACGGCCGTCCGGTTCTACGAGGAGCCGCCCGCCGAGGGGATGACGGTCACCACCGACTGGTCCGACATCCGGCTGAGCGCCGACGACTGGGCCGAGGCCTTCGACGCGGCAGGACACGGCACTCCGCACAACGAGGCGCGGGACCGGATATGGGAGGAGCTGGTCGCGATCCTGCTGGACAAGCTCGACGGCGACGTCGCGCCCGACGTGTTCCGCCAGTCCCTGCTGCGCGACGAGGAACTGGTCGGCACCCTCGACCGCGCGTGGCCGCTGCTCGACGCGGCCGACCTCGTCGGAGACCTGTGGTCGGTACCCGCCTACCTGCGCATGTGCGCACCCTGGCTCGGCCGCGACGAGGTCCGGACGCTGCAGCGCGCGGACGCGCAGGCCTGGACGGTGTCCGACCTGCCGCTCCTGGACGCGGCCCGGCAGCGGCTCGGCGACCCGGAGGCGTCGCGCCGCAAACGCCGGCACGACGCCGCTGTCGCCACCGAACGCGAGCGCATGACCAGGGTCGTGAGCGAGCTGATCGAGGTGGCGGACGACGAGTACGGGACGGGCCTGGTGACGATGCTGCGCGGCGAGGACTTCCAGGACGCCCTGGTCGACCGGACCGCACTGTCCGTCGGCGAACCGGACCTGCTCGCCGGCCCGTTCGCGCACATCGTCATCGACGAGGCCCAGGAACTGACCGACGCGGAATGGCAGATGCTGCTGCTCCGGTGCCCGTCCCGGAGCTTCACCATCGTCGGGGACCGTGCCCAGGCCAGGCACGGGTTCACGGAGCCGTGGCAGGAACGGCTCGAACGGGTCGGGCTCGACCGGGTCGGCATGGCCTCTCTGAGCATCAACTACCGGACGCCGGAAGAGGTCATGGCGGAGGCCGAGCCGGTCATCCGGGCCGTGCTCCCGGACGCCAACGTGCCGGCCTCCATCCGCAGCAGCAGCGTTCCCGTACTGCACGGATCTGCTGCGGATCTGGGCTCGATCCTCGACACCTGGCTTGCTGCGCACGCCGACGGGATCGCCTGTGTCATCGGCGATCCCGTGTTCCGGGCGACGTCCCGCGTCCGGTCACTGACCCCGGAGCTGTCGAAGGGGCTCGAGTTCGACCTGGTCGTCCTCGTCGACCCGGAGGCGTTCGGTACGGGAATCGAAGGAGCGGTCGACCGCTATGTGGCGATGACCCGGGCGACGCAGCAACTCGTCATCCTCACAAGCCAGCCGCTCCGCCGGGGCGCGGTACTCAGCCCGTCGTCACCGTCAGCAGCGAATACTGCGCCACCGTCAGCGTGACCGACACCGAGTCGCCCGTCACCTGCCACGGCACCGGCTGCGGAGTCGGCGAACTTGCGTCCGCCGAGCTGACGATGGCCGCCAGCACCCGCTTGCCCGCCGGGACCGGCAGTCCGACCGTGCACGTCGCCGGAACCGTACGGAATGCCGCCGGACTGTCGCCGAAGCAGGTGAAGTTGACCAGTTGGACGATCGTGTCGTCACCGAGGCGGCTCAGCTCCAGGTGGATGCGGTCGTCGCCCGTCAGCGTCACGGCGGCGGGCGCGGCCGCGCGCACCGGGGTGAGCAGCCGGTCCGCGACCGCCCGGTCCGTCTTGCCCAGGTAGCTGCGGCCGAGCAGGTCCTTGACGTACCAGCACGTGCCCGAGCCGAAGCTGTTCTGTTTGCTGTCCGGCAGGGGGTCCTTCTTCCCGAAGCCGAGCACGTCGGCCAGCGCGTACTCCCCGCGCACCGTGCCCAGTTCGTCGAGGCCGGTGGGCACCGGGCCGGTGATCACGACGGTGCCGCCGCCCGCAACGAAGCCGCGCAGCACCCCGGCCTCGGCGTCCGAGACGGCCTGCAGGTTCGGCAGCATCAGCACGCGGTACCCGGCGAGGTCGTCGGCGGTGAGGCCGGGGCTGGGCACGGTGCGGAACGGGATGTGCGCGAACACCAGCGACTTGACCGTGCCGCGGAACTCGCTCAGCCACTCCTGCTGCAGGCAGCTCTCCTGCCGGGTGCCGGTGGCCCACCAGTCCTTGACCCCGGCGGGCGTCTTGGTGTTGACGTACATGCCGGTGCCCTCGGCGTGGCTGACGAAGTCGCGCGAGGCCGAGGAGTGGTAGACGCCGACCACGGCCGACGAGGCGGCGCTGAAGAGCTTCTCCTGGTTGGCGGCGACGAACGCGTACATCCGGGTGCGCATCGCCTTGTCGGTGGTGTCGTTCTTGAACGGGCTCTTGACCTCGTACGGGTTGCAGCCCGCGGCCAGCAGCTCGGCCATCACCAGGGAGGCGTCGTCGGCCTTCCAGCCGTAGGAGAACGCCCAGGCCGGCTTGGTGCCGCTGGCGGCCCGCGCGTACTTGTACATCGAGATCAGGCACGCCCAGTCGGACGCGGTGGCGTGGCGCATCCCGTCGTAGTTGCCGAGGATGTCCACCTCCCACACGTGGCTGACGCCCTCCGCCTTGCGCAGGTAGGCGCCGTCGAGGCCGACGAGGGTGGCGTACTGGTAGTCCATGCTCACCGTCTCGACGAAGGTGAGCACATCGGGGTTGACCGCGCGCCCGGCGGCCGCGATGTCGAGCTGCCACTGCAGCAGGTTGCGGTGCCGCCACTCGACGAAGCGGCGGAACGGCAGGCTGCCGAAGTCGGCCTTCTTCGGTATGTCCAGGCCGGTGTCCGCCTTGAATGCGGACGCCGCCCACGGGGAGGCGTCGCACCAGGTGAGCGCGCCGTCGAAGTAGATGGGGACGTCCGGCCAGATCGCGTCGACGCCGGTGGCGGCCAGCGCCTTGATGCGGCCCAGGTAGAAGTCGCGCCAGGGGGAGTTGGGGCTGACCCAGCAGCTCTCGTCGCCCGGGTCCACCCAGACCACCAGGCTGCC
Source organism: Streptomyces sp. AM25 (assembly GCF_058146165.1). Lineage (NCBI taxonomy): Bacteria > Bacillati > Actinomycetota > Actinomycetes > Kitasatosporales > Streptomycetaceae > Streptomyces > Streptomyces sp. AM25. The sequence goes on along the minus strand of NZ_JBKIWN010000023.1, from coordinate 31,520 downwards.
GTAGAAGACGTTGGGCTTGCCGTCGGGGGAGAGCTGCACCCAGGACTTGCCCTGGTCGGTCTTGTAGAAGGACGGTCCGTCCTCGCCGCCGGTGCTGATCACTTCGAGCGACGGGTAGTACATGACCACCCGGATGCCGGCGGTGTGCGCGAGCTGCACGAAGCTCTTCACCTTGCCCATGTGGGTGGCGAAGGCGTCGTCGGTGATCCAGTTCGACAGGATGGTGTCGAGCTCGATCACGCTGGCGTTCTGTGCCTTGAGGGTGTTGATCACGGGCTGCATGTCGTGGACGGGGTCGGCGTCCTCGTCGAACGTCCCGTCGGCCAGCCGGGCGAATCTGCTCCAGTCCGGGAAGGCCCCCGCCCGTACCGCCGGGCCCGCCCAGGCGGCCTGGTCCAGCGGCAGCGAGACCGGTGCCGGGCCGTGCAGGCCCGGTATCGCCCGGGCCGCCCACGCGGCTCCGCCCACCCCCAGCCCCGCCCGTAACAGCCCTCTCCGGCTCAGTCTTCGGTTCACGTCCATGACGTCCCCTCCCAGAAGCTGTGAGGCAGTGATTCTGCAAGGGAATCTGCCGGGAGCACAGACTTCCGGCAAGACCGCCCTCACACCGCCGCCGACTTGCCGGAAATATTCCCTTCCATAGGCTTTTGTCGTGGTGCGACACATACCGAGTGCGGCAGGCCCGCTGGACTGGTCGCTGGTGACCGGATGGATACCGGCCGCCCTGCTCGTCCTCGGCTGCTGCTCCCTGGCCGCCCTCCTCTTCTCCCGGCAGCGCCGCTGGCTCACCCGCTGGGCCCCGGCCGCCGTCCTGCTCGCCGCACTGATCACCTGGCTGCTGCGCACGGCGGTCGACGACTGGATCCAGCCCTTCCCCGACCCCCTGCCGACCCCGGTCGTCCTCTGGGCCGGCCTCGCCGTCCTCGGCCTCTGCCTGGCCGCCTTCCGGATCCCCCGGCTGCGCCCCCGCTTCTGGCTCCCCGCCGCCCTCGCCGGTCTCCTCGTCGTCCTGCTCGGCGCCTCCGGCATCAACCGGTACTTCGACCAGTACCCCACCGCGCGCAGCGCCCTGAACTCCTGGCTGCTGAAGACCACCCGGCTCAGCGAGGCAGGCGGCACCACCGAGGCCCTGAAGGTGCCGCCCGGCAAGACGATCGCCGACGTCTGGCGGCCGCCGGAGGGCATGCCCGAGGACGGGACGATCTCCAAGTCCCCCATCCCCGGCACCGCATCCGGCTTCAAGGCCCGCGACGCCTACATCTACCTCCCGCCCGCCTACCGCAGCAGCCCGCGCCCCCTCCTCCCCGTGATCGTCCTCATGGCGGGCCAGCCGGGCGGGCCCGAGGACTGGATCAACTCCGGCCGGCTCGCCGAGCTGATGAACACCTTCGAGTCCGCCCACCGCGGACTCGCCCCCGTGGTCGTCGTCGTGGACCCGCTGGGCTCGCAGTTCGCCAACACCCTGTGCCTGGACTCCCGGTTGGGCGACGTCCAGACCTACCTCGCCCGGGACGTGCCCGACTGGATCCGCTCCCACCTCCAGGTGGCCGCACCCCGCACCTCCTGGATCGTCTCCGGCATCTCCTTCGGCGGCACCTGCTCCATCCAGCTCGGCGTCAACGCCCCCCAGGTCTACGGCGTCGTCAACGACATCTCCGGCCAGGACGAACCCACCCTCGGCAACCGGCAGAAGACGATCGACAAGGCCTTCGGCGGGGACACCGCCGCCTTCCAGCGGGTCAACCCTCTCGACGTCATGGCCCGGCAGCGGTTCCCCGACACCAAGGCCGCCTTCGTCGCCGGCACCGACGACCACACCTACCGGCCCCAGCAGCAGAAGATGTACGACGCCGCCGTCCGGGCCGGCATGCAGGCCGAGTTCGTCCTCCTCCCCGGCGGCCACAGCTGGGCGGTCTGGCGGCCCGGCCTGGAGAAGCAACTCCCGTGGCTGGCACGGCAGACGGGACTCCTGCCATGAGCGCCGTGAACGCCGCCGCCCCCGCGCCGCCGCCCCCGGGGCCCACCGTCGGCGACAGCACCCACCCCTGGCGCGCCACCCTCGACCGGCTGCTCGCGCCCGTCCGCCACGCCCCCTTCACGCTCGCCTTCCTCGCCGTGCTGTGGATCGTCGGAGCCGTCACCGGAAGCCTCGGCACCGGCCCCAGCCGGCACCGCATGGAGCGGATCGGCGTCGGCGTGCCCTCGCTCGCCGAAGGGCGCTGGTGGACCCCGGTCAGCTCGCTCCTGTGGTGCCCCGGCCTCGGCGGCTACATCGGTGCGACGATCGTCGTGCTGCTGGCCGTCACCCCCTCCGAACGGCGGCTCGGCGTCGCCCGCACCGCGGGCGCCCTGCTCGGCGGGCAGATCCTGGGCACCCTGCTCGGCGTCGGCATCGTCAAGACCGGCTCCCTCGCGGGGGAGTGGTGGCTCGACAGCCTCACCGACGACCTCTCGGTCTCCCCGACCGTCGGCGCCCTCGCCACGGGCGCGGTCCTCAGCTACCGCCTCACCGCGCTCTGGCGCCGCCGGATGCGGCTCGGCATCGCCGCGTTCGCACTGGTGATGGCCCTCTACGTGGGACACCTCCAGGGCGTGCTGCGGCTGTGCGGGGCCTTCGTCGGCATGCTGGCCGGCGCCGCGCTCCACCACCGCACCTGGCCCGTCCGGCTGCGCCACTCCTCCCACACCGAGGCCCGGGTGCTGGTCGCCCTCGTCGTCGCCGCCTCCGCGATCGGCCCCATGGTGGCCATCCTCTACAAGGACGCCTACGGGCCCTTCAACTCCTTCGAGGCCCTCTACGTCTCCGTCCGGCCCACCGCACAGGAGATCGCCGACGCCTGCGCCGCCTCCGCCCAGGACTGCCACTCCGTCCACGCCGTACGGGACTTCTACGACTCGCCGGCCGTCGTCATGTCCGCCCTCGTCCCCCTCGTGCTGCTCGTCCTCGCCGAAGGGCTGCGCCGCGGCCTGCGGCTCGCGTGGGGGCTGGCCGTGCTCGTCAACCTGTTCTGGATGGCTCTGTTCGCCTACTGGCTGCACGACTTCCTCAGCCATCCGACGGCCTGGGGCGCGGCACCCTCCGAACAGGCCGGTTTCGTCCAGGCGTTCGCCGAGCAGATGCTGCTGCCCTTCCTGGTCCTGGTGCTGCTCGTCATCACCCGGGCCCGCTTCGACCTGCGGCTGCCGCACTCGGCCATGCGCGGCCTGGCTGCCGTCGTCGGGGGCGCGTTCCTGGTGGCCTGCGCCGCGTACGTGGGCATCGGCTGGGCCGTGCGCGACCAGTACGACCCGCCCGCCACGCCCGGACTGCTCTTCGGCGGGCTGGTCTCGGAGTTCCTGCCGCCCGCCTTCCTGGACGCCTTCACCGACTCACCGGTGCCGGTCGGCGGCACCGCGCAGGCCCTCTTCCGCTACTGCGGGCTGTTCTTCTGGCTGATCACGCTCGCCGCGCTGCTCGTCACCTTCCGCCGCCCGCGGCTGCACACCGATGCCGACGCCGCCGTGCGCGCCCGCGAACTCCTCGCCGCCCACGGCGGATCGAACCTCTCCTTCATCACCACCTGGGACGGCAACCACTACTGGTTCGACGCCCCCGGCCGGGCCGCCGTCGCCTACCGCGTCATCTCCACGGTGGCCCTCACCACCGGCGACCCCTTCGGCGCCCCGGACGCCCGCGCGGCCGCCGTCGCCGGCTTCTCCCGGTACTGCGACGAACGCGGCTGGACGCCCTGCTTCTACAGCGTCGGCCCGGACACCCGCGCGGCGGCGGAGGCGCTGGGCTGGCGCTCGGTCCAGGTAGCCGAGGACACCGTGGTGCCGCTGCCCGACCTCGCCTTCACCGGGAAGAAGTGGCAGGACGTGCGCACCGCCCTCAACAAGGCCAAGAAGGAGGGCATCACGGCCGAGTGGTGGACCTTCCACGACGCCCCCGTCGCCCTCACCGACCAGGTGCGGTCGATCTCCGAGGAGTGGGTCGCGGACAAGGGCCTGCCCGAGATGGGCTTCACCCTCGGCGGCCTCGACGAACTCGACGACCCGGCCGTGCGCTGCCTGCTGGCCGTCGACGCCGACCGCACCGTGCACGGCATCACCAGCTGGATGCCGGTGTACGAGCACGGCGAACCGGTGGGCTGGACCCTGGACTTCATGCGCCGCCGGGCGAGCGGATTCCGCGGCTCGATGGAATTCCTCATCGCCTCCGCCGCGTTGGGGTTCCAGGAGGAGGGTGCGCGATTCCTCAGCCTCTCCGGCGCCCCGTTGGCGAGGAAGGCGACGGAGGAGCCTCCGGCCGCCCTCCAGCGCGTCCTGGACTTCGCGGGAAAGGTGCTGGAACCGGTCTACGGATTCCGCTCGCTGCTCAATTTCAAGGCGAAGTTCCAGCCGCGCTACCGGCCGATGTACATGGCCTATCCGGACCCCGCCGCACTGGCGGTGATCACGCGCGCGATTGCGAAGGCGTATCTGCCGCACATGACCGCGGCGCAGGGAGTGCGGCTGATGCGGCAGTTCTCGTCATGACGGAGAGGTCGGGTTCCCCGAACCGGTCCCGCAGGGCGTGGAAGGCGTCCGCCTTGTCCTGCCCGAAGCGCTGCACCTGCTCCGCGTACTCCGCGGCCGACAGGAACCGCGGGGGCGTGCTCTTGGTGTGGAACTTGTCCGCGTACATCACCAGTTGCTCCTCCGGCGTCTCGGCCGTGTAGTCGGCCACCGGGAGCGGCAGCTGCTGCCTGCGGATGTCGTCCTCGGTGAGGCCGACGCCGGTGTGGCAGGAGCAGAAGCGGCACAGGCGCTCCGGGAGGCCCTCGGCGCGGAGGATCTCGTGGCCGAGGACGCCGTGACGGATGTAGGAGCGGTGGTCGATCCGTCCGGTGCGGTCGTCGTAGAGCCGGTAGACGCCGATGTCGTGGAGGAGAGCGCCGGCACGGACGAGGTCGGCGTCGAGGCGGTCGCCGGCGGCGGGCAGGAGGTGCGCGGCGATGGCCGCGACGATCTCGCAGTGGCCGTGGACGAGATCGAAGGCTTCGAGCGTCGGCGCGTACTTCTCGTGGAGTGCGCGGGCCTGGTCGGGGGTGGGGAGAGCCATCGGAGCAGCGTACGTGGTCCGCTGCGGGTCGTTTGTGGCTGATCGCGCAGTTCCCCGCGCCCCTTTGGGGCGCTGGTCGTAGGCTCAGGCGTCACGAAGTGCGGCGAAAGGGGCGAGGGACGGTGGCGGAGATCGCGACGGCGGAGCAGGCGGCGAACGACGGGCTGGTGCTGGCGTTCGGGCGGCTGCAGGGAGCCGCGAACCGCTTGGAGTACATCCTGGGGCGGGCGATCGAGGAGGAGTGCGGCATCAGCCACCTGATGTTCGAGGTACTGCTGATCCTCGGCCGGGCGGGGGACGCGGGGCTGCCGATGCGGGCCATCGCGCAGGAGCGCGTGCTGACCACGGGCGGGGTGACCCGGCTGGTGGACCGCATGGAGGCGGCCGGGCTGGTGGCCCGGGACGCGGACCCCGACGACCGCCGGGGGCGGCTGGTGCGGCTGACGCCCGCGGGCGAGGAGACGGTCGTACGCGCGGCCCGGCTGCACGTGGAGAACATCCGCCGCCACTTCGTGGACCCGCTGCCCGCCGAGCACCGGGAGCGGTTCGCGGAGGACCTGAAGATCCTGAGCCATGCGGCACGGGATGCGCTGCCGCGACTGCGCTGAGTGACATGGGACGACGAGGGAATGCCTGACGCGTCAGATACTGTTGAGGGTGTCGACAGCGACACGCATGACACCCCTGGAGAACGTCCCATGAAGCTCGTCTACGTCTTCGACGCCTACTGCGGCTGGTCCTACGGGTTCTCGCCGACCCTGGACGAGATCACCCGCCGCCACCCCGGCCTGCCCGTCGAGGTGGTCTCGGGCGGCCTGTTCACCGGGCCGCGCCGGGTCCCGATCCGGGAGTTCGGCTACGTCCAGGGCTCCAACGCGAAGATCAGCGAGATGACGGGCGTGGAGTTCGGCGTCGCGTACGACCGGCTGATCGCGGACGGCTCGTTCGTGATGGACTCCGAGGCCGCGGCGCGCGGCACGGCCGCCCTGCGGCAGGCCGCACCGGAGCGGGCGGCCGAGCTGGCCGGTGCCCTGCAGGAGGCGTTCTACGCGGACGGGCTGAGCCTGTCGGACGCGGCGACGTACCGGAAGGTTGCGGAGGCGGCCGGGCTGGACGCGGACGCAGTGGTCGCCGCCTTCGAGGGTCCGGCGTCCGCGACGGCCGCCCGCGAGGACTTCCGCCGCTCGGCGGCGTTCGGGGTGCAGGGCTTCCCGACCCTGCTGGCCGTCGACGGCGCCGGCCGGGCGACGGTCCTGGCCGTCGGGCACGCCGGGGCCGACGAGGTCGGGCGGCGGCTGGCGGCGCTGGGCGCGGTGTGAGACCGGCCGGGCGCTGACGGCCCGGCCGGTTGCCGAGAGTGCCTACGGCTGGTACGTGTACCGCCCCGCAGGCACGACCGCACTGCGTCCGCCCCGCGTCGTGACGGTGACGTCCACCGTGCCCGTCCCCGCCGGAGCCGTCGCGCTGCAGATCGTCGGCCCGCACGAGACGTGTTCGGCCGGGCGGTCACCGAACAGCACGGTGCCCCGCGCCAGGTCCGTGCCCTGCACGTACACGTGACCCCCGCCGGCGGCGGGCCCGCTGTTCGACATCAGCCGGGTCACCACGGGCGCCGGAGGAGCCGCCGGCGGCGGACCGCTGTACGTGAAGCCGCCGTCCGCCGTGTCCGAACCGCCCGGGGTGACGACCGTGACCGGGACCGTGCCCGTCCCGCCGGGGGTATGGGCGACGCATGAGGATTCCGTGCACGAGACGTCCGTTGCCGGATCGTCGCCGAACAGGACGGATCCGTCGGCCAGATGGGACCCGGTGACGGTCGCCTCCGTGCCGCCGGCGCCCGGCCCGCCGGACGTGCTGACCCCCGTCACCTCCGGTACGGGCGGGGTCTGTGCAGGCGGCTGCGGGACGTTGACGGCCATCGTCGCCACGTTGTCGGACGGGTCGGTGTCGCCCTGGTTGGCGACCGTCGCCCTGATCACCCCGGAGGGTTCCGTGTTCGCGCGGCGGTAGAACGTCACCTTCATGAAGTGTTCCCGCCCCGGCACCATGGTGCCGATGAACGTCGCGTCCAAGTGACGGCCGTCGGGCGAGAGGGACTCGGCGAAGGAGTAGTCGTAGGGCATCGAGTACATCATGGCGACGTCGGACATCCACATGCTCGGCGGCAGGTCGAAGGTGATGTGGGTGACGCCCGTGACGTCGGCGGTGCCGACGGACTTCCAGTTCAGCGAGATCTGACCGGGCGAGCGCTCGGCCGGGGCCTGGCCGTACATCGCGACCGCCAGATCGGGGTCGCCGCCCCGGTCGTCCGACGCGGCCGCGGGACCGGCCGCGGTCAGGGCGAGCAGGACCGCTGCACAGACTGCTGATAAGCGCGTTCTTCGGCTTGTCATGTCCGGAGAATCGTCAACGGGGGCCTGTGCGTTACACGTTGACGCCACGCCCCGTGAGGCACGCGGGGAAGTGCGCGAGCAACCACGGACGACCCGCAGTCGCAGGACCGCACGCGGGGCGGAGCCCTCCGGTTGCGAAGATCCCCACCCGCCCGCACATACTGGGACATGGAGCAGGCCAAGGCTGAGCCTCCCGCGTCCGGCCGCTGGGCGATGCTGGCCGTGCTGTGCGCGAGTCTGCTGCTGGTGGCCATGGACGCCACCATCCTCAACGTGGCCCTGCCCTCGCTCATCCAGGATCTGCGGCCCGGCCCGCTCGCCCAGTTGTGGATCATCGACGTCTACGGTCTCGTGCTCGGCGGGCTGCTGGTCACCAGCGGCGCCGTCGGTGACCGCTTCGGCCGCAAGCGGCTGTTCCTCGGTGGTTTCGTGCTCTTCGGCCTGGCCTCCGTCATGGCCGCCACCGCCCACACCTCCTGGCAGCTGATCGCCGGCCGCGTGCTGCTGGGGCTGGGCGGGGCCATGGTCATGCCGTCGACGCTCTCGCTGATCCGGAACATCTTCACCGACGACCGGGAACGTACGCTCGCCATCGGCGTGTGGGCGGCCGTCGCCGGGGCCGGGGCCTGTGTGGGGCCGCTGGTCGGCGGGGTGCTCGTCGAGCGCTTTGGCTGGGCGTCGGCGTTCTGGGTCAACGTGCCGGTCGTGGTCGTCACCGTCGCGGCGGGCGTCCGGCTGCTGCCGGAGTACCGGGCCCCGCAGGCCGGCGGCCTGGACTGGGCGGGGGCGGCGCTCTCCGTCCTCGGCATCGTCTGCGTGGCCTGGGGCATCAAGCACGTCGCCAAGGGCGGCACCGGACCCCTGGACCTGGGCACGCTCGTCGTCGGCGTGCTGCTGATCGCACTGTTCGCCCGCCGCCAACTCGGCCTGGCGGGCCCGCTGCTGGACGTGCGGCTCTTCCGCAACGGCCCGTTCCTGGCGGCCGCGCTGGCCACCCTGATGGCGATGCTCGCCATCGGTGCCGCACTGTTCCTGATCTCCCTGTGGCTGCAGTACGTCCACGGCTACTCGCCCGCACAGGCGGGCCTGCGCACCGTGCCGTCCGCGCTGGCCATGCTGGCGGGATCGCTGTCCACGCCCTGGCTGATGCACCGCATCGGGGTGCGCCCGGTGCTGGCCGTCGGGCTCGGCGCCCTGGCGGCGGGGTTCCTCGTGCTCGCCCTCGCGCCCGAGCCGACGAGCTACGGGGTCGTGGCCGTCGTCCTCGCCGCGCTCGGCCTCGGCGACGGGCTGGCGATCACGGCTTCGGCGTCGGTGCTCGTCTCGTCCGTCCCTCCCGAACGCGCCGGGCAGGCCGGTGCGGTGTCCGAGACCGCCTACGAACTCGGGGTCGCCCTCGGGGTGGCGCTGCTCGGCAGCATCCACGGCGCCGTCTACAGCAGCAGGATGACCGGGCTGCCCGTCGGCGGCTCCGCGGCGCAGACCGCGCGCGGGTCGGTCGGCGGCGCGGCCGAGGTCGCCCGGGAGGCCGGCGGCGTGACGGGGCGGCGCGTGCTCGCGGTCGCGCGCGAGGCATTCGACCACGCGCTGACCACGACGGCGTACGTCTCCGCGGCGATCGTGATCGCCGTGACGCTGCTGACGGTCTTCCTGGTGCCCCGCGGCTTCCGGGCGACGGGCGGCCACTGAACGGCCGCCCGTCACAGCGGAGTCGGGGCTCAGGATCCGTCGATCTCCAGCTCCACCCCCGCAAAGGCCTGCCGGAGACCCGCCTCGGTCAGACAGTCCGTCGGGAGCGAGCCCGGAAGCGTCTGGACGCCGCGCACCGCCCGGTGTCCCTTGCCCCGGCCCTCGACGACCGTGCCCAGGAGCCGGAGGGTATGGGCGCCCAGCGCCCGGGTGCCGACGGAGGAGGTGTAGTCGATCACCGACTCCCCGCCGTCCGCGTAGTGCACGACCTCGTGTCCGCCGGCGGTGACGAGCGCAAGACAACCGGCCCCGGGCGAGGCGCCCTTGATGGTGCCCGTGGCGCTCACCGTGTGCCCCGGGCGGTCCGTGCAGGTGTAGGTGGGGTGCGCCTCGATCCCGACGTCCCGGGGCTCGAGCGTCAGCCCCGGGGTGTAGGACGTGCTCTCCTGACCCGAGCAGGACAGCGGGGCGTGCGCGTGCGCCTGCGCGGCCGGGGCCCACCCCAGGGATGCGACGGTCAGCGCCGTCGCACACAGGGAGACCCGGACACCGTACCTACCGAACATACCCACCTCTTCGGTGACTTGGGGGAATCGCGGAACGGCTCTCTTCCTACCCGTCGGAACCCGTCATTCCGCCCCGTTCGTACCGAGCACCCGCAGCATGCCGACCGGCGCACGCCCCCCGCACACCACCGACTCCCCTCAGGAACCGAGGAACGGCAGCCCGCCCCCGCCCCGCACCGCCGCGTGCACCGCCAGCAGCACCCCGGCCGTACCGGTCGCCAAGTCCATGGACAACCGGAGCAGTCCGTCCATCGCGAACGCCAACTCGCCCTCGTAGGGCACGGCATGCACCCCCAGCCCCCGCAGCTGCACCTCCCGCAGCTCCTGCGGCCCGTCCAGGTGCGCCAGGGTGTACAGCTGCCCGGCGTGGCCCGTGAACAGGCCCGGCGAGAGCAGGAGTTCCGCCCCCAGGCCGTCGCGGATGCGGTCCCGCAGCCGTGCGAAGTGGGGGTCGGGCCGGTGCCGCAGGAACTCCTGGAGGACGAGGCCGATCCCCGCGCTGCCCGCGCCCAGCCCGGCCACCCAGCGCTGCCCGTCCCTGACCTGGACGTACCGCCCGCGCGGTGCGCCGCAGCGCGCGATGTCCCGGGCCAGGGCGGTCTCCGCGCACCGCAGCCAGCGCTCCTCGCCCGTCGCGGCGAAGAGCCGCACGAACAGCAGGGCCGGGCCCGACCACCCGCGCATGAGCCCGGCCGCGGCGGCGCCGTCGCCGTCGTGGAGAGAGCGTGCCACGCGATCGCCGAGCCGGACAGCGGTCTCCGCGTCGCCGGCGTGCAGGAAGGCCAGGGCGATCCCGGCCAGGCCGCCGAACAGGCCCGTCCCGCAGCCCCGCAGGTCGAAGGCGGCCAGCCGCTCCAGCACCGCCCACGCCTCCTGCAGCCGCCCCGACTCGCCCAGCACGTGGGCCACTCCGGCGAGCCCGTCGTAGAGCCCCGGCCGCGGCCACTGCGCGCGTTCGGCCGCCCGCACCAGCCAGTCGGTGTGCCCGGCGAACTCCGGGCGCGTGCCGTACCCGGTGACGTGCAGGGCGTGCAGCACCCCGGCCGCGCCGTAGGCCAGGCCCGTCGCCTGGCCGTCGAACTGCCGGACGTCGCCGGGGAAGAGCCGGTCCTCCCGTTCCGGGGTGGCGCTGCGCAGGACCGCCTCGCACAACGAGTCCAGCACCGGGTCCCACTCCGCCTCCCGGCCGTCCGGGGGCCAGTCCACCGCGGGCTTGACGGCCGTGCCCGCGGGCGGGGCCAGTTCCTCGCGCAGCCGCGCGGTGAACTCCGGCGGCACCGGGAAGCGTTCCTCGACGAGCCGGACCAACTGCCCGGGCTTGCGCGGGTCGAAGCGCATCAGCTCCGTCAGCGGGCAGAAGACCGCCAGGCGCAGACTGGCCAGCCCGTACGCGTCGACCGCGGTGCCCGAACGCGCCCACGGGGCGACGAAACCCGGTGTCCCCATGGCCGGGGCGACGTCCTCGCCGGTGCCGAACGCGGTCTCGAAGTCGACGAGGCACACGCTGCCGTCCGGCCGGACCAGCACGTTGCCCGGCTGGAGGTCCCCGAAGACGACTCCCCGTGCGTGCAGCGCGGCCACCGCCGCCCCGATCCGGTCGAGGACGCCGCACGCCCACGCGGCGTAGGAGGCCCGCTCCGCGGGGTGCGGGTCGGGGCGGAGGAGCGGGTGGCGCCGGGCGACCGCCTCCAGCAGCGGTTCGCCCTCGACGAACTCCTCGGCCAGGAAGTGGTGTTCCCAGTGGACGGTGCGCCCCAGGACCTGCGGCACGCAGTCCAGCCCGGACAGCCGCTGCAGCACGGCGTGTTCGCGGGCCAGCCGGGCCACCGCGTCCCTGCCCCGGTCGTCGACGGCGGTGTACGGGCGGGCCTCCCGGAGCACCACCGTGCGTCCGGTGCCGGTTTCGACGGCGCGGTAGACGCCACCGCTGTTGGAGAAGCGCAGCGCCTTCTCCACCCGGTACGGGAGCCGTCCGCCCGGCCCGCTGCGGGAGGCCCGGATCCGGTCCGCGACGAACGGCGGGACGCCGGCCCACGGCGGCACCCGGAACACGGCCCCGCGCACGTCCGGCACCGGTTCGCCGTCCGGGCGCAGCACGGCGGGCACGTAGTCGCCGTCGTGCGAGAAGCAGAAGCGCGGGGCGAAGCCCCCGTAGCGCAGGTACAGCGGGCCCTCGTGCCAGCGCAGGTCGCTGAGGATGTACGGGCCCCTGACGCCCCGTAAGAGCGAGGACAGCTCCCGCAGCGTGCGTTCCAGCAGCTCTTCGCAGCGCGGGTAGATGGTGATCAGCTTGCCGCCGGCCGAGCGCGGCGCCCGCTTGCTGTTGACGAGCGCCAACAGGGTGCTGCTGCGCAGGAACTTGAAGCCGATGCCGTGCTCGACGCAGTACTCCCACACCGTGTCGACCACGCGCGGGGCCTCTTCGGCCGTCGCCGACGCGTGGATCTTCCAGCCCTGCGGCTCCAGCCGGGCGCCGGCGCGCTGGAGGGAGACCCAGCCGGCGCGCTCGGCGCGGTGCCAGCCGGGGGGCGCGGGGCGGTCGGCCCGTGCGAAGCGTTCGGTCGCGTCTTCGACGCGGTCCGGGGAATCGGCGAAGAGGGGGTCGGCGGCGAGGTGGCCCTGGGCGAGTATGGTCGTCCTCCTCCGGGATCTGCGCCCCGTGGGCCGTATGTCGGCTGCGGGCGCGTCGTGGTTGGTCGCGCCCACGCGGCGTAGCCGCATGACGCAGCACAGCCCCGCGCCCCTGACGGGGCGCTCCTGCGGCGGAGCCGCCGACGCGCCGGCCGTCCCCGTGGGGCGATGGGCGGCCGGCCGGCGCGCCTCCCCCGGGGCCGGCCGTCAGACCTGCCCGAGGGTGCTCTGGTAACTGTTGCTACACGGCCACAGGGCGGGGGTCTCCTCCTCCATCTCCTGCAGCTCCAGGATTTCCGACATGCCGTTCACCTCCCTCCGGCGCCGCGCGGGTGACGGACCGCGGATCGAGGAAGGGAAGGACGGGGCCGGTCCTCTCGAACGCGGAGCTCAGCGCCAGCAGCACGCCCGCGGAGCCGGTCGCCAGGTCCGCGGACAGCCGCAGCGCGCGGAAGCCCGGGAAGGCGAGGTGGCCGCCGTAGGACTGGGCGTGCCAGGACAGCAGGCGGATCTGCCGCAGCAGGGCCGGGCGGTCCGCGGGCTCGTCCAGCGCCGCCAGCACGGCCACCGATCCCGAACGCCCGCGCAGCAGGCCCGCGTTGCGCACGTACACCGCGTCGCAGGTCCGGCGGATGCGGGCCAGCAGCTCGGCGCGCTGCCCGTCGGGGCGGTGCCGCAGCAGGTCGCGCAGGACGAACGCGAGCCCGGTGCTGCCCCCGTGCAGGTACGGAAGGTGGGCTGAGCCGTCGAAGAGCGCCACGTGGCCGTCGGGCAGCGTCCGCAGCCTGTTCAGGTCGAGGCGCACCGCCCGGTCGGCCAGGTCGAGGAAGCGCCGTTCCCCGCACTCCTCGTACAGCCGCAGGAAGAACAGGGCGATCCCCGTCGCGCCGTGCAGCAGCCCGTACGGTGCGGGCCGGCCCGGCCTGCCGGGCAGCGGTCCCTCCTCGACGGCCTCGGCCAGGTCGGCGGCCAGGCGCAGGGCCGCGTCGTGCAGCGCGGTGTCGCCGGTGGCCGCGGCGAAGTGCAGCAGGGTCAGGGCGATGCCGGCGCGGCCGCCCGCCAGGTCGAGGGTGAACGCCCGCTCGTCCAGGGCCAGACAGCGGTCCAGGACCTCGCGGGCGGCCTCGCGCCGGCCCAGCAGGTCGAGGGTGAGGGCGGCGCCGTGGAGGCCGTCGTAGAGGCCCGGCCGGGGCCTGCGGTCGCCGGTGGCGGCCGCCGCCAGCCAGGCGGTGTACGGCTCCGGGACGTCCGCCCCCGCGCGGTGCAGCGCGTACAGCACCCCGGCCGCGCCGTAGCCGAGGGGGTAACCGCCGATGAGCGTGCGCCCGTTGGGGGTGCCCGGGAAGAGGCGGTCGGTGCGGTCGGGCGTGGCGCAGGCGTGGATGCCGTGCACGAGCGCGCTGCGGATCGCGGGCCAGTCCGGCGGGTCGGCCGCCAGCAGGGCGCCCGCCCGGTCCTGTTCGGCGGGCCGGTCGCCGGGCCACAGCCCCTGCACCAGGGCGGGGCCGAAGTCCGGGGGGACCGGGTAGTGCCGGGCGACGGCCGCGACGAGCGTGTGCAGCTTGGCGGGGTCGCGCCAGGGGACCGGCAGGAACAGCCACAGCCGCAGGCAGTCGAGCAGGTGGCGCACGGCCTCGGTGCCGCGGCAGCCGGGCGGCACGCTGAAGCCCGGCTCGCCCGGCGCCGCCGGGCGGGTGTCGTGCAGTCCGGTCGCCGAGGCGAAGCCGACGAGCGCCACTCGGCCGTCGGGCCGCAGCACGACGTTCTTCGGCGGCAGTTCGCCCAGCCGCAGGCCCCGCCCCTGCACGGCGGTGAGCGCCCGGCCGATCCGCTCCAGCACGCCCAGCGCCCACGCGGTGTAGGACCCGGCCTCCCGGGCGGCGCGCCCGGTGGAGGTCAGCGGGAAGGCGAGCGAGGCGGCCTGCAGCAGGGTGCGGCCCTCGATGAACTCCTCGGCCAGGAAGTGGTGTTCGGCGTAGACACGGTGGTCCACGAGCCGCGGTACGCACTCCAGCCCCACGAGCCGCTCCAGCGCCGAGCGCTGCCGGGCGAGCCGGGTGACGGCGTCCTCGCCGCGCGGGTCGAGGCCGGCGTGCGGCCGGGCCTCGCGCAGCAGCACCGGCTTGCCGGTGCGCAGGTGCACCGCGCGGTAGGTGCCGCCGCCGTTGCCGAGGCCGAGGGCGCGCTCGACCCGGTAGGGGAACTCCCCCGCGGGGGCGGCGTGCAGGGCCTCCAGGTCGGGGCGCAGCACCCCGGGCAGCTCCAGCCAGTCGGGCGGGGAGAACACCGGGCGGCGCGGCTCGGGGACGAGCGTGCCGTCGGGGGTGAGCAGCGCGGGCCCCCACTCGCCCTCGCCGTCGGGGCACGTCCGCCCGTCCCGGGACCCGTAGCGCACGTACAGCGGCCCCGGCCCGTGCCGCAGCCCGCCCAGCACGTACGGGCCGGTCAACCCGTCGAGCAGGGCGCCGAGTTCGGGGAGGGTGCGGGTCAGCTCCTCCTCGCCGTCGAGGTGGACGGTGATGAGCCGGCCGCCGGTGAGCCGGTCGGCCCGGTCACCGTTGAGCTCGCGGGCGGCGGCCCGGCTGCGGACGAAGTCGAACGGGAGCCTGCGCTCGACGCAGTAGCCCCAGACGATCTCGACGGCCCGGACCACCTCGGGCAGGGTGACGGACACGTGGATCTGCCAGCCCTGCCCGGGGGCCGCCTCCCCGCCGGGCCGCAGGGTGACCCACCAGCCCGACTCGCCGCGGGCCCAGCCCTCGGGGGCGAGCCGCCGTGCCGCGGCCAGCCGTTCGCCGGCGTCCGGGTAGCGCTCGGGACGGTCGTAGAAGACCGGGTCGGCGAAGCAGAAGCGGTCGTAGTCCTTGAACGTCAACACGGCACGTCCTCCTCGGGGCGAGGACTCGATGGGTCACAGCGCCAGGGCGCTGAATTCCGGGGGGTTCGTCCGGACCGAGCGGCGGTCGATCCGGGACCGCACCTCCGGGGAGCCGAAGTGGTAGTCCATGCGCCGCACCGCCTCCGCCCAGTCCTGCATGGTGCGCACGGCGGAGAGCGTCTCGATGACGAACGGGTCGTTCAGCCGCGAAATGCCGCGCTGCCAGAGTTCCATCGGGGATTCTTCGAGCAGGTTTCCCACCGTTCCCTCGTAGACGGGCAGGGCCCGCACTTCGCCGTCGGGTTCGACCTGCATCACTCGTGCGTCGACGCCGCTGGCGAAACGGTCGGGGCGCATGACGAGATTGCTGTTGTCGGTGGTGAAGACGCGCACCGATTCCGGGGCGAGGTCCTGGAGCCGGGCGTGCCGTTGCTCACTCGTCAATTCCGCCACCTGTTCGTCGTCGAGGAGCTCGAAATGGCCGAACTCGGGGCGGCTGGCGAGGCCTTCGGGGACGGCCGCGTTGAAGGTGACGCTACGGAGTTCGGGGAACCGGGGTGCGATGGCCGTGCAGAATTCCTCCAGCTGCGGGAAATTGCTGCGCACCACGACGCAGTCGATGCCGAACCACAGCGGACTGCGCCGGCGCCGGCGCCGCTCGCGCGCCGCCGCGTCGAGCAGGGTCAGGGCGCTCAGGGCCCGGTCGAAGGAGCCGCGCCGGCCCCGGATCCGGTCGTGGATCTGTGCCGTCGCCCCGTCGAGGCTCACGATGACCTCGTCGAAGACCCTGGCGAGTTCCGTGGCCATCCACGGTTCCATGATCCAGCCACTGGTGTAGACGGCCGTCTTGATGCCGGCCCGGGACAGCTTGCCGGCCACGTCGAAGATTCCCTTGACGACGAGGGGTTCGCCGCCGGACAGGGCGACCACGCGGGGGTTGAGCGTGATCAGGGCATCGGCGACCCGCAGCATGTCCTCGTGGCCCAGTTGCCGCGGAGCCCGGCGACCGGACTCCGAATAGCAGTGCGAACACCGCAGCGGACAGGCATAGGTGGTGTCCCAGACGACCACCTCGGGACCGGACGACTCGAGCATGGTTCCCCTTCGGCATTTTCCACCGGCTTTTCAACACGGAACGGTTCGTGCAGAGTTCGTGGTGTCGCACGCCAGAACGACCTGCCGTCACCCGCCCGCCGTATCGGGGACTTTTCCACGACGGACGCACCGAGTCTGCCGCGTCCGCGGCACGGAGGGGGACCCCGGAACCCTCCGATTCCACTGGGGGTTTTCCGCCATACGCACATGCGGGACAGCTTCTGGACCAAGGTCACGAACTCTGCTCATACTGTGTCTTCCCGGGGGACGACCCCCGGACCCCCGGCCGACCGTGTCCTTCCGGGGGACGACCCCCGGACCCCCGGCCGGAAGAGCAGGCATGCGGGGTTCGCGGAGCGATATCGCGAGGGGAACCTTCGGTTGATGCGGGTGAGGGGTACCGGCCGGCCCATGCGCATTGCCGCGATCTCCGGCGGGCTGTGCCTCCTGTGGGCCGTGGCGGCCGGCGCGATACTGCTGCGGAACAACACCGTGACGCTGCCCTGGATCCTGGGCTCCGTCCTGCCGTGCTACTGCGCGGGCCTGTTCGCCTGGTGGCACGCCCCGGCCAACCCGGTCGCGCGCAGGCTGCTGCTGGTCGGCACCGCCCTCGCGTCGAGCATCGCCATCCGCTACACCGCCGCCTTGCTCACCACCCGGTGCGGCTGGGACCTGACCGCGCCCGAGAACGGCCTTCCCTCACCGGAGGCCTCGGCCGTCCTGCTGCCGACCGAGGTCAACAACCTGACCTTCAGCATCCTCGTCGTACGCCTGCTCGCCCTGCTGCCCGACGGCCGCTACCGCTTCCGCCACGAACGCACCGTCCTGGGCGCGTTCTGGGGCCTGCTCACCCTGCCGCTCGTCCTGCCGCTCGCGGGGGTGCCCACCCGCGTCGTCGAACTCGCCGTCTTCTACCACCCCGAGGCGTGGCTGCCCGGGCTCGGCGCCGCCCTGCTCGTCGTCCGCTGCCTGCGCGCCCGGGCGGCCGGGCAGGAGGACGTCGCGCGGCTGCTCCCCCTCGCCGCCGCGGCCGCCGTCCTCTTCCTGGGCCGCGGCAGCTGCCGCCTCTTCCGCACCTGGCACGGCGAGACCGGCATCCTCTACCTCATCGGCTCGCTGCTCGGCGCCCTGCCGTACGTGCTCATCTCGCTGTCCGTCGTCTACGCGGCCTTCCGCTACCGCTTCCTCGGCGTGGACATCGTCATCCACCGCGAAGTCGTCTACGGCACGCTGTGGCTGATCATCAGCGCGTGGTACCTGGGCATGGCGATGACGCTCGGGCTGACGGCCGGCCAGTACTTCCCGATCGGCCTGTCCGTCCTCGTCGCCGTCACCGCGACGGCCCTGTTCCAGCCGGTGCGCGCCCGGCTGAACCAGCTCGCCGAGCGCCGCGTCTTCGGCAAGCGGCTCAGCAGCTTCGAACTGATCGTCCAGTTCGGCACCGCGCTCGAACACGCCTATGACCTCGACCTGCTGGCCCCCCAGCTGGCCGCGGGCCTGCAGGAGGGGCTCGGCCTGCAGTGGGTCCGCATCCGGCTGGGCGGCGAGGGCCTGCCGGCCCACCTGGGCGCCGCGGGCGAGGAGACGGACGGAACCTCCAGGACGACGCTGCCCCTGTGGTACGGGCACGAAGTCCTCGGCCTCATCGAGTACGGGCCCAAGACG
This sequence comes from Streptomyces sp. AM25, assembly GCF_058146165.1. Taxonomy (NCBI): domain Bacteria; kingdom Bacillati; phylum Actinomycetota; class Actinomycetes; order Kitasatosporales; family Streptomycetaceae; genus Streptomyces; species Streptomyces sp. AM25. The sequence continues at coordinate 13,520 of NZ_JBKIWN010000023.1, read as the reverse complement.
GAGGGCCGGTTCATGCCCGAGGACCACGACGTGGTCGAGACCCTGGCCCGGCAGGCCGCGCTCGCCGTCCACAACGTGTACCTCGCCGCCGAACTGTCCGCGCGCGTCGAGGAGGTGCAGCGCCAGGCGGGCGAGCTCGACGCCTCGCGTGCCCGCATCGTGCACGCCCAGGACGGCGAACGGCGGCGCATCGAGCGCCGGTTGCACGACGGCATCCAGCAGGACCTGGTGGCCCTGGTCGCCAAGCTGCGGCTCGCCCGCAACCGGCTCGCCCGCGGGGGCGACGTCGACGCGGTGCTCACCGAGGTCCAGGACGACGCCTACCGCGTCATCGACGAACTGCGCGAGGTCGCCCACGGCATCCACCCGCCGGTCCTCACGGACCAGGGCCTGGTGGCCGCCGTCACCTCCCGCGCCCGCCGGATGCCGATCCCGGTCACCGTGCACGTCGAGGACTCGCTGGACCGGGTGCGCTTCGCGCTCGAGGTCGAGGAGTCGGCGTTCTACCTGGTCTCGGAGGCGCTGACCAACGTGCTCAAGCACGCCGACGCCACGCACGCGACCATCCGCATAACGCGCTCCGGCGGCTGGCTGGTGGTGGAGGTCACCGACGACGGCGTCGGCTTCAGCGGCGACCCCGCCGCCGGGTCGGGGCTGACCGGCATGCGGGACAGGATCGAGGCGGTCGGCGGCGATCTGCTGATCACCAGCCGGACCGGGGGCGGCACCGTGATCCGCTCCCGGCTGGCCGAGCGGGTGTGCGAGGACGGAGGATGCCGGTGACCGACGTGGGTGAGGAGGCGATGCGGGTCGTCATCGCCGAGGACCACTACCTGGTGCGCGAGGGCACGCGCCGGCTGCTCGAGGACACCGGGCACGTGGCCGTGGTGTCCGCGGTCGGCAACGCGGACGAACTCCTCGACGCCGTCGACCGGTTGCGCCCGGAGGCGGTGATCGCGGACATCAGGATGCCGCCGAGCCACCACACGGAGGGCATCGCCGCGGCCCACGAGATCCGCGCCGCGCACCCCGGCATCGGTGTGGTGATGCTCTCGCAGCACGCCGATGAGAACTACGCGTTCGACCTCTTCCAGCGGGGGACGGACGGCCTGGCGTACCTGCTGAAGGAACGGATCGGGGAACTCGACGAACTGCTGCGAGCATTGCGGGAGGTGGCGGCGGGCCGCTCGGTGGTCGACCCCCGCATCGTCGAGGTCCTGATGGGCAGCCACACACGGGCGGCGGACGCCCCGCTGGCGGCCCTGACCCGCCGGGAACTGGACGTGCTGCGGCACATGGCGGAAGGCAAGACGAACCGGGCGATCGCGAAGGCGCTGACACTGTCGGAGTCGACGATCGAGAAGCACGTCAACTCGACTTTCTCCAAACTGGGGTTGGCGGAGGAGAGCCAGCTGCACCGGCGGGTGAGCGCGGTGCTGGCGTATTTGCGGCATGCGCCGCGGGGGGCGGGGCCCGCCCCCCGAACAGGAGGGTGAGGGGTCGATACACCGGCCTCAGACGATCGGCGGGCGGCCCAGCTTGGTCATGCGCCACACCGTGGCCCATCGGATCGGCTGGCGCCGCCCGCACGGCGTTCTCGCGCCCTCTGCGAAGCCGCCCGCCCACGCGCGCAGCCCGGCCAGGGAGCGACTGCGAGCGAGCGTGAGCAGCGCCCACACGCCGAGGTAGACGGGGACCAGGGCGGCGGGCAGGTGCCGCTTGGCCAGCCAGACACGGTTGCGGGCCACCATCCGGTGGTAGACCGCGTGGCGGGTCGGCAGCGTGCGCGGGTGCTGGAGGACGAGCGCAGGTTCGTAGAGGACCTTCCAGCCGGCGTCCAGAGCGCGCCACGCCAGGTCGGTTTCCTCGTGGGCGTAGAAGAACTCTTCGGGCCAGCCGCCGACTTGTTCCAGCATCGGCATCGACAGCGCGTGGCCGCCGCCGAGGAACGTCGTCACCAGACCACGGCGCATCGGGTCTTTTGCACGGAGGCGCGGCACGTGCCGGCGCTGGGTGTGTCCCGTCTCGTCGGCAATACGGAAGCTGATGATGCCCAGGTGGTCGTCCTCCTCGTACAGTCCCTGGATCCGGCCGAACACGTCCGGACTGATCAACAGCCCGTCGTCGTCCAGGTCGACCAGCACATCAACGTCGCCGAAGTCCCGGAGCACCCGCAACGCGACGTTGCGACCGCCGGAGACGCCGAGGTTCTCGTCCAGCTCCACCCCCGTCACGCCTTCCGGCAGAGGAGGCAGGGGGGACCCGTTGCCGACCACCACGACACGGGCCGGGACGGCGTCCTGCTTGGCGACGGAGTCGACAAGGGCGCGGAGTTCCTCGGGCCGGTTGCCCATCGTCAAGATCGCGACGCCTACGCGCGGATGACACACAGCTGAACGCTCCCTCCTCGACCGGACGGTTCCGCGATACTAAGCGCTCCGCGGAAGTGCAGTGCGTCAACTGCGGGCTCGTCGTGGCTGTTCGCGCAGTTCCCCGCGCCCCTTCGGGGCGCGATCACGCACTGCACTTCGCCAAGCCCGCTTGGCGGCTTACGCCACGCAGCCGGGCAGAGATGGGGACACCGTGGGGAGCAACGAGCCCAAGGGCACCGCAGCAATGATCGTCAACGCACGCGGCGAGTACCTGCTGCACCTCCGGGACAACATCGCAGACATCAGCTGCACTGGTTCCCCGCCGCCACAACTCATCGGTTGACCATCAACATGAGAAGGAGTGCATGCCCGTACTCCGCTGAGGAGATTGCCGAGTCGGGCCCGGCGTGGAGTCGTCACCGGCACCCGACCCCGCAAGCGCGGCGCAGCCGCCCCGCCTACCGCACATCCTCCCACGTCACCACCGGACTCCCCGCCCGCAGCGCAAAGTCCATCGCCGCATCGCGCACCGGCCACTTCAGCCGCAGCCAGCACGGGATCGTCGCCGGGATTCCGTCGTCCCCGGCGAGGTGCCAGAACGTGTTCGAGTCCTGTCGGGCGAAGTACGGGCAGAAGAACGAGACGACCAGCGTCACCCGTCGCCCCCGTGTCACCGGGGTCACCGCGTGGAAGATCCGGCTCCCGTGCAGGAAGAGTGTCGCGCCCCGGTCCCCGCAGTCCGCTTCCCGGATCCTCGGGTCGCCGTCCCGTGCACCGTCGAACTGGTCCGTGCGGCCGCGGAAGTAGCTGAAGCGGCCGCCCTCGTAGTCCTCGTAGCCGTTCAGCTGGATGGTGAAGACGTAGTCCATGCCGTCGCGGTGCCAGCGCACGATGTCGGGGCGGGCGCCCGGGCCCCGGCCCTCGAAGTAGTTGATCTGGGCGGTGGGGATGCGCAGGGGGTGCGGGATCAGCGGTACGCCCACCAGGCGGGAGCACGTCAGCAGGAACGCCCGGTCGCGGATCATGTTGTTGATGAACGCCGACATCAGGTCGGCGCTGCGCACCCGGCGTGTGGCGATGAAGCGGCTGGCGCCCGCGGCGCCCTCCAGCCGGTCGCACACCTCGGTGAGGCAGGCGAGCCCCTCGGGTGTCAGGATCTGTACGGGGCCGACGAGCGCGGTGTCGTCCAGTCGGCCCTGGCCGCAGCCGAGTTCACGGGACGTGTAGCCGAACTCCTGGAGCCGCACCCGCGGCCCCCGGGGGCGCGTGACCACGAACTCGCTGCGCCAGCGCGGTTCGCCGGGCAGCTCCGGTGCCCGCCGCGGCGGCCTTGCGCGCACCGCGTGGAGGACCTGGTCGAATCCGGTGGCCGTTCTCGGCAGGTTGAGCGCGTTGGTTCTTCGGCATCTCGCCCGGGTCATCGACATAAGGGCAGTATGCGACCGGCCTGCGGGACTCCGACAAGATCCTTGGAAAACTCCGGCCAGTTCCTTTGGTTTGTTTCGGGTGGGTGAATCTCTCCTTTCGTCGGAAGGCTGATTGACGGTTTCGTGCTTACGATCCGCGGAACGTTATTCGCACTTCCGGAATGAGTCCCCGACGAACCTCACTCTGTCCCGCCGCCGTGCCCTCGCGGCCTCCGCAGCTGCCGCCCTCGCCCTCGTGCTGTCGGCCTGCGGGACGTCCGACGAGGCGGGCGGCAACCGGGTACGGATCGGGGTCAGCGGAACGGACCCGGAGTGGGACGTGCTGGCGAAGGAGGCGAAGAAGGAAGGCCTCGACGTGAAGATCGTGCCCTTCGACGACTACCAGCTGCCCAACAAGGCTCTCGCGGACGGCGACATCGAGCTGAACGCCTTCCAGCACCTGGCGTTCCTCAGCCAGTTCAACGCGCAGAACCGCACCGCCATCGTGCCCGTCACCTCCACCTCCGTCGCGCCGATGGGGGTGTACTCCCTCACCTACAAGTCCGTCGACGCCGTCCCCGACGGCGCCCGGATCGCGATTCCCAACGATCCGTCCAACCAGGGCCGGGCCCTGCTCGTCCTGCAGCAGGCCGGACTGATCCGGCTCAGGGACAAGGCCGGCATCTACGGCACCCCCGACGACATCACCGGCAACCCCAAGCACCTCACCATCACGCCCGTCGACGCCCAGCAGACCCCGCGCAGCCTCAAGGACACCGCCGCCTCCGTCATCAACGCCGGAGTCGCCGAGCAGGCGGGCCGCCGCACCGATCAGGCGATCTTCCGCGACGAGCCCGAAAGCGCCGCCGCGCGGCCCTACGTCAACGTCATCGCCGCCCGGGCGAAGGACAAGGACAGCGACACGGTGCAGAAGATCGTCAGGCTCTACCGGTCGGCCCCGGTGCAGGAGGCCGTCAAGAAGTCGTCGGGCGGCGCCCGTTACGTCCTGGACCTCCCGCAGGCCGACCTCCAGCAGGAGCTCGACCGGCTCTCCGCGCAGGGACGGGGCTGAACCACCGTGATCGAACTCCGCAACGTCACCAAGACCTTCCCCGCCGGCGGCGGCCGCGACGGCGGCCCCGGCTTCACGGCCGTGGACGACGTCTCCCTGACCGTCGCCCGCGGCAGCGTCTACGGCATCGTCGGCCACAGCGGAGCCGGCAAGAGCACGCTGCTCCGGCTCGTCAACCACCTCGAAGTGCCCACCTCCGGCAGCGTCCTGGTGAACGGCCAGGATCTTGCCGCCCTCGGTGAGCGGGGGCGGCGCGAGGTGCGCCGCTCCATCGGGATGGTCTTCCAGCAGTTCAACCTCTTCCGGTCCCGCACCGTCCTCGGCAACGTCGCCTATCCGCTCAAGGTCGCCGGCACACCGCGCGCCGCGGCACGCGAACGGGCCGCGGAGGCCCTGCGGTTCGTCGGCCTGGACGGGCACGCCCGCCGCTACCCCGAGCAGCTCTCCGGCGGCCAGCGCCAGCGCGTCGGCATCGCCCGCGCCCTGGCGACCTCGCCGAAGGTGCTGCTCTGCGACGAGGCCACCTCCGCCCTCGACCCGCAGACCACCCAGGAGGTCCTCGCCCTGCTGCGGCGCGTCAACAGCGAACTCGGCATCACCATCGTCCTGATCACGCACGAGATGGACGTGGTCCGCGCCCTCTGCGACCACGTGGCCGTGATGGCCGACGGCAAGGTGGTGGAGAGCGGCGGCGTCTACGACGTCTTCTGCCGGCCGCAGCACCCCACCACCGAGGCGTTCGTCCGCTCCGCGCTCCACGACCTCCCGGACGCCGCCGCCCTGGACCGGCTGCGCGCCCGGCACGGCGGCCGGCTCGTCACCGTCCCCGTCACCCACGACGAGGACGGCATGCTGGAGCTCTCCCGCCTGCTGCGCGTGTACGACGTGGACTTCACCGTCGCCCACGCGGGCGTCGGCGAGGTGCAGGACCGCTCGCTCGGCAGCGTGACCCTCGAACTGCGCGGCGCGGAACGGGACATCGACGCCGTCCTCGCCCGCCTCGCGGACCAGCGAAAGGCGGTCGCACGGTGAAGGCCGACTGGCACACCTTCTGGCCCAAGGTCGTCGACGCCACCGGCGAGACGGTGTACATGGTGCTCGTCACCCTGGCCCTGTCCGCCGTCCTCGGCATGGCCGTCGGCCTGGCCCTCCACGCCACCCGCAAGGGCGGCGTGCTGCAGAACCGCGCGGTCTTCGCCGTCCTGAACACCCTGATCAACGTCGTGCGGCCGGTCCCGTTCATCATCGCCATCGTGGCGCTGTCCCCGGTGACGCGGAGCGTGGTCGGCACGATGATCGGCACCGATGCGGCGGTCTTCCCGATGGTCGTCGTGGCCACCTTCGGCGTCGCCCGGATCGTCGAGAGCAACCTCGTCGCCGTGGAGCCCGGGGTGATCGAGGCGGCCCGCTCGATGGGCGCGGGCCCGGTGCGGATCATCCTCACCGTGCTCGTCCCCGAGGCCCTGGGGCCGCTGGTCCTCGGGTTCACGTTCATGCTGGTCGCCCTCATCGACTTCTCCGCCGTGGCGGGGACGGTCGGCGGGGGAGGCGTGGGCAATCTGGCCATGACGTACGGGTACCTGCGCTTCGACACCTCGGTGATGGTGGTCGCCGTGGCCGTGCTCGTCGTCCTGGTGCAACTGGCCCAGCTGCTGGGCAACTTCCTGGCCCGCAAGGTGCTGCGCAGGTAGCCAAGCACTCCGCGGGTAGTGCAGTGCGTCAACTGCGGGCTCGTTGTGGCTGGTCGCGCAGTTCCCCGCGCCCCTTTGAGGCGCGACCACGTACTGCGCTTCGCCAGGCCGACCTACTAGTGACGGACCATCAGAATGGGTTCTCCTCCTCGAAGTACGGGCCGCCAGGCCAGACGTACGGGACCCGGGTGAGGGCCTCCGACGTCTCCCACAGGGCGCGTGCCCGGGCGGTGTCACCGGCGGCCGTGGGGAGTTCCACGGGGCCGGGGCCGCCGCGGGCCTCGAAGCGCCCGGTGGGGCCGTAGAAGCCGCCGGGCGCGATGCCGGGCGCGGTGCCCGCGTAGAGGGAGGGCAGCGCGGCCGCCTCGACGGGCTGTCCGACGAACCGTTCCAGCGTGACCTCCGCCAGGCGTCGCACCGGGCGGGACAGGTGCCGCTGCAGGCCCGTCAGGCTGGAGCCCGGGTGGACGGCCACGCTGACCGGTCCCGCGCCCGCGGCGTCGGCGCGGCGCTGGAGCTCCAGTGCGAACAGCACGTTGGCGAGCTTGGACTTGGCGTACGCGGCCATCGGCCGGTAGTGCCGGGTGCTCTGCAGGTCGCTCGGATCGGCCATCGGGCTGCGGGCGATGGCTGCGCTGACGGTGACGACGCGGGCGCCGGGCGCCCGCAGCAGCAGCGGGAGCAGTCGTCCGGTGAGGGCGAAGTGGCCCAGGTGGTTGACGCCGACGGTGAGCTCGAAGTCGTCCACGGTGGTGCGCCGTTCCGGAACGGCCATCACGCCGGCGTTGTTGACCAGCAGGTTCACCGGCCGGCCGGCGCGGCCCAGCAGTTCGGAGAAGGCCTCCACGGAGGACAGGTCCGCCAGGTCGAGCCGCTCGGGCCGCACCCGCGCACCGGGCACCTCGGCGGCCGCGCGCCGGGCTGCTTCCCGGAGCCTGTCCTCGTCCCGGCCCGCCATGACGACCTCGGCGCCCGCCCGGGCCAGCTCGCGCGCGGTGACGTAGCCGATGCCGCTGCCGGCGCCGGTCACGACGGCCAGCCGGCCCTCCTGGCTGGGCATGTCCTGGGTGGTCCAGCTGTGCATCTGACTCCTCGGCGGCCGGTCGGCGGACCCGGGCGACCGTATTGTCCGCTGCCGGGCGCCCGTCACCGTGCAGGCGCGCCCGCCGCGACCTGCTCGGCGACGTGCCGGGCCTGGCGGGCCACGTTGCGCAGGTGGTTCGAGAACGGGATGCGGACGTGCGTGCCCACCCCCGTCAGCCACACGTGCTCGGGCGGCGCCTGCGGGAACCGCCGGACCCGCAGGTCGGCCTCCAGCCGGCCGAGCGTCCGGCCGCCGGGCTGCGGTCCGGACAGGTGCAGGGCGCTGTGGTCCCGGTCCCAGTGCAGGGCGGGCAGCTCGAAGCCGGTGGCGTTGACGACGTGCCCGAAGCGCTCCCGCGTCCCGTCCGGCCACTGCACCTGCCAGGCGCCGTCACGGAAGGCGACGGCCTCGGGATAGGCGGGGGCGACGCGGAGGCGGTCGGCGTCGAAGTGGGCCAGCAGGCGGCGGGCGTTGACGACCGTCATCGCCGTGGCATAGCGGCCGGTGAAGGGGGCGAAGTGCGCCAGCAGGGCCCGCAGGCGGGGCTCGGGGAGTCTGCCGCCGAGGGCGATGGCCCCCTCGATCACCGGCACCACGAGGTCCGGCCAGGCGCAGGCGCCCGCCTCTACCAGGGCCGTCTCCTCGCGCAGCCGCTGTACGGGGTCGGCGGCGGAGGAGGTCTGCCGGCGCAGCGGCCGGGGGCCGAGCAGCCGGAGCGCCTCCACCGCGCAGCGCAGCAGCCGGTCCGGGAGGTGCGGGTCCGCGGGGTCGAGTGCGGCGATGCGGTCGAGGGGAGGCAGCGGGCGGCCGGGCGCGGCCAGCGAGGGGCGTACGGCGGGCAGCTGCCCGGACGGGGAGGTGAGGGTGGCGCGGTGGCCTCCGCGGCACAGCAGCAGGGAGGCGTCGATGGCGGACTGGTGCGTGCCGAGGACGAGTACGCGGCTGCCGGGGTGCAGTGCGTCGCGGAGGCGGCGGGCCGGGTAGGGGCTGTCGAGGTAGGCGGGGTGCCCGGTGAAGTCCGCGAACTTGTGCGGGACGCGGGGCCGTTGGACACCGGTGCCGATGACCACGGCGTCGCCGGCCAGTTCCTCTCCGGTGCCGAGGCGCACCGGGTGGCGGGGGCCGGTGCCGGTGCCGATGGAGTCGGCGGTGGTGCGGTGGTGGTGGACGTCGATCCCGTGGGCGGCGGCCAGGGCGGTGGCCCGGACGGAGCGCTCCTGGCAGTACTCGGCCATCCGCGCCCGCGGGACGCAGTCCTTGGGTGTGCCCGTCCAGCCGTGCTCGCGCAGGTGGACGACAAAGTCGTCGAGCCGGTCGGCGCGGACGGAGTTGATCTCGGCGGCGCTGTTGCACAGCAGCAGCGGGTCACGGTCCCCGAAGGCGAGGCCCCAGCCGGGCGGGTGGGGGTCCACTACGTGGAGGGAACGGGGAGAGGCGCGGCCGGTGCCGACGAGTGCGTCCACCAGGTGCACGAGGACGCTCGTGCCGGCCACACCGGCCCCGATGACCACGATGTTCTGCTCCATGGGCGGCATCTTGCCCGTGGGCGGAGGAGTTCAGGCCTCGCGGGTGCAGAGGTTCATATGCGGGGGCGGGCGATGAACGGGCGAAGGAGTCGTCGCCGGTCCGCGAGCTCGTCACCGTAAAGGGCTTTCCGCGCAGCGGCTTGGAACGCGTCGATGCTTTTGCGCAGCACGTTCAGCAAGGAATCCAGCGCCTTCACCTCGGCATCACGAGGCGGTTCTCCCGGCCTGTCCTCAACTGCCGTACGGCGATAGAAGGCGTAGAGGGATTTCGCGCGGTTGTTGATTTCCTCTGCATGGGTGGCGACGTCCTCGGGCCCGCGCAGGGCGACGGTCGGCCAGAGCTTCTCGATGTTGTCCACCTCGGCTCGCATGGCGTCGAGGATCGTCGACGTGTCCGATTCCCCCTGCGCGGCCAGGCGGTGGAGGTTCGTGGCGCAGGTGAAGAGGGACAGGTACACCTCGAAGCGGGGCCGGCGGAGATCCTTCCGGTCCTCCGCCCTGATGGTGAGCTGCACGCCCTCGCGTTGGGCCCATCCGGCCGCGAAGGCCGCGCCGACAGTCGCAACAGCCGCCGCCAGCGCACCGGAGACCGCCGCCAACCCTGCGTCCATGCTGCTGATTATGGCCCTGGGGGCGGTGCCCTATCCCTCTTCCTCGGCCAACCGCGTCAGCAGGTCGAGCGCCTCGATCACCACGGCCTGCTCCCGCTCGTCCAGCCGCTCCCCGAGCGCCCGGGCGATCCAGCCCTCCCGGGTGCGCCGCACCTCCGTCAGCTGGCGGCGGCCCTTGTCCGTGAGGGACATGATGGCCTGGCGGCGGTCGGTGGGGTGCGGGGAGCGCTCGACCAGGCCCTCCTCCTCCAGGGCGCCGAGGGTCGCGCCCATCGACTGGGGGCGGACGCGCTCGGCCCGGGCGAGGGCGACGGTGGTGGCGGGGCCGTGCCGGTCCAGCCGGCTGAGGACGGCGGCCTGGGACAGCGTCACGCCCTCGCCCTCGGAGGCGGCGCGGAGGCGCCTCATCAACTGTCCCGTCAGGACGCGCAGTTTCGCCGCTGCCTCGGCGAGCTCGGGCGAGACGGCTGAGGCAGAGGACGGCGGCTGCTCGTGGATCACTTGGAAAGGGTACCTTTCGACAGGCTGCGGTCGGCCAGTGTGGCCACGAGCAGCACGGCGCCGAGCCCGGTGAGCACGAGGGCGATGGTGTGCAGGCCGTGGGTGCCGGCCCGGTCCCCGTAGAGCAGTCCGATGAGGGCGGCGGAGACGACGGCGCCGGTGTACTGGGCCGTGCGGAAGAAGCCTGCGGCCGTGCCCATCCGGCCCTCGGGCGCCTGGGCGTAGAGCGCGGTCTGGTTGCCCACGGCGTTGAGCCCGTTGGGCAGTCCGAAGACGACGCCGATGGCCGCCAGCAGCAGGACGGGGGTGCCGGGGCCGGTGAAGAACAGGGCCGCGGCGGCCACCGTCATGGCGGCCGTGCCGGTCACCAGCGGCCCGCGCACCCGCCTGCCGCGCGCGCCGGACCACGAACAGACCGCCGCCGTCGCGGACATGGGCAGCATCACCAGGCCGGTGACGGTCGCCGAGTAGCCGGGGACCTCCTCCAGCCACTGCGTGTAGCCGTACATGATGCAGTAGATGACGAGGAAGGCCGCTCCGCAGCGGGCGTAGGTGCGCAGCAGGGGGCGGTTGGCGGCCAGCATCCGCAGGTCGAGGAACGGCTTGCGGGCCCGGAGTTCCCAGGCGGTGAGGGCGCCCGCCATGGCGACGGCGAGGGCGAGCAGCAGCCAGTCGGGGTGGCGCAGGCGCATCAGGAAGAGCATCGCGGGGACCATGACGCCCGCGAACAGCAGGACGCCCAGCGGGTCGAGCGCCTGCCACACGGGCTCGCGCGGTGTCGTGCGCGGTTCGTCCGCGGGCAGCCACAGCAGGGTGAGGAGGAGGCCGGCGGCGGCCAGCGGCACGTTGACGCCGAAGATCGACCGCCAGCCGGCCAGGCCGATGAGCAGGCCGCCGAGCGCGGGCCCGACGGCCGCGCTCGCCAGCCCCGCGATGGTCAGCGCGCCGAGGACGCCGCCCGGCGGCTCCTGGTCCAGCCGGGCGGACTGGGCGCGGATCATGGCCATGGCGGCGGGGTAGGCGGCGGAGGTGCCGATGCCGATGAGGACCCGGACGGCGATCAGCATGCCGAGCGAGGAGGCGCCGAGCCCGGCCAGGCCCGCCAGCCCGACGAGCACCAGACCCGCTGTGTACACCCTGCGGGCGCCCAGGTGGTCGGCGATCCGGCCCATGGCGGGCTGGGCCACCGCGCTGGCCGCGTACAGCCCCGAGACCAGCCATGCGGTGCCGGCGGTGCCGACGCCGAGATCGCGGCCGATGGGGACCAACGCGGTGGCGATCATGGTCGAGTTGACCGGGTTGAGCATCGAGCCGATGACGACGGGCGCGACGAACCGCGGGCCGAAACCGGTCCTCCGGATGCGTTCGCCGGCGGGGGCGGTGGTGGTCAGGGTGCTGGACATCGGGCTTCTTTCGCCGTTCCTGCAGATGACAACAGTCTGCCTGCCAATAAGGGAAGCTTGCAAGTTTGCCTTCTAATATTTGAGGAGGTGCTGCGGTCATCCCGATGGCCCCTCCCCGGCTGCGCCGCCGCCCGCCGCGCCCTGGACTGGGACCGTGACCTGCATACGAACCCGGTCGCGCAGGGCATCGCGCGCCGCCGTGACGGCAATGGCCGTCGCGGGCGCCCTCGTGGCCGGAGGGTGCAGTGCGGACGACAGCCCGGGGCGACCGGAACCGCGGTCGGCGGGTCCCTCGGGCACACCCGGGCACGCGGCCGGTTCCGGTCTGCCGCCGCTGCCCGCGCACCTCGCCCGGCAGCGCCTCGACTGGGGGGAGTGCACCACCCAGGACGCGGGCCCCGCGGGCGTCACTCTGCGTCCCGACGCCGACTGCTCCTGGCTCACCGTGCCCGTCGACTACGTGGCCCCGGCGGGCAGCACCCTCCGGATCCGGGTGGCCCGCGTCCGGGCCCGGGACACGGAACGCCGCCTGGGCTCGCTGGTGTTCAACCCCGGCGGCCCCGGCGAACCCGGCGCCGCCCTCGTCGCCGACGGGGCCTTCGAGGCCACCCCGGACGTGGCCGCACGCTACGACTTGGTCGCCTTCGACCCGCGCGGCACCGGCCGCTCCGCCCCGCTGCACTGCCCCGAGGGCAACGGCAGCGACCTCATCCCGCGCACCGCGCAGCAGGCGGACGCGGAGTTCCGGGCGGCGGCCGCGCAGGGCGAGGACTGCCGCCGGGTCACCGGCGCCCTGCTGGCCCACATGGACACCGTGAGCGTCGCCCGCGACATGGACCTGCTGCGCGCCGCCCTCGACGAACAGCGGCTCAACTACCTCGGCGTCTCCTACGGCACCTTCATCGGCCAGCACTACGCACGGCTCTTCCCCGACCGCGTGGGCCGTTTCGTCCTCGACAGCGTCGTCGACCCCGCCGCCGACCAGACCGCGGTAGCCCGCGGCGACACGAAGGCGCTCGACGCCAGCTTCGCCAGCTACGCGCGCACCTGCGCGGCGAACGAGTGCCCCCTGGGCCGCACCGCGGACGAGATCGTCGGCAGGACCACGCAGTTCGTCCGCGCGCTCGACGCCGCCCCGCTGCCCGGCCCCGACGGCAGCAGGCTCACCACCGGCATCGCCGCACAGGGCATCCGGGGCCCGCTCTACCAGGCCGAGAAGTGGCCGGACCTCACCCTGGCGCTGGCCGACGCCATGGCCGGCAGGCCCGGCGCCCTCATCGGCCTGGCGGCCGAGCAGATCCCCGCCACGGGCACCCGCAGGGAGGGCGCCCCGCCGGTGGACGTGCCCGCGGAGGACCCCACCATGCCCCGGAACGCCGTCGACTGCCTCGACCGCCCGGGGCCGCGCAGCGCGTCCCGACTGCTCGCGTACGTCGGCGAGTTCGACAAGGCGTCACCGCTGTTCGGGGCCACCGTGGCCACGGCCATGTTCCACTGCGCGGCCTGGCCCATCGCCCCGACGGGCCGCGCCGAGCGGCTGACCGCGCCCGGGGCGCCGGCGATGGTGCTCGTCTCCTACGCGGTCGACCCCGCCACGCCGCTGGACAACGCGAAGGCCGTGCAGAAGAACCTCGGCGGTTCGTCGCTCGTCGTGCGCGAGGGGACGGGGCATGCCGCCTACGGCGGAGGGTCGGAGTGCACCGATCGTGCCGTTGACGGCTTTCTCGTCGGGGGCGTGCTGCCTCCGGCGCACCTGGAGTGTGCGGTTCAGGAGTAGGCGGTTCTGCGGCTGCAGGTCGCCTGTGGTTGCTCACGCAGTTGGTACCTCTCGACTTTCGGGGTTTTCGTGGGCCT
>NZ_JBKIWN010000022.1:0-102741 GCF_058146165.1 Streptomyces sp. AM25 | reverse complement strand
GAGGTAGCTGGGGGAGCGTCGCGGGGCCCGCACTGACCCATCGGACACGCCCTAGGCTGGGCCCCGTGACGCATGCACCCGAACGGCCCTGGTCCTGGACGACGCTCGGCACGCCCATAGGCCGCCTCGGCCTCGCCGCAACGCCGGAGGGCCTGGTCAGTGTCGTCTTCGGCGCCGATGCGGAGGTCGCAGCGGGCGCCGTCGAGCGCCTCGCCGGCCGGCTGGGCTCCGCGCCCGAGGCCCCGGGTGCCCTGCTCGCCGAGGCCTCCGCCCAGTTGGAGGCCTACTTCGCGGGCCGGCTGCGGTCCTTCTCCCTTCCCCTGGACTGGTCCCTGACCTCGGGCTTCAACCGCCGCGCCCTGCGCGAGCTGCACTCCGGCGTCCCTTACGGCACGGTCGTCGCCTACCAGGACCTCGCCGACCGCCTCGGCGAGCCCGGCGCCGCCCGGGCCGTGGGCATGGCCATGGGCAGCAACCCGATCCCGGTCGTCGTGCCGTGCCACCGCGTGGTCGAGGCCGGCGGCGGGCTGGGCGGCTTCGGCGGCGGGACGGACACCAAGCGGGCGCTGCTGGCCCTGGAGGGGGTCCTGCCGGAACCGTTGTTCTGAGCCCTGTTCCCGAGCGCGCCGCGGAGGGATCCTGGCAGCAGGAGATGGTGCGCCATGATGCGTACGGGCAACGAACCCGTCACCGCCCGCAGTCCGCTGCGCCTCCGGTGCGGCCTCGCCGCCTGGGGAGCGCTCGTCACCGCGGCCGGCACCGCCGCCTTCGCCCTCGCGGGACGGCCCGGCTGGGCCGTGGCCTGCGGAGTGCTGATGCTGGTGACCCTGGTGGACCTCACCATGATCATCCGGCACATCCGGCAGGGGCCGCACTACCAGCCGGGACGGGACATACCTCCGTACGAACCCGTCGACGAACGCCGCACGGGCCCCCGGGACCCTCACCCGGGAGGATGAACCCCGAGAACGCCCCAGGCCCTCACTTCTCCCCGAAGCGCGCCGCCTCCACGAAGTCCGGACGCGGGTCGAGGGCCGCCGCGAGGCGGAAGTGCCGGAGGGCCTCGGTGTGCCGGGAAGCCCGCTGGAGCGTGCGGCCCAGGGCGAAGTGGGCGAACGCGTTGTCGGGCTCGCGCTCGATGACGAGCTGGAATTCGAGCTCGGCGGGCCGGAGTTGGGCGGCGTCGAAGAACGCGCGGGCCCGCAGCAGCCGGGCCGCGGTGTTCTCCGGATGGGCGGAGATGACCGAGTCGAGGAGCTTGATCGCACCCCTCGGGTCCTTCACGGCCAGCAGTTGCTCGGCCGCCCGGAAGTCGATCACGTGGGTCTCGGGCGCCTGCTCGGACACGTCCGCGTTCCTTCCCTCGGTACAACACGTACACGGCAGATGCGCACACACCCTGACATGCACAGACATGCACTGCGCATGCGCGTGCGTACGACACCGCCTCGGAACGTCGCAGGGCGACGTCCTATTCCTGCCCGTCCTCCCCCGCACCATGTGCGGCCCGGCGGCGCAGTTCCGCCCAGACCTCGCGCACCTGCGGCTCCAGCGCGTCGAGGGGGCCGTCGTTGTCGATGACCAGGTCGGCCACGGCCAGCCGTTCCTCGCGGGTCGCCTGGGCGGCCATCCGGGCGCGGGCCTCGTCGGCGGTCATGCCGCGCAGGCGGACGAGCCGGTCGAGCCGGGTCGCATCCGCCGCGTCCACGACGACGACCAGGTCGTACAGCGGGGCCAGGCCGTTCTCGGCCAGCAGGGGCACGTCGTTGACGACGACCGCCTCGGGGCCCGCGGCCGCCTCCAGTTCGGCGGAGCGGGCGCGGACGAGCGGGTGCACGATGGCGTTGAGGACGGCCAGGCGCTTCTCGTCGGCGAAGACGATCGCGCCGAGCCGCGGCCGGTCCAGGGCGCCGTCCGGGGCGAGGATCTCCGGCCCGAACTCCGCGACGACCGCGGCCAGTCCGGGAGTGCCGGGTTCGACCACTTCGCGCGCGATCCGGTCCGCGTCGACGATCACCGCCCCGTAGGAGGCGAGCAGCCGCGACACCTCGCTCTTGCCCGCGCCGATTCCGCCTGTGAGGCCCACTGTCAGCATGGGCCCCACGCTATCCGCCGGGCGGTCAGCGGCCTCCGTCGCCCTCCCGGTCGGCGAGGAACCGCTCGAATTCGGCGCCCAGCTCGTCGGCGGAGGGCAGGTCGACGGGCTCGGCGACCAGATTGCCGCGGGTCTCGGCGCCGGCCACCGCGTCGTACTGGTGCTCAAGGCCCCGTACGAGGGCGACGAGTTCCTCGTCGCCCTCGGCGACCTGGCGCTCGATCTGCTCCTGCGTGCGCAGCGCCGCGGTCCGCAGACCGTGCGCGGTGTCCGGCAGGACGAGCCCGGTGGCGGCGGTGACCGCCTCCAGGGCGATCAGCGCGGCGTCGGGGTAGGCGGAACGGGCCAGGTAGTGCGGGACGTGGGCGGCGACGCCCAGGACGTCGTGGCCCGCCTCGGCCAGCCGGAACTCGACGAGGGCCTCCGCGCTGCCGGGCACCTGGGCCTCGTCGAAGTAGCGGCGGTGACCGGGCATGAGGTCGACGCGGTTGCCGTGCGGCGTGATGCCGACGGGGCGGGTGTGGGGGACGCCCATGGGGATGCCGTGGAAGTTGACCGACAGCCGCACCCCGAGCCGCTCCACCAACTGCCGTACGGCCGCGGCGAAGAGCTCCCACTCCACGTCCGGCTCGGGGCCGGCGAGCAGCAGGAAGGGGGCGCCGGTGGCGTCCTGCACCACGTGCAGCTCGATCGCCGGGGGTTCGTAGCCGCTCCAGTGGTCGCGCCGGAAGGTCAGCAGGGGCCGGCGGGCCCGGTAGTCGACGAGCCGGTCGTGGTCGAAGCGGGCGACCACCTGGTGCGGCAGCCCGTCCAGGAGCCGCTCGACGACCTGCGCTCCGGTCTCGCCGGCGTCGATGTAGCCGTCGAAGTGGTAGAGCATGACCAGACCGGCCGTGTCCTGGGCGAGAGCCAGGTCGGCCACGGCGAGCCCCTGGGGCTCCCATTCGTACAAACCCTGCGGATCCAACACGGTGACCGTTCCTCCTCATGTTCCGTACAGGAGAACGCCCTTGACGGGCGCGGCCATTCCCGCGGAGGAGGGAAACAAGCAGAAGGGCCCGTTCCCCTTTCGGGGAACGGGCCCTTCCTCGGTCAGCTGTCAGCAGCTGCGGTCCCGAAGGACCACGGCTCACTGGCCGCCGGCGAGCTTCTCGCGCAGGGCGGCGAGAGCCTCGTCCGACGCCAGGGCGCCGGAGTTGTCGGCCGACTCCGAGGAGTACGAGCCACCGGAGACCGGGGCCTGCGCAGCGGCCTGGTCGCCGGCGGCGGCAGCCTCGGCGTCCGCCTCGCGGGACTTGATGACCTGCTGCTGGTGCTGCTCGAAGCGGGCCTGCGCCTCGGCGTACTGGCGCTCCCACTCCTCGCGCTGCTTCTCGTAGCCCGGCAGCCAGTCGTTGGCCTCGGGGTCGAAGCCCTCGGGGTAGATGTAGTTGCCCTGGTCGTCGTAGGACGCGGCCATGCCGTACAGGGTCGGGTCGAACTCGACCACGGACGGGTCGGCACCGAAGGACTCGTTGGCCTGCTTCAGCGAGAGGCTGATGCGGCGGCGCTCGAGGTCGATGTCGATGACCTTGACGAAGATCTCGTCGTTGACCTGGACGACCTGCTCCGGGATCTCCACGTGGCGCTCGGCCAGCTCGGAGATGTGGACCAGGCCCTCGATGCCCTCGTCGACGCGGACGAACGCACCGAACGGAACGAGCTTGGTGACCTTACCCGGGACGACCTGACCGATCTGGTGGGTCCGGGCGAACTGCTGCCACGGGTCTTCCTGCGTCGCCTTGAGCGACAGGGAGACGCGCTCGCGGTCCATGTCGACGTCCAGGACCTCGACCGTGACCTCCTGGCCGACCTCGACGACCTCGGACGGGTGGTCGATGTGCTTCCAGGACAGCTCGGAGACGTGGACGAGACCGTCGACGCCGCCCAGGTCCACGAAGGCACCGAAGTTGACGATGGAGGAGACGACGCCGGAGCGCACCTGACCCTTCTGCAGGGTGGTGAGGAAGGTCTGGCGGACCTCGCTCTGGGTCTGCTCCAGCCAGGCACGGCGGGACAGGACCACGTTGTTGCGGTTCTTGTCCAGCTCGATGATCTTGGCCTCGAGCTCCTTGCCCACGTAGGGCTGCAGGTCGCGGACGCGGCGCATCTCGACCAGGGAGGCCGGGAGGAAGCCACGGAGGCCGATGTCGAGGATGAGACCACCCTTGACGACCTCGATGACGGTACCGGTGACGATCCCGTCCTCTTCCTTGATCTTCTCGATGGTGCCCCAGGCGCGCTCGTACTGGGCACGCTTCTTCGAGAGGATCAGGCGGCCTTCCTTGTCCTCCTTCTGGAGAACCAGGGCCTCGATCTCGTCGCCGACCTTGACGACCTCGTTCGGGTCGACGTCGTGCTTGATCGAGAGCTCGCGGGAGGGGATGACACCCTCGGTCTTGTAACCGATGTCGAGCAGGACCTCGTCCCGGTCGACCTTCACGATGACGCCGTCGACGATGTCGCCGTCGTTGAAGTACTTGATCGTCTCGTCGATCGCGGCGAGGAAGGCTTCCTCGTTACCGATGTCGTTGACCGCAACCTGCGGGGTGGTGGCGGTGGTCTCGGTGCTGCTCGTCATGTGGGAAAGGGCTCCGGTACGGACATTGAAGTCGTAGGTACTGCTACGCCGAGAGCCCGTATCGCACCGCCGAAGCCGGACAGCCTTGGAAGCGCACTTTCCGGGAGCCGGGGGCCGCCGGGAGCGCCTCTAAACCGAGGGGACATACAACAAGTGCGAGCGCGGCCTGCTCCGTCTGAGGCGCGCAGGCCCGCAGCGCAACTTGTAGCATACGGGGGCAGCCGGAGACGGTCAATGCGCGAAGGCGCACACCCGGCATGAATCGCCACATATCCGGCACAACTCGGGTTGTGCGAGGCCACGGGGGCCACGGTGGCACACACCCGCGGGGCGCTCCGGGGGCGGACGCGAGCGAAGATTACGCCATGATCCATGAATTCGAGTCCGGTCCGGAGCCGGAGGCCACCCGGCGGGACAGCGGCGTCACCGAGAGCAGCCGGGCCAGCCGCGGCTGGTGGGACCGCAACGCCGACGAGTACCAGCGGGAGCACGGCGGCTTCCTGGGCGACGACCGCTTCGTCTGGGGTCCCGAGGGTCTCGACGAGGCCGAGGCCGGGCTGCTCGGCCCGGCGGCCGGGCTCGCGGGGCTGCGCGTCCTGGAGATCGGCGCCGGCGCGGCCCAGTGCTCGCGCTGGCTGGCGGCCCAGGGGGCGCGCCCGGTCGCCCTGGACCTCTCCCACCGGCAGCTGCAGCACGCGCTGCGGATCGGCGCGGACTTCCCGCTGGTGGAGGCCGACGCGGGCGCCCTGCCCTTCGCCGACGGCTCCTTCGACCTGGCCTGCTCGGCGTACGGGGCCATGCCCTTCGTCGCCGACCCCGTGCGGGTGATGCGCGAGGTGCACCGGGTGCTGCGGCCCGGCGGGCGCTGGGTCTTCTCGGTCACCCACCCGCTGCGCTGGGCGTTCCCCGACGAGCCGGGCCCCGAGGGCCTGTCCGTCGCCGCCTCCTACTTCGACCGCACGCCCTATGTGGAACAGGACGAGACGGGCCGGGCCGTCTACGTGGAGCACCACCGCACCGTCGGCGACCGGGTGCGCGACGTGGTGGCGGGCGGCTTCCGGCTGCTCGACCTGGTCGAGCCGGAGTGGCCCGACTGGAACCGGCAGGAGTGGGGCGGCTGGTCCCCGCTGCGGGGGCACCTGATCCCGGGGACGGCCGTCTTCGTGTGCGAGCGCCCCGAAGAGGCGCGGGGAACTGCGCGACCGGCCACAGACGGCCCGCAGCCGACGGACTCGGTGGGACCGGGGCGGTGATCCGCACCGAAGCCTTGCAGCAGCTGCCCGTCCGCACCGCGCTCCCCTCTCTCGGGGAGGCGCTGGACGAGCGCGGCGTGGCGGTGCTCAGCGCGCCGCCCGGCACGGGCAAGACGACCCTGGTGCCGCTCGCCCTCGCCGGGCTCGTCCCGGGGTGCGGCGACGGGGCCGCCCGGCGGGTGCTGGTGGCCGAGCCCCGGCGGATGGCCGCGCGGGCGGCGGCGCGGCGCATGGCGTGGCTGCTCGGCGAGGAGCCGGGCGGCCGGGTGGGCTTCACGGTGCGCGGCGAGCGGCGGGCGGGCGCGGGCACGCTCGTCGAGGTGGTGACCACGGGCGTCCTCCTGCAGCGGATCCAGCGGGACCCGGAGCTCACCGGCGTCGACGTGGTGCTGATGGACGAGTGCCACGAGCGGCACCTGGACGCCGACACCGCGCTGGCCTTCCTCGTGGACGTCCGCGCCACCCTGCGGCCGGACCTGCGGCTGATCGCGGCCTCCGCGACCTCGGACACCGCGGCGTGGTCGCAGCTGCTGACCGTGCTGGACGGTACGGGCCCGGCACCGGTGGTCCACGGCGGGGGCGGGGGGCACACGGTCCGCGTCCTCTACTCCGCACCGCCTCCGGGCATCCGGCCGCCGCACGGCACCCGGGTGGATCCGGCGCAGCTGGCCCACGTGGCGGCCACGGTGCGGCGCGCGCTGACCGTGCGGGACGGGGACGTGCTGTGCTTCCTGCCCGGCGTGGGCGAGATCGGCCGGGTGGCCGGGCTGCTCGCGGACGTGGACGCGGAGGTGCTCCAGCTGCACGGGCGGGCACCGGCCGCCGTGCAGGACGCGGTGCTGCGCGGTCCCGGCGGGCGGCGGCGGGTGATCCTCGCGACCTCCGTGGCGGAGTCCAGCCTGACGGTGCCCGGGGTGCGCATCGTCGTGGACTCGGGGCTGTCCCGCGAGCCGCGCATGGACCACGCCCGGGGGCTCGGTTCGCTGACGACCGTGCGGGTCTCCGAGGCGACCGCCACGCAACGGCTCGGCCGGGCGGGCCGCGAGGCCCCGGGGCTCGTCCTGCGCTGCTGGGCCGAGGCGGAGGACGGCGGGCGGCCGCGGTTCCCGGCGCCGGAGGTCGCCGTCGCGGACCTGGCGGCGTTCGCCCTGCAGGCCGCCTGCTGGGGCGATCCGGACGCGTCCGGGCTGGCCCTGCTCGACCCGCCGCCCGCGGGTGCCCTGGCGGCGGCCCGGGAGGTGCTGGCGGCGACGGGTGCCGTGGACGAGTCGGGGCGCCCGACGGAGCGCGGCCGGGCGATGGCGCGTCTGGGCGTGCATCCGCGCCTGGCGCGTGCCCTGCTGGACGGCGCGCGCGAGGTCGGTGCGCGCCGGGCGGCCGGGATCGTGGCCCTGCTGAGCGAGGAGCCGCCGCGCGAGTACGGCGACGACCTGGCGGCGGCCTGGCGTGCCGCCCGGCGCGGCAACGACGCGTACGGGGCACGGTGGCGTACGGAGGCGCGCAGGCTGGAGAACGCGCTGCAGGGCGAGGGCCACGGCGGCAACGGCTCCCGCGGACCGACCGATGATGCCGCGGCCGGCCTCGTCGCCGCCCTCGCCTTCCCCGAGCGGGTGGCGCGGGCGCGGGGCGAGGGCTCGTACCTGATGGTGTCGGGCACGCGGGCCGAGCTCGGGGCCGGCACACAGCTGCACGGCGCACCGTGGGTGGCCGTGGCCGTGGCGGACCGCCCCGTGGCGTCCGCGTCGGCGCGGGTGCGGCTCGGCGCCGTGATCGACGAGGACACCGCCCGCGCGGCCGCCGGGGCCCTGCTGGCGCAGGGCGAGGAGGTGCACTGGTCCGAGGAGCGGCGCGACGTGGTGGCCCGGCGCGTGGAGCGGCTGGGCGCGGTGGAGCTGGGCTCCGGCACCCTGGCCGCCCCGGCCCCGGACCTGGTGCGGGCCGCGCTGCTGGAGGGGCTGCGGCGCGAGGGGCTCGGGCTGCTGCGCTGGCCGGCGGAGGCCGCCGGACTGCGGCAGCGGATGGCGTTCCTGCACCGCGAGCTGGGCGGGCCGTGGCCGGACGTGTCGGACGCGGCGCTGCTGGACGGGGCGGAGGACTGGCTCGGCTGGGAGCTCGGGCAGGCCCGCAGGCGCGCCGACCTGGAGCGGCTGAACGCGGGCAGGGCGCTGGAGCGGCTGCTGCCGTGGGCGTCCGGGGACGCCGCGCGCCTGGACGAGCTGGCCCCCGAGCGGATCGAGGTCCCGAGCGGCTCGCGGATCCGTGTGGAGTACGGGGACGGGCAGCCCGTACTGGCCGTGAAACTGCAGGAGTTGTTCGGGTTGCGGGAGACGCCCCGGGTGGCGGGGGGCCGGGTGGCGGTGCTCGTCCACCTGCTGTCGCCGGCCGGGCGGCCGGCTGCCGTGACGGCCGACCTGGAGTCCTTCTGGCGGGACGGGTACCGGGCGGTCCGGGCCGAACTGCGGGGGCGGTATCCGCGGCATCCGTGGCCGGAGGATCCGGCTGCCGCCGTTGCCACGCGGCGGACCAACACCAGGCGGTAGGAGCCTCCGCACCCCTGCCCACAACGGGGCGGTGGCCCTACGGCAGGTACCGCTCCAGTGCCGCCGCGCCCTTTTCCTCGATGTGTCGCCTGGCCAGTTCGACCCTTTCCGGGGTCACGTCATGGCCCGATGCCATGACCAGGTCCTCCGGGTCGAACGGGCGCTCGCTGCCGGTGTAGAGCCGGCTCGGCCCGGACGCGGCGGTCTTGTCCTCCGGTGTCTCCTTCACGGCGCGCCTCCTCTGCTCAGCGGCCCTCCGGGGCCGGCCGTGCGGATGTCCCTCCATCGTGTGACAGGTCACCCGGAATTGCACCCCGGTCCCGGCCGCGGATCTCCAGCACCAGGGCGAGGGCGAGCAGCGCGGCGCCGAGGGCCGGCAGACCCCACGGGAGGTAGCTCGTGAGCAGCAGGACGAGCTGCCGCTGCGACTTCACGAGAGCGACGGTGGAGTCGACGTAGTCCGGCCGCATCGCCACGTGCCCGGCGAAGGCGGTGATCGGCTGTTTCTCCGGGTGCCCGGTCCAGCGCAGCTCCTCGCGGTGGTCCTCCTCGCCGTTGACGGGGGCCCCGGTGACGGGGTCGACCCAGAACATGCGGGTGGTGGTGTACCAGCGCTCCAGGCCCAGCTGCCGGACGGTGTCGGGGGTGACGCCCAGCGGCAGCGTCCTGGGGACGGGGACCTCGGTCCAGGGGATCGTCTGCTCGAAGTAGTAGACACCCAGGCCGTGGAAGGTGCGGGTGCCCCGGTAGTGGATGGGGGCGGAGGTGCGGGTCTGCATGTCGAAGTAGCGGTAGTCGTGCTTGCGGACCAGGAAGGGCCACTTGTACTCGATGCCGTCGCGGCGCACGGGCGTGCCGTCGACGCTCTCGCCGCCCGCGTGCAGGGGCTGCTGGGTGTGGGCGTCGAAGACGTAGCGCTCGGGGATGCGGGAGACCATGGCGCCGTCGGGTCCGGCGACGTAGGTGAGGGTGTCCCAGACGACGGCGTCCCGCCCGGTCTCGGCGCTGACCCTTGCGGCCTGTTCGGTGTTGCCCTTGAGGGTCTCGATCATGGTGAGTCTGGGCACCCGCCGGGGCTGCAGGGTGCCGTAGTCGACGAGGGTGGCGTCCTTGGCCTCCAGCACGACCGTCTGGTAGCGCCCGGCGGGGACCTCCGCCAGCCGGGGGAAGGCGTACCAGCGCAGCAGCGGCGACAGGGCGGTGCAGAACACGGCGAGGGCGAGGAGGACCAGGCTGGCTCGGCGGCGCACGGCGGCCTACGGGTGTGCGGGCGGCGAGGTCAGCAGGGGTTGGGGCGAGGTGTGGCCGCGGGGTGGGCCGATGGCGGTGACGGTGAAGACGAGGGCGAGGGCGGCGGCCAGTCCGATGGCCGCGGCGGCCAGTGCGCGCATTGCTCGGCCTCCCTTGCTCCGGCAGCAAGTTGACGAAGCGTCAGAAAAACGGGAGGGGCACGCTAGCAACACGCGGCGAAGAGGGGAACAGGCAGTGCGCTTCCGCCCGCCCTGCGCCGGCGGGCAGGGCGGGCGGAAGCGCCGGCGTCAGTGCGCCGCGGACTCCCAGTCGGCGCCGACGCCGACGGAGACGTCCAGCGGGGCGCGCAGCTCCGCGGCTCCGGCCATCTCGCGGCGGACCAGCCGCTCGACCTGCTCCCGCTCGCCCGGGGCGATCTCCAGCACGATTTCGTCGTGCACCTGGAGCAGCATCCGCGAGGAGAGGCCCTCCGCCGTGATCGCCTCGGCCACGCGCAGCATGGCGATCTTGACGATGTCGGCGGCGGTGCCCTGGATCGGCGCGTTGAGCGCCATGCGCTCGGCCATCTCGCGGCGCTGGCGGTTGTCGCTGTTGAGGTCGGGCAGGTAGCGGCGGCGGCCGAGGATGGTCTCCGTGTAGCCGGTGGCCCGGGCCTCCTCGACGACGCGCTGCAGGTAGTCGCGCACGCCGCCGAAGCGCTCGAAGAAGGTGTCCATCAGCCTGCGGGCCTCGTCCGGCGCGATGTTCAGCTGCTGGGACAGGCCGAAGGCCGACAGCCCGTAGGCCAGGCCGTAGGACATGGCCTTGATCTTGCGGCGCATCTCCGGGTCGACCTCGGACTTGGCGACGCCGAAGACCTGCGAGGCGACGGTGGTGTGCAGGTCCTCGCCGGAGGCGAAGGCCTCGATCAGGCCCTCGTCCTCGGAGAGGTGGGCCATCACGCGCAGCTCGATCTGGCTGTAGTCGGCCGTCATGAGGGACTCGTAGCCCTCGCCGACGACGAAGCCGCGGCGGATGGCGCGGCCCTCGTCCGTGCGCACCGGGATGTTCTGCAGGTTGGGGTCGGTGGACGACAGCCGGCCGGTGGCCGCCACCGTCTGGTTGAAGGTGGTGTGGATGCGGCCGTCGGGGGCGATGGCCTTGATCAGGCCCTCGACCGTGGAGCGCAGCTTGGACTGCTCGCGGTGGCGCAGCATGACGACCGGCAGCTCGTTCTCCGTCTGGGAGGCGAGCCAGGCCAGGGCGTCGGCGTCGGTGGTGTAACCGGTCTTGGTCTTCTTCGTCTTCGGCAGGCCCAGCTCGCCGAAGAGCACCTCCTGCAGCTGCTTGGGCGAGCCCAGGTTGAACTCGCGGCCCGCGGCGGCGTGCGCCTCCTGCACGGCCTGCTGCACGGCGGCGGCGAACTGCTGCTCCATGCGCTCCAGCCAGCCGCGGTCGGCGGCGATGCCGGCCCGCTCCAGGCCGGCCAGCATGGCGCTGGTGGGCAGCTCGACGTCGGTCAGCAGACCGGCGGCGCCCACGTCCTTCAGGCGGGCGGCGAAGGCCTCGCCGAGGTCCAGGACGGTGCGGGCGCGGCCCATCAGGGCGTCGGCCTCGGCCTGTTCGTCGGCGCCGAAGGCCAGCTGGCCGTCGCCCGCGGCGGCGGTGGCCAGTTCGCGGCCGAGGTACTCCACGGACAAGGCGTCGAGCGCGAAGGAGCGGCGGCCCGGCTTGACCAGGTAGGCGGCGAGGGCCGTGTCCATGGTGACGCCGTCGACGCGCCAGCCGTGGTCGGCGAAGACGCGCATGGCGGCCTTGGCGTCGTGCAGCACCTTGGGGCGGGCGGCGTCCGAGCTCCAGGCGGCGAACGCCTGCTCGTCGGCCTCGTCCAGCTCGGCCGGGTCGAACCAGGCCGCCGGGCCCTCCGCCGACGCCAGGGCGATCTCGGCGACCCGGCCGCTGCCCTGCGACCAGCTGTCGACGACGGCCACGCCCAGGGCGCCCGCGCCGTGCTCCGCGAGCCAGGGGGCCAGCTCGCCCGTGCCCAGCGCCGTGCCGTCCACCTCGGCGCCGGCGGCCGGGGCGGGCTCCTCGGCGTCCTCGGCACCGGGGTCGACGGCGAGCAGCCGGTCGCGCAGGCCCTGGTTGCGGATCTCCAGCTTCTCCAGGAGCGCCACCAGCGCCTGCCGGTCGTAGGCGGCGCGGGCCAGGCCCTCGGGGCCGGCGGGCAGCTCCACGTCGCGCACCATCTCGGTGAGGCGGCGGTTGAGCTTGACCGCCTCCAGGTGGTCGCGCAGATTCTGCCCGGCCTTGCCCTTGACCTCCTCGACGCGCTCGACCAACTCGGCGAACGAACCGAACTGGTTGATCCACTTCGCGGCCGTCTTCTCGCCGACGCCGGGGATGCCCGGGAGGTTGTCCGAGGGGTCGCCGCGCAGGGCGGCGAAGTCCGGGTACTGCTGCGGGGACAGGCCGTACTTCTCCTGGACCATCGTAGGGGTGAAGCGCGTGAGCTCCGAGACGCCCTTGGTCGGGTAGAGCACGGTGACGGCGTCCGAGACGAGCTGGAAGGAGTCGCGGTCGCCGGTGACGATCGCGACCTCGAAGCCCTCGGCCTCGGCCTGGGTGGCCAGCGTGGCGATCACGTCGTCGGCCTCGAAGCCGTCGACGGCGAAGCGCTGGACGCCCATCGCGTCGAGCATCTCGCCGATCAGCGCGACCTGGCCCTTGAACTCGTCGGGCGTCTTCGAACGCGTCGCCTTGTACTCCGGGAACTCCTCCGAGCGCCACGTCTTGCGCGAGACGTCGAAGGCCACCGCGAAGTGCGTGGGCGCCTCGTCACGCAGGGTGTTGGCCAGCATCGAGGCGAAGCCGTACACCGCGTTCGTCGTCTGGCCGTCGGAGGTGGTGAAGTTCTCCGCGGGCAGCGCGAAGAATGCCCGATACGCCATGGAATGCCCGTCCATCAGGAGCAGGCGCGGACGGCCCTCCCCCGCTGCTTCGCTGCCGGTCGGTTCATTCATTGCGGTCCCGGATGTCGATGCCTTTGCTGCCACGTCCCCGATCCTGCCACGCCCCACCGACAATCACGGCCACCCTGCCTCGGCTCCCCCGTTGTCGGTGCCCCGTGACAGGATCGGCACCGTACGACACCGTGCACCACCGACCGCTCAGGGAGAGCGAGATGGCAGGCAAGCCGCCCACGGGCGATCCCGTGCAGGACGCACCCGACGTCACCGCCCCGCAGCACGCCGCCGCCGGGCTGCCCGCCGTCGCCCACTCCCTGCGCCACGCCCAGCGGCAGATGGGCGTCCGCCGCACCGCGCTCACCCTCCTCAAGGTCAACCAGAAGGACGGCTTCGACTGCCCCGGCTGCGCCTGGCCCGAGCCCGACAAGCGCCACGCCGCCGAGTTCTGCGAGAACGGCGCCAAGGCCGTCGCCGAGGAGGCCACGCTGCGCCGGGTCACCCCGGCCTTCTTCGCCGAGCACTCCGTCGCCTCCCTCGCGCAGCGCAGCGGCTACTGGCTGGGTCAGCAGGGCCGGCTGACCCAGCCCATGTACCTGGCGGACGGCGCCGAGCACTACGAGCCGGTCGGCTGGGAGCGGGCGTTCGACATCATCGGCGAGGAACTGGCCGCGCTGGACAGCCCCGACGAGGCCGTCTTCTACACCTCGGGCCGCACCAGCAACGAGGCCGCCTTCCTCTACCAGCTGTTCGCCCGCGAGTTCGGCACCAACAACCTGCCGGACTGCTCCAACATGTGCCACGAGTCCTCCGGCTCGGCCCTGACCGAGACGATCGGCATCGGCAAGGGCAGCGTCCTGCTCGAGGATCTCTACCAGGCCGACCTGATCATCGTCGCCGGGCAGAACCCCGGGACGAACCACCCCCGCATGCTCAGCGCCCTGGAGAAGGCCAAGGCCGGCGGGGCGGCGATCATCACGGTCAACCCGCTGCCCGAGGCCGGCCTGGAGCGATTCAGGAACCCGCAGAACGCCAAGGGCCTGGCCGGCGGCGGCACTCCGCTCACCGACCTCTTCCTGCAGATCCGCCTCGGCGGCGACCAGGCGCTCTTCCGCCTGCTCAACCGCCTGGTGCTGGAGACCGAGGGCGCCGTCGACGAGGCCTTCGTCCGCGAGCACACCCACGGCTTCGAGGAGTTCGCCCGCGCCGCCCGCGCCGCCGACTGGGACGAGACCCTGCGCGCCACCGGTCTGCACCGCGAGGAGATCGACAGCGCCCTGCGCATGGTCCTCGCCTCCCGCCGCACCGTCGTCTGCTGGGCCATGGGCCTCACCCAGCACAAGCACGCCGTCCCCACCATCAGGGAAGTCGTCAACTTCCTCCTCCTGCGCGGCAACATCGGCCGCCCCGGTGCCGGCGTCTGCCCCGTCCGCGGGCACAGCAACGTCCAGGGCGACCGCACCATGGGCATCTTCGAGCGCCCCGCCCCGGCCTTCCTCGACGCCCTGGAGCAGGAGTTCGGCTTCGCGCCGCCCCGCCACCACGGCCTCGACGTCGTCCGCGCCATCCGGGCCCTGCGCGACGGACAGGCCAAGGTCTTCCTCGCCATGGGCGGCAACTTCGTCTCCGCCACTCCCGACACGGACGTCACCGAGGCCGCGATCCGCCGCGCCCGGCTCACCGTGCACGTCTCCACCAAGCTCAACCGCTCCCACGTGGTCACCGGCGCCCGCGCCCTGATCCTGCCCACCCTCGGCCGCACCGAGCGCGACCGCCAGGCGGGCGGCGAGCAGTTCGTCACCGTCGAGGACTCCATGGGCATGGTCCACGCCTCCCGCGGCCGTCTCGCCCCCGCGAGCGGGCAGCTGCTCTCCGAGCCCGCCATCGTGTGCCGCCTGGCCCAGCGCGTCCTGGGCGGGAAGAGCACCGTCCCGTGGGAGGAGTTCGAGAAGGACTACGGCACCGTCCGCGACCGCATCGCCCGCGTGATCCCCGGCTTCGAGGACTTCAACGCCCGCGTCTCGAAGCCCGGAGGCTTCACCCTCCCGCACGCTCCGCGCGACAGCCGCACCTTCCCCACCGCCACCGGCAAGGCCAACTTCACCGCCGCGCCCGTCGAGTTCCCCCGCGCCCCCGAAGGCCGTCTGCTGCTGCAGACCCTGCGCTCGCACGATCAGTACAACACCACCATCTACGGCCTCGACGACCGCTACCGCGGCATCAAGAACGGCCGCCGCGTCGTCCTGGTCCACCCCGACGACGCCCGCGAACGCGGCCTCGCCGACGGCTCGTACGCCGATCTCGTCAGCGAGTGGACGGACGGCACCGAGCGCCGCGCCCCCGGCTTCCGCGTCGTCCACTACCCCACCGCACGCGGCTGTGCCGCCGCCTACTACCCGGAGACCAACGTCCTGGTCCCCCTCGACCACACCGCCGACACCAGCAACACCCCCGCGAGCAAGTCCCTCGTCATCAGGCTGGAGAGCGCAGCACGGCCCGACCCGGCGGAAGAGGGCGCCGCCGCCACCTGATAGGACGGTCCGGCGCGGGAGGGTTCACCCCCGTGCGACCTGTACGGCCAACGACGATCGGAGCCGCGACACATGGGCGAGCACAGCACCACCCGCTTTCCGCAGGAGATCCTGGACCAGTGGGCGGACAGCGGGCTGGACCTTCCCGCCCTGTTCTCCGCGGGACACCTCGGCGAGCGCATGAGCGTCCGCGTCACCGAGGCCTCGCCCGAGCGCGTCGTCGGCACCATGCCCGTCGAGGGCAACACCCAGCCCTACGGACTGCTGCACGGCGGCGCCTCCGCGGTGCTCGCCGAGACCCTCGGCTCGGTCGGCGCCATGCTGCACGGCGGCCCCTCCCGGTTCGCCGTCGGGGTCGACCTCAACTGCACCCACCACCGCGGGGTGCGCTCCGGCCTGGTCACCGGCGTCGCCACGCCGGTCCACCGCGGGCGCACCAGCGCCACCTACGAGATCGTCATCACCGACGAGCGGGGCAAGCGGGTCTGCTCCGCGCGCCTCACCTGCGTGGTGCGCGAGGCCGAGGCGGCCGAAAAGGCCGTCTGACAGCGGCGGGAGAGATCTCTCCCGCGCCTCTTCTCCTGTCCGGCACGTGCGCCGTAACGTTTCGCCATGCTGGCCGGGCCCCCGCGGACTCCGTCTCCGCCACCGCTTCGACGAGTACAGCCGCCGGCTCCTGCGGATACGGCGGCTCCTCTTCCGCCCGTTCCGCCCGCCGTGTCCGCGCACCCCTGCCGACGGCATTCCCGGGCCATTCCCAAGAGCCCCGCCCTGCACGGATATCCGGAACGTGATCTGCGTCATAACAAGACAGTCACAGCATGGCCTGCACTACTGCCCGCCACCGCCGGGCCCCCCTAAAGTCACGGCCCATCACACCTCGCCGGGCGGTCAACACCCCTGCACCCTCTCTTCCCTGCCGCATCCGGCCGGCGAAACGGCACCTCGGCACGAAGCCGCCGCGCGAGGGAAAGGAATCACCGTGCAACGCCGTTCCGTGCTCATCCTCACCACCGCACTCACCACCGGCGCCCTCACCCTGACCGCCTGCGGGTCACGCGACAGCAAGAGCGACAGCGGCGGCGACGCCGGCAAGCAGATCACGGTCGTCATCGGCGTCGACGGCCCCATGACCGGATCGCTCTCCCCCGTGGGCCAGGGGATCAAGGACAGTGTCGATCTCGCCGTCCGCACCGCCGACAAGAACAAGGAGGTCAAAGGCGTCACATTCAAGATCGAGGCCCTCGACGACCAGGCCGTTCCCGGCACCGGCCAGCAGAACGCGGCCAAACTCGTCGCCGACCGGTCCGTCCTGGGCGTCGTCGGGCCCCTCAACTCCGGGGTGTCGCAGTCCATGCAGGGCGTCTTCGCGAAAGCCGGACTCGCCCAGATCTCGCCCGCGAACACCAACCCGGGACTCAGCCAGGGCGACAACTGGGCCAAGGGCGAGAAGAAACGCCCCTTCGCCACCTACTTCCGCACCGCCACCACCGACATCATCCAGGGCCGCTTCGCCGCCCAGTATCTGTTCAAGGACGCCCACAAGAAAAAGGTCTTCGTCGTCGACGACAAACTGGCCTACGGCGCAGGGCTCGCCACCATCTTCACCGAGGAGTTCCGGAAACAGGGCGGCGAGATCGCCGGAACGGACCATCTCACGGACAAGGAGACCGACTTCTCCAGCACCGCCGAGAAGATCAAGAATTCGGGCGCCGACGCCGTCTACTACGGCGGCCAGTTCCCCGAGGCCGGACTCCTCTCCGGCCAGGTCAAGAAGGCGGGCGCCCACATTCCGCTCATGGGCGGCGACGCCATCTACGACCCGGGCTTCATCAACGCCTCCGGCGAGAACAAGGACGGCGATCTGGCCACCTCCGTCGGCTACCCCGTCGAACAGCTCGCCTCCGCCAAGACCTTCGTCAAGGACTACAAGGCGGCGGGATACAAGGACCCCTACGCCGCCTACGGCGGCTATGCCTACGACGCCGCCTGGGCCATCGTCCAGGCCGTCAAGCAGACCGTCGGCGACAACGGCGGAAAGCTTCCCTCCGACGCCCGCAACAAGATCGTCGAAGCCCTGTCCAAGGTCTCCTTCGACGGCGTCACCGGGCACGTCTCCTTCGACCAGTACGGGGACACCACCAACAAGCAGCTGACGGTCTATCAGGTCACCAACGGCGCCTGGAAGCCGCTCAAGAGCGCCACCTTCCAGGACTGACGGCCGGCAGACGGCCTCCCGGACCACAACCGCACACGGACCACCGCACTCCACCGCGCGAGGACGCCGGCAACGCCCTCGCGCGGCGCCACATCCGACACTCCCATCGGAGGCCAGCGGTGCACGAGCTGCCGCAAACACTGGTCAACGGACTCGCCCTCGGTGCCCTCTACGGCCTCGTCGCCATCGGGTACACCATGGTCTACGGCATCGTCCAGCTCATCAACTTCGCCCACGGCGAGATCGTCATGACGGGTGCCTTCGGCGCCCTCACCGTCCACCTCTGGCTCCCCGGCCTCCCGCTCGCCGCAGCCCTCCCGCTGATGCTCCTCGGCGGCGCCCTCGTCTCCGTCACCGTCGCCGTCTCCGCCGAGCGCTTCGCCTACCGGCCCCTGCGCGACGCGCCCCGCCTCGCTCCCCTCATCACCGCGATCGGCCTGTCCATCGCCCTCCAGCAGATCGTCTGGGCCTTCTACCCCAACGCCAAGAAGCCCCGCCCCTTCCCCCAGTTCGGCGACTCCTTCCAGCTCACCGGCAACCTCCGCATCCAGCGCGACGACCTCTTCGTCCTGATCGCCGCGCCGCTGTGCATGCTCGCCCTCGGCTGGTTCGTCGCCAGGAGCCGCACCGGACGCGCCATGCAGGCCACCGCCCAGGACCCCGACACCGCACGGCTCATGGGCATCAACACCGACCGCATCATCGCCGTGGCCTTCGCCATCGGCGGGGTCTTCGCCGGGGTCGCCGCCGTCGCGCAGGGGCTGCGCACCGGGACGATCACCTTCGAAATGGGCTTCGTCCTGGGCCTCAAGGCCTTCACCGCCGCCGTCCTCGGCGGCATCGGCAACATCTACGGCGCCATGCTCGGCGGAGTCGTCCTCGGCATCGCCGAAGCCGCCGCCATCACCTACATCCAGAACATCCCCGGCATGAGCCAACTCGGCGGCGGAGGCTGGAAGGACGTCTGGGCCTTCGTCCTCCTCATCGTCGTCCTCCTCGTCAGGCCGCAGGGCCTGCTCGGCGAACGCGTCGCGGATCGGGCGTGAGACCCATGACCTCGCAGCAGACCACCCGGCAGCACGGCAGCACTGTCGAAACCACCCCCGTCATCCCGCTCCCCCTCAGCACCGCCCGCATCCTCACCGCCACCGGCGCCGTGCTCACCGTCCTCTCCACGTTCCTCTCCTGGACCTGGACCGAGGCCTTCCCCGGCAACCTCACCGTCACCGGCTACCCCGGCGGCCTCCAACTCCTCACCCTCACCGGCGCTCTGCTCACCCTCGTCCACCTCCTGGCCGCCTGGGGCACCAGGGGCCTCCGCCTGCTCGACCCTGCGGGCGGCCACGGCGCCACCGCCTGGACCGCGGCCGGCACCTTCGCCACGACCTGGTACACCCTCATCGCCATCGCCGTGCAGCTCGGCGGCCTCGCCAACCTCGAACCCGGCGGCTGGGTGGCGGGCGCCGCGGCCCTGCTCACCCTCACCGGCGCGCTCGCCCTGCCCCTCGACCGCCGCACCGCCGACTCCTACCCGGCCCGCGGCCTGCTCCGCCTCGCCGCCGTCCGCGGCATCGTGCGCACCCTGCGCCCCGGCCGCACCGGCCGTCCCCTGCCCCCCGCACGACAGCTCCCCGACTGGGCCGAAATCCTGCTCATCGCCGCCGCGTTCGGCATTTCCCTCGCCGTCCTCACCTACGGCATCGGCACCGGTTACGGCGAGCTCTTCACCGGGTTCCTGCTCCTCACCGGCTTCTGCGCCGCCGCCCTCCACCAGGCCGGCCTCACCGCACGGCTCGCCGGCCTCACCGCACGGCACCGCAACGTCACCGTGGCCGCCGCCTTCGTCTCCGCCGCGCTCTTCCCGCTCACCCAGGCCACCGACGAATACACCCTCATCATCGTCAACATCCTGATCTTCGCCACCGTCGCACTCGGCCTCAACGTCGTCGTCGGCCTCGCCGGGCTGCTGGACCTCGGCTACGTCGCCTTCCTCGGCGTCGGCGCCTACACCGCCGCCCTCGTCTCCGGCTCCACCGCCTCCACCCTGCACGTCCGCTTCCCGTTCTGGGCGGCCGTGCTCACCGGCGCCGCCGCCTCCCTCGTCTTCGGCGTCGTCATCGGCGCCCCCACGCTCCGGCTGCGCGGCGACTACCTGGCCATCGTCACCCTCGGATTCGGCGAGATCTTCCGCCTCGCCGTCGGCAACCTCGACGGCCAGTCCGGCCCCTCGGTCACCAACGGCCCCAACGGCATCCCCAACATCCCCGACCTGGAGCTCTTCGGCTACAACTTCGGCGACAAACACTCCCTCGGCGCCATCACCCTCAGCCCCTTCGCCAACTACTACCTCCTGATGCTGCTGTTCACCGTCATCGTCGTCCTCGTCTTCAGCCGCGCCGGCAACTCCCGTATCGGGCGCGCCTGGGTCGCCATCCGCGAGGACGAGACGGCGGCCACCGCCATGGGCATCAACGCCTTCCGCCTCAAGCTCCTGGCCTTCGCCCTCGGCGCCACCCTCGCCGGGCTCGCCGGCACCGTGCAGGCCCACGTCGCGCACACCGTCGTGCCCGAGCAGTACGTCTTCGCCGGGCCCGTGCCGCCCAACTCCGCCTTCCTCCTCGCCGCCGTCATCCTCGGCGGCATGGGCACCATCACCGGCCCCCTCCTCGGCGCGGCCCTGCTCTACCTCATCCCGGCCAAGCTCCAGTTCCTCCAGGACTACCAGCTCCTGGCCTTCGGAGCCGCCCTCATCCTCCTCATGCGCTTCCGTCCCGAAGGGATCATCCCCAACCGGCGGCAGCAGCTCGAATTCCACGAGGACACCGCAGCCCAGGCGGAGGCATGACCACCATGACCGGCACCCCGCTGCTCGCCGCCACCGGCGTCACCATGCGCTTCGGCGGGCTCACCGCCGTGCGCTCCGTCGACCTCACGGTCCGGCCCGGCCAGATCGTCGGACTCATCGGCCCCAACGGAGCCGGAAAGACCACCCTCTTCAACTGCCTCACCGGCCTCTACACCCCCACCGAAGGCACCGTGACCTACCGGGGACGCACCCTGCCGCCCAAGCCCCACCTCGTCGCCCGGGCCGGAGTCGCCCGCACCTTCCAGAACATCCGTCTCTTCGCCAACATGACCGTCCTCGAAAACGTCCTCGTCGGCCGTCACACCCGCACCAAGGAGGGCCTCTTCTCCGCCCTCGTCCGCGGACCGGCCTTCCACCGTGCCGAAGCCGCCTCCGCCCAACGCGCCACCGAACTCCTGGCGTTCACCGGCCTCGCCGCCAAGTCCGGCCACCTCGCCCGCAATCTCCCCTACGGCGAACAGCGCCGTCTGGAGATCGCCCGGGCCCTCGCCGGCGAACCCGGCCTGCTCCTGCTCGACGAGCCCACCGCCGGCATGAACCCCCAGGAGACCCGCGCCGCCGAGGAACTCGTCCTCGCCATCCGCGACCGGGGCACGGCCGTGCTCGTCATCGAGCACGACATGCGCTTCATCTTCAACCTCTGCGACCGCGTCACGGTCCTCGTGCAGGGCGAGAAGCTCGTCGAGGGGACGACGGAGGCGGTGCAGCGGGACGAACGCGTCGTGGCGGCCTATCTGGGCACGCCCTTCGAAGGGGCACCGGGACAGGAGGAGGTCGCCGAAGTGGAGGCGGCGGAGGAGGCCGCGGCCGAATCGGAGGGACAGGGACGATGACCGCACCCCTGCTGGAGGTGACCGACCTCCGTGTCGCCTACGGAAAGATCGAAGCCGTCAAGGGCATCGGCTTCACCGTCGAAGAGGGCCGGATCGTCACCCTCATCGGCACCAACGGCGCGGGCAAGACGACGACCCTGCGCACCCTCTCCGGCCTGCTCACGCCCCGCGGCGGCAGCATCCGCTTCGCCGGCCGCCCGCTGGCCGGCGTCCCGGCCCACGACATCGTCGCCCTCGGCCTCGCCCACTCCCCCGAGGGCCGCCACGTCTTCCCCCGGCTCACCATCGCCGAGAACCTCCGGCTGGGGGCGTTCCTCAGGAAGGACAAGGACGGGATCGCCCAGGACGTCCAGCACGTCTACGAGCTCTTCCCCATCCTCGGGGAGCGCGCCGGGCAGGCCGCCGGCACCCTCTCCGGCGGGGAGCAGCAGATGCTCGCCATGGGCAGGGCCCTGATGTCCCGCCCCAGGCTGCTGATGCTCGACGAGCCCTCGATGGGCCTCTCGCCGATCATGATGCAGAAGATCATGGAGACCATCGCCCGGCTCAGGGCCGGCGGCACCACCATCCTGCTGGTCGAGCAGAACGCCCAGGCCGCCCTGTCCCTGGCCGACCACGGCCACGTGATGGAGACGGGCAGGATCGTCCTGTCGGGGACGGGGGCGGAGCTGCTGCACAACGAAAAGGTCCGCAAGGCGTACCTGGGCGAGGACTGAAACCCGCGCCCCGTAAGGGGCGCGGGGCTCTGCTGGATGTGCGGCTCCGCCGCGTGGGCGCGAGCAACCCGAACCGGCCCGCAGCCGCTACTGCTCCTTGGCGGCCTTCTTCTCCGCCGCGTCCTGAATAACCGCTTCGGCGACCTGCTGCATCGACAGCCGCCGGTCCATCGACGTCTTCTGGATCCACCGGAACGCGGCCGGCTCCGTCAGCCCGTACTGCGTCTGCAGCACGCTCTTCGCACGGTCCACGAGCTTGCGCGTCTCCAGCCGCTGGGCGAGGTCGGCGACCTCCTGCTCCAGCGCCTTGAGCTCCGTGAAGCGGGAGACGGCCATCTCGATGGCCGGGACCACGTCGCTCTTGCTGAATGGCTTGACCAGGTACGCCATGGCGCCCGCGTCGCGGGCCCGCTCGACCAGGTCGCGCTGCGAGAAGGCGGTCAGCATGAGGACCGGCGCGATGGACTCGGCCGCGATCCGCTCCGCGGCGGAGATCCCGTCGAGCACGGGCATCTTGACGTCCATGATCACCAGGTCGGGCCGGTGCTCCCGGGCCAGCTCCACGGCGGCCTCGCCGTCGCCGGCCTCACCGACGACGGAATAACCCTCCTCCTCGAGCATCTCCTTCAGGTCGAGCCGGATGAGGGCCTCGTCCTCGGCGATGACGACCCGGGTCGTGTGGGGAGGGGTGTGCTGCGGCTCGTCGTCGACGGGCGGCTGGGGCTCGGCGGCGCTCACGGGACTCCTCGTCAGTACAGGTGATGCCGTATGAGCCTACCTGCGCGACGCCGCAGACCCCCACAAGGTAAGCTGTCCGGGCTGCACCCGGCCGGGTTGGTGGAATGGCATACACGGATGTCTCAAACACATCTGCCCGAGAGGGCTTGCGGGTTCGAATCCCGCACCCGGCACACAAGGCCGCATCGAGCAGCCGGAGCCGCGCGATGAGTCTGAACGGTCCGGCGATCCGGGCGACCGTCTTCCTCTCGGAGGGGGACACCTGGCAGGGCCGGCCGCTGCACGACGAGATCATCCGCAGGGCCCAGCAGCGCGGACTCGCCGGAGCGACGCTCTCACGGGGCACCGAGGGCTTCGGAAGACCGTCCGCCCTGCACACCGACCGGCTGTTGTCGTTCAGCGACGGTCTGCCGCTGGTGATCACGATGATCGACGTCGAGGACCGCCTCCGCTCCTTCCTGGCCGGTGCCGAACACATGCTGGCCGACTGCCTGGTCGTCCTGGACGAGGTGGACGCCTTCCGCATCGGCGGCGCCGGGGACGGCTGATCAGGCGGCCGTCCCGCTCACGGCGTCCAGCAGAGTGACAGGAGCGTCGATATCGAACACCATGGGCAGCAGTAGGACGTCCGGCGACCGCCGCCGGACAGGCGCCTCAGTTCGCCGGAGCCGCGATGCGCTCCAGCCGCGGGGACGTGATGGCGACGTAGTCCTTGACGCGGAGGGCCATGGACCGGTCGAGGCGCGCGGCATTGAAGAAGATCTCCTCCTTCTCCACCAGCGACGGATCGACGATCAGCTCCAGGTCCGGGTGGAAGGTGAAGGGCAGGATCGTCCCCGCCACGCTGCCCGCCAGACGCTCCGCGGCCTCGGTGTTCGCGAACGACACGTACGTGCCGCCGAGCAGCTGCTTGATGCCGTCGAGGTCGACGCGCGCATCGCCGGGCACCACGGCCAGCACGTACTTGGTGACCTTCTTGCCCAACTTGACCATGACGACGATGCACTTGGCGGCGTCGGCGACGTCGTTCCCCCGCATGGGGCTGACGATCTCGGTACGGCCCTCCGGCTCGTGGTCGATCAGGCGGTACTCGGCACCGTGCCGGTCCAGCAGCTCCACCAGCTTCTCGTACATGCTCTCCGTGACTTCCGTACTCTCCGTGGTTTCCACCGGACACCTCTCAGCCGCCCGACGCGGCGCAGGGAACAGGGCGGGGAGGGTGCCGAGTTGACACTCCCGCCGGGAACGGCCCGTCGGCGACGACCGGCCCGCGGAGCACCATACCGTCCGCGCCCGCGGCTCCGGCGGGACACGGGCGGGCTCACAGCACCGGCGCGATCCGGTCGCGCAGGAGCGTGGGCACCGTGCTCGCCGGGCCTCCCCGGATGATCTGACTGTCGGTCATGATGGCTTTGTCCAGGGCCCGGTGACACACGCAGGCGGCGGGCCGGGACGTCTCGGCGAACCGCATCACGACCCGCTGCGCCGCGGCCACGTTGGCCTCCATGATCTCCGCGACCCCCTGGGCGTCCACCGACGCGTGGCCCGGGTGCCAGCAGTCGTAATCCGTCACGAGTGCGAGCCCCGTGTAACAGAGTTCGGCCTCACGGGCGAGCTTCGCCTCCGGCAGCGCCGTCATGCCGATGACGTCCATCCCCCACGAGCGGTACACCTCGGACTCGGCGCGGGTGGAGAACTGGGGCCCCTCGATGCAGCAGTACGTCCCGGACCCGTGGACCGTGGGGTGCTCCTCGGCGGCCACCCGTTCGAGGAAGGGGCGCAGCCGGCCGCAGTACGGGTCCGCCATGGACACGTGGGCCACCATCCCGTCCCCGAAGAACGAGGCGGGCCGCAGCCCCGAGGTCCGGTCGAAGAGCTGGTCGAGGACGACCATGTCGCCCGGGGCGAAGTCGCCGCGCAGGCTGCCCACGGCGCTGACGCTGATCACTTCACGGACGCCGAGGGACTTCAGCGCGTAGATGTTGGCCCGCGCCGGAACCTGCGACGGGGCGATGCGGTGGCCGCGCCCGTGGCGCGGCAGGAATGCGATGCGGCGGTTCCCGGCCGCGCCCAGGACCAGCGGCCCGCTGGGGTCGCCGTAGGGAGTCCTGAGTTCGGCTTCCGTCACGTCCTGCAGGCCGTCGAAGGCGTAGAGCCCGCTGCCCCCGATGATGCCGAGGTCGGCCGAGTGGAAAGCCGCGCCGCCCGATTCTCGCATGACAGAACCCTCCAGCTGGCATGGTGTGGGCCCGCAACTTAGCAGCGCCCGCGTCCGGTTGCATGACGCAAAGGGGGGCGGGTTCCCCTACAGCTTTGGATGCAGAGAGATATAGAACCTAAGTTCCCTTCAGATCGCTGCGCTTCCTGCCTAGCTTCGTTGTCACAGCAATCCGGGTGATCACAGGCAGAAGGAGTTCGCGTGGCTGCAAACGGCTCTCAGCGCCCCATCATCGCCTTCATGAGCGACCTCGGCACCACGGACGACTCGGTGGCCCAGTGCAAGGGCCTCATGCACAGCATCTGCCCCGGCGTCACGGTGGTGGACGTCTGCCACTCCATGACTCCGTGGGACGTCGAGGAAGGCGCGCGCTACATCGTCGACCTCCCCCGCTTCTTCCCCGAGGGCACGGTGTTCGCCACCACCACCTATCCCGCGACCGGCACCACGACCCGCTCCGTGGCCGTGCGGATCCGGCAGGCCGCCAAGGGCGGCGCCCGCGGCCAGTGGGCCGGCTCCGGCACCGGATTCGAGCGGGCCGAGGGCTCGTACATCTACATCGCGCCCAACAACGGCCTGCTGACCACGGTGCTCGAGGAGCACGGCTACGTCGAGGCGTACGAGGTCACGTCCACCAAGGTCATCCCCGCGAACCCGGAACCGACCTTCTACAGCCGCGAGATGGTGGCCATCCCCTCCGCCCACCTCGCCGCCGGCTTCCCGCTGGCGGAGGTGGGCCGCCGCCTCGACGACAGCGAGATCGTCCGCTTCCACCGGCCCGCGGTCGAGATCTCCGGCGAGACGCTCACCGGCGTCGTCACCGCGATCGACCACCCCTTCGGCAACATCTGGACCAACATCCACCGCGTGGACCTGGAGAAGGCCGGCATCGGCCACGGGAAGCACCTGAAGATCATCCTCGACGACGTCCTGCCGTTCGAGGCCCCCCTCACCCCGACCTTCGCGGACGCCGGGGCGGTCGGCAACATCGCCTTCTACCTCAACAGCCGCGGGTACCTGTCCCTCGCCCGCAACGCCGCCAGCCTCGCCTACCCCTACAACCTGAAGGCCGGCCTGAAGGTCCGCGTGGAAACGCGCTGACGGCCGCTGCGCCGGGCCTGCCGCCGATCCGTATCCGGTCGGCGGCCGGCCCGGCGTCGTATTTCCGCCCGCGCCTGGCCCGCAGAGCCGTGCGCCGACGCCGGCCGGCGCATCGACAGCCCCGCCCACGGCAAGGGGACCGTCGAGCGCATCGTCGTGCTGCGCGGGGCGCTCCGGGTGCGCCCGGTGGAGGCCCCGGTGGAGCTGGACGAGGGCGACTTCGTGACGTTCCCGGCGGACGTGGAGCACTTCTACGAGGCCCTGCGCCCCGGGGTGGACGCGGTGCTTTTCATGACCTATCCGGCGGCCTCGTAGCCGTCGGGCGGGGTCATGACGGACACCACCGGCGGGATCATGCCGCGTTCCACCGCCTTGCGGACCGCCTCGGTGCGGCAGGCGGCGTCCAGCTTCGCGTAGGCGTTGGAGAGGTGGCGCTTGACCGTGCCCTCGGTGATGACCAGGTGGCGGGCGATCTGGGAGTTGCGCATCCCCCGGGCGACGAGGGCCACGATCTCCCGCTCCCGCGCGGTGAGTTGAGGCTCACTCTGCCCCCGCAGGCAGGCCAGGGTGCTCCGGGCCACCGACAGGACGATGCGGTCGGCGCCTTGGACGATGCCCCGAATCGTTCCTGCAAGTTCCTGCGGGGACGCCTGCCGCGGGATGGCCGCCTGGACCCCGGCCGCGAGCAGGCGTCTGACGGCGAGGGGGTCCTCCTGGGCCAGGAGGACGACCACGCGCGCCAGCGGTGCGGCCGCGCGCAGCGTCGTCAGGTCCCCGGGGACGCCGGCCGTCACGCGGTCGACGCCCACGAGCACCACCTCGGGCTGCAGCACCTCGACGGCGCCCGCAGCCTCCTGCGCCGTCGCCGCCTGCGTCACCACGGTGAACGCGTCCTCCGCGGACAGGAAGTGCACGAGCCCCGCCCGGAAAATGACGTTCTCGTCCACGATGGCGATGCCGACGTCCGCCGTTTTCACGAGCGTTGCCGCGGTTCCGCGCGCCGGGCCCCGTGTCATGCGTTCGCAGCCTCCTGCCGGTCGTCGCTTCCGTCGCCCGCCCGCGCGGGCTCGTCCGGGAACCGGTCCAGCAGCGGGCCGCCCCGGCGCACCGCCCTGGCGAGCCAGACCCCCGCCATCTGGGACGTGACGATGGACAGGACCACGAGCGCGCTGAAGAAGCCCTCGCTGATGATGCCGGCGCCGAAGGTGGTGGAGGCGAGCACGATGCCGGGCCCGCCCCGGGCGTTCATCGCCGCGGCGATGTCGGTCGACGTGGTGCGGTCCTGCCCGGCCAGCCTGGCCCCGAACCACACGCTGGTGAACTTGACCACGCAGGCGAGGCCGAGGAAC
This sequence comes from Streptomyces sp. AM25, assembly GCF_058146165.1. Lineage (NCBI taxonomy): Bacteria > Bacillati > Actinomycetota > Actinomycetes > Kitasatosporales > Streptomycetaceae > Streptomyces > Streptomyces sp. AM25. Next base: position 75,467 of record NZ_JBKIWN010000022.1, on the reverse strand, counting down.
CACAGGAAGAACACGACGTCGAAATGGTGGATCAGGTCCAGCTTCAGCCCGACGATCGCGAAATACACGGGGACGAAGAAGGCGAGTGAGATGGTGCGGAGCGTCTCCCGAGCCTGGTCCCCGCGGTCCGCACCCGCCTCGCACATCCCGGCCGTGAGGGCACCGAATATCGGATCGATACCCAGACCGCTGCAGGCCAGGCAGAGCGCGAACACGAAAATCATCAGGAAAGCCGTGGGACTGCGCTGCGCGAGCAGGTTCCAGCGCATTCCGGCGAGGCCCGCGAAGAGCCTCCGGCCGTAACGGACGAGAAGCAGGAGAAACACGACGGGCGCCACGGTGAAGTAGCACGCCTGCCAGCCGAGCGATTCATCCTTCAGCAAGGTGCCGATTCCGTACGTGTCACCGGACGAGGCGCCCGCTATTCCCATCACGAGGGCGAGCACGACGTACAGGACGACGTCCTCCATCACGGCCACGGTCAGGATGATGCGCGCGAACCTCGTCCGCAGCATGCCGAGGTCCAGCATGATCCGGGAGATCACCGGGATGCTGGTGAGGGCGATGGCGAGCCCGAACACCAGCACCAGCGTGGTCCGGGACCCGTGCGGCCCCGACAGCGTCCCGACGCCGAACGACCGGGCGACCACGAGCCCCACGGTGAACGGCACCAGCAGGCCGGAGAGCGCGACGGACGTGATCGTCCGGCGCTCCTCCCGGGTGGCCCGGCCGTGCAGTTCCGTACCGGTCAGATAGACGAGGAGCAGCAGCCCCGGCTCGTACACGACCCCCAGCGCCGAGGCGGCCGGCCCCTTGGACGGAATCAGGTCCTCCTGAAGTCCCGGCCAGAAGTACCCGAGCACGGTCGGCCCGAGCAGCAGTCCTCCGACGATCTCGCCGATGACCGGCGGCTGTTTCAGCGCCTTGAATGCGTACGCGGTGCTGTGCGCCACGATCACCAGCAGGATCAGCGCAATCAGCACCTGGGCAACTTGGCCTACACTCAGAGACATTCGTACATCCACCCCCGTGACGGCCTGCCGGACACCGATAACTTGATACCGCCGAAAGCGGTGAACCGTCCATGCGGCCAACGGATTTCAACCACCGAGCTCCGCTCCTCAACCCTGCGGTCTCATTCGGAAGTCGGAACCGGCCGGAAACTCCCCCTCCGGGGGGAGCCGGGAATTCAGCAATCAGGCGGATGATGCCGCAACCGAATACGGCGACACTTCCTCCGGAATCCCTGTGACGCAGCCCGACGATGGGAGTGTGCGGTGGGCGCAGTTTCCCCGGAACCGACGCCGGTGGTGTCCGACTTCAAGGTGGCCGACCTGTCGCTGGCGGAGTTCGGCCGCCGTGAGATCGGCTTGGCGGAGCACGAGATGCCGGGCCTGATGGCCCTGCGGGAGGAGTACGCCGCCGCCGGACCGCTGCAGGGCGCCCGGATCACCGGCTCCCTGCACATGACCGTGCAGACCGCGGTACTGATCGAGACGCTCGTGGCGCTCGGCGCGCAGGTGCGGTGGGCGAGCTGCAACATCTTCTCCACGCAGGACCACGCGGCCGCCGCGGTCGCCGTCGGGCCGCACGGCACCCCCGAAGAGCCGCGCGGCGTACCGGTGTTCGCCTGGAAGGGAGAGTCCCTGGAGGACTACTGGCGGTGCACCGAGCGCGCGCTGATCTGGCCGGAGGGCGGCCCCGACCTGATCGTGGACGACGGCGGCGACGCCACGCTGCTGGTGCACAAGGGCGTGGAGTACGAGAAGGCGGGCACGGTCCCGCAGGCGTCCTCCGCCGCCTCGCGGGAGGAGGCCGTGATCCTCGATCTCCTGCGGCGCAGCCTGGCCGAGGACCCGCGGCGCTGGACCACCGTCGCCCAGGGCGTCCGGGGCGTGTCCGAGGAGACCACGACGGGCGTGCTGCGGCTGTACGACATGCACCGCGCGGGGCGTCTGCTCTTCCCCGCGATCAACGTCAACGACTCCGTGACCAAGTCGAAGTTCGACAACCGCTACGGCTGCCGGCACTCGCTCATCGACGGCATCAAGCGCGGCACGGACGTGCTGATCGGCGGGAAGACCGTCGTGGTGTGCGGCTACGGGGACGTGGGCAAGGGATGTGCGGAAGCACTGCGCGGCCAGGGGGCGAAGGTGACCGTGACCGAGGTCGACCCCATCTGTGCGCTCCAGGCCGCCATGGACGGCTACTCCGTGGCCACCCTGGAGGAGATGCTCCCCACGGCCGACATCGTCGTGACGGCCACGGGCAACCGGGACATCGTCAAGGCCGGGCACATGGCCCGCATGAAGCACCAGACCGTCGTGGGCAACATCGGGCACTTCGACAACGAGATCGACATGGCGGGCCTGGAGACCTTCCCGGGGATCCGGCGGGTGACCGTGAAGCCCCAGGTGGACCTGTGGGAGTTCCCCGACGGCCACGCCGTGATCGTGCTGAGCGAGGGGCGGCTGCTCAACCTCGGCAACGCCACCGGGCATCCCAGCTTCGTCATGTCGACGAGCTTCGCCAACCAGGTCATCGCCCAGCTCGAACTCTTCGTCCGCGCCCAGGAGTACCCCGTGGGCGTGCACCGGCTGCCCAAGCACCTCGACGAGAAGGTCGCCCGGCTGCATCTGGAGGCGCTCAACGTGCACCTGACCCGGCTCACGCAGCAACAGGCCGACTACATCGGCGTGTCGCCCGACGGTCCGTTCAAGCCCGACCACTACCGCTACTGAGGCGATGATCCGGCCGGGACGGCGGAAACACGCGCCCGAGCGGTCGGACGACCTTCCGCAGGGGGCCACCATGCATCGTCTGACGGTGTTCGTCAGGACCACCGACACCGCCGGGCACTCCCCGCTGTACGTCGAGATCGTCCGGCACGCACGGCAGCACGGTCTGCGCGGCGCGACCGTGCTGCCCTGCGTCGCGGGCTTCGGCGAGTCCCGGAACCTGCGCCGGCGGCGGGGGCTCGGGCTCGCCCACGACCGTCCGCTGATGCTGCTCTTCGTCGACACCGCCGACCGCATCGCGCTGTTCCGGATGTCCCTGCGGGAGATCGCGCCGGGCAGCCTCGCCGTGCTGGACACCGTGACGACCGCCTGACCGGCGGGACGCTACTGGGCGGCGCGGGCGGGGACGCCCATCAGGCCCGTGCCGTACGCCCGGGCCACCGCCTGGGAGCGGTTGCGCAGGCCCAGCTTGGAGAGCAGCCGCGACACGTGCGACTTCACGGTGGCCTCGCCGAGCGACAGGAACCCGGCGATCTCGCCGTTGGACATCCCGGTGGCCATCAGCCGGAGCACTTCCAGCTCCCGGTCCGTCAGCAGGCCGAAGACGTCGGACGACGCCGGCGCCGTGAAGGCCGTCGAGAGCATCGCCCAGGGCTCCAGCGCGGCGGTGACGGCCGACGGCAGCACGGTGTACCCGCCCGCCACCGCATGGACGGCGGCCACCAGTTGGCGGGGCGTGTCGCTCTTCGCCAGGAACGCCCGGGCCCCGGCGAGCAGACCCCGCAGCGCGGTGGTCGAGTCGAAGGACTGCGCGATGAACACCACTCCGGCCGGGTGGTCCCCGGTGCCGGTCAGCATGCGTCCGATCCGCAGGCCTTCGCCGTGGGGCATGTCCAACTCGACGAACACCACGTCCGGTTGGTACCGGCGCGCGAGCTCGACGGCCTCGTCGACGGTCCCCGCCTCCGCTGCCACGTGAATGTACGCGTCGTCCTCCAGGACCTTCCGCAGGCCCGTGCGGATCAGCAGATTGTGCGCGCACAACAGGACCGTGACCAAGAGACCCCTCCTGAACCGATCAGCACGCGTGGATCCCAGAGCCGGGCCAGGGGATGCCGTCGGAGGCGGTGCCTCGAACGCGTATATACCAGTGTGCACCCGTCCGGAGGGAGAAAAAGCGTGAACTCCGGCCATCATGAGGGGCGTTCACCGGGCACACGGCGGGGGGAGCAAGCGCCGGTGCGTGCACTGTCACGCGCCCTTGCGCAGCGCCTATGCGCCCCACCCCCTCCGGACACCGGGCAGGGGTGAGGCCCTTGGGACCGGCAGGACATGGCTGAAACCTGCAGGTTCCAACGACCAAAACTTGACGTGACGCCGTCAGACCCCACCGGACCCTGCCGCCGCAGGCGCATCGTCCTCCCCGATGTGGTGCACCCGCACCAGGTTGGTGGTCCCGGCCATGCCCGGCGGGGAGCCCGCCGTGATGATGACCATGTCGCCCCTGCGGCAGCGGCCGATCCGCAGCAGGTACTCGTCCACCTGCTCGACCATCTCGTCCGTCGTCTGCACCATCGGGCCCAGGAAGGTCTCGACGCCCCACGTCAGGTTCAGCTGCGAGCGCGTCGCCGGCTCCGGCGTGAACGCCAGCAGCGGGATCGGGGAGCGGTAGCGCGAGAGCCGGCGCACCGTATCACCGGATTGAGTGAAGGCGACCAGGAACTTGGCGCCGAGGAAGTCGCCCATCTCGGCGGCCGCGCGGGCCACCGCGCCGCCCTGGGTGCGGGGTTTGCTGCGCTCGGTCAGCGGGGGGAGCCCCTTCGCCAGGACGTCCTCCTCGGCCGCGCGCACGATGCGGCCCATCGTCTTCACCGTCTCGACGGGGTACTTCCCCACGCTCGTTTCACCCGAGAGCATGACGGCGTCCGTGCCGTCGATCACCGCGTTGGCGACGTCCGAGGCCTCCGCCCGCGTCGGACGCGAGGAGTCGATCATCGAGTCGAGCATCTGCGTCGCGACGATCACCGGCTTGGCGTTCCGCTTCGCCAGCTTGACGGCCCGCTTCTGCACGATCGGGACCGATTCCAGCGGCATTTCGACACCCAGGTCACCGCGGGCGACCATCAGGCCGTCGAAGGCGGCGACGATGCTCTCCAGGTTGTGCACCGCCTGCGGCTTCTCGATCTTGGCGATGACGAAGGCGCGGCGGCCCTCCTCGTCCATGACGCGGTGCACGTGGTCGATGTCGTGGGCGGTGCGCACGAAGGACAGGGCGATGATGTCGATGCCGCTGCGCAGGGCCCAGCGGAGGTCCTCGACGTCCTTCTCCGACAGGGCGGGGACGGAGACGGCGACGCCGGGGAGGTTGAGGCCCTTGTGGTCCGAGACCATGCCGCCCTCGATGACCATGGTCTTCACCCGGGGCCCGTCGACCTCGGTGACCTCCAGGGTGACGCGGCCGTCGTCGACGAGGATGCGCTCGCCCTTGGCGACGTCCCCGGCGAGACCCTCGTAGGTGGTGCCGCACCGGTGCCGGTCGCCCTCGATCTCCTCGACGGTGATGGTGAATTCATCACCGCGTTCAAGGAGTACCGGGCCTTCGCGGAAGCGGCCGAGGCGGATCTTCGGGCCTTGAAGGTCGGCGAGGATGCCGACGTTGCGGCCGGTTTCCTCGGCCGCCTTGCGTACTCGTTGGTACCGCGCCTCGTGCTCGGCGTAGGTGCCGTGGCTGAGGTTGAAGCGGGCGACGTCCATGCCGGCTTCGACGAGGGCCTTGATCTGCTCGTACGAGTCGGTGGCAGGCCCCAGGGTGCAGACGATTTTCGCTCGGCGCATGGCACGACCTTAGGGCCTACCAGTCGGTAGAGAATTGGCGCACCGCAACTCCCCAACGTCCGTTGCGTAAAGGCTTGTTGACAACTTGTGAAACGTGCGGGGGGTCGCTCTGATGAGCACTCGATACGCGGACTCAGAGAACCGGTCGGGTCATCGTAAAGCGCGCGTTGACGTGGGCGTAAACGGTCTGGCGCTGCGGTTCGAGGTCGAGAGCGGGGGCGGGCGCGGGAGCGGCTCCGCCGTAGGCGGCGCGCATCACTCCACCGGGGGCCGGGGGCAACCCGGGCTGGACGCTGTTCTCGGCACCCGTGTCGGCGATTTCGACGACGGCGGCGAGTTCCGCGCCGAGGGCCGCGGCGTATTCGCGGGCGCGCTGGACGGCTTCGCGGACCGCCTGCTGCCGGGCCTCGCGATACGCGGGCGAGTGGGGGCGCAATGCCCACCAGGGCCCGTCGACACGGGTGAGGTCGAGGTCGGCGAGGCGCGTGGTGAGTTCACCCAGGGCGGTGAAGTCGTTGAGCGTCGCGGTGAGGTGGACGGTGCCGTGATAGGCGCGGACGCGCTCGTGGCGGCCGCGCTCGGTGAGCTGCGGGGTGATGGAGAAGGAGCCGGTCTCGAGCTCCTCGACCTCGCTGCCGTAGCTGCGGATCAGGTCGATGACGTACTGGTTGCGGCGGGTCAGGTCGTCGAGGGCGGAGCGGCGGTCGGTGCCGCGGGCGTTGACGGAGATGCCGATGCGGGCGATCTCGGGGTCGACCTCCAGCCGGGCCTCGCCGCGGACGGCGATGCGGGGGACGTCCGGGGTACCGTACGGGAGGTGGGCCTGGCCTGCGGGGATCGTGTGTTCGGTCATGCGGGCCAGGGTGTGCCGGGGAGTCACCGGATTGCAACCTGGCGAGGGTGGTGCAGGACAGGTTGCCCGGTCACAATCTACGCGCGTTGTAGGCATGGTGAGCTGATACGGATGGGGAGAACGTATGCCGATCGACCGCAGGGACTTTCTGGGGCGTACCGCTGCAACCGGGGCGGGGGTGGCGCTCGCGGGAGGGCTGGGGGCTCCTGCGGCCGTGGCCGCGGAGGCCGGGCCGGACCGCTCCGGGGACAGGAAGAAGCGCTTTGCGCTGACCGTGATGGGCACCACGGACCTGCACGGCAATGTCTTCGACTGGGACTACTTCACCGACGCCCGGTTCGAGGACAAGGCGCACAACGACGTGGGCCTGGCCAAGATTTCGACACTGGTGAACCGGGTCCGCGAGGAGAAGGGGCGCCGCAACACCCTGCTCATCGACGCGGGCGACACGATTCAGGGCACCCAGCTGTCGTACTACTACGCACGGGTGGAGCCGATCACGAAGGCGCACGGTCCGGTGCACCCGATGGCGGCGGCGATGAATGCGATCGGCTACGACGCCGCGGCCGTCGGCAATCACGAGTTCAATTACGGCATTCCGGTGCTGCGGAAGTTCGAGGAGCAGTGCCGTTTTCCCCTGCTGGCGGCGAATGCGCTCGATGCGAAGACGATGAAGCCCGCGTTCCGGCCGTACGTGATCAAGCGGGTGCACACGCCGCACGGCCGTGACGTGCGGGTGGCGATTCTGGGTCTGACGAATCCGGGGATCGCGATCTGGGACAAGGCCAATGTGCAGGGCAGGATGCTTTTCCCGGGCCTGGAGGAGCAGGCGGCGAAGTGGGTGCCGAAGCTGCGGTCGATGGGCGCGGACGTGGTGATCGTGGCCGCGCACGCGGGGGCGAGCGGCACCTCGTCGTACGGTGACCAGCTGCCGTACATCGAGAACTCGGCGGCCCTGGTCGCCGAGAAGGTGCCGGGCATCGACGCGGTGCTGGTGGGCCACGCACACGTCGAGATTCCCGAACTCCGGGTGACGAACAAGGCGACGGGCAAGCAGGTCGTGCTGTCCGAGCCGCTCAAGTGGGGCCAGCGGCTGACGGTGTTCGACTTCGCCCTCGTGTGGGAGCGGGGCCGGTGGCACGTGGAGTCGGCGTCGGCGAAGGTGCTGAACTCCAACACGGTGCCCGAGGACAAGAAGATCACCGGTCTCCTCACCGGGCAGCACCGCAAGGTGGTGGCCTATGTGAACCAGGTGATCGGCACGTCCTCGGCGGCGATGAGCGCGGCGGAGGCCCCGTACAAGGACACGCCCATCATCAAGCTCATCAACCACGTGCAGGCCGAGACGGTGAAGGCGGCGCTGGCGGGGACGCAGTACGCCGCGCTGCCGGTGCTGTCGCAGGCGTCGTGCTTCTCCCGGTCGGCCGCCGTACCGGCGGGGAAGGTGACGATCCGGGAGGCGGCCGGGCTGTACCCGTTCGAGAACACGCTGGAGGCACGCCTGATGACGGGCGCGCAGCTGCGCGCGTACCTGGAGTTCTCGGCGCACTACTACGCACGGACCGCGGCCGGCGCGCCCGTCGACCCGGCGAAGCTGACGAACGCCGAATCGATTCCGGACTTCAATTACGACGTCGTCAGCGGCCTCTCGTACGAGATCGACATCGCGAAGGCTCCGGGCGAGCGGATCGCGAAGCTGTCGTTCGACGGCAAGCCGCTGGACGATGCGGCGCAGTTCGTGCTGGCGGTGAACAACTACCGGGCCGGCGGCGGCGGGAACTTCCCGCATGTGGCCAAGGCCAAGCAGCTGTGGGCGAATTCGGAGGAGATCCGTAACACGATCATCAACTGGACGAAGGCGCAGGGGGCGGTCGACGTGAGCCGGTTCGCCTCAGTGGACTGGAAGCTGACGCGGGATGGCGTTCCGGTTTTCTGACGCGGGGTGCTGGGGCCGCGACACGAGCCGCGGCTCCAGGCCGAAGGTGGTGAAGGCGGTGCGGTCCGGGAGGGGGTAGGCGGGCTTCCCCGTGACGGCGTTGAGGATGGTGGCGCTGCGCCAGGCGGCGAGGCCGAGGTCGGGGGCGCCGACGCCATGGGTGTGGAGCTCGGCGTTCTGCACGTGGACGGCGCCCTTGACGAGGGGGTCGAGGACGAGGCGGTGGTGCTCGTCGATGCGGGGGCGGCCGCTGGAGTCGCGGCGGATGTACGGGTCCAGCGCGGCGAGCAGGGTCTCGACGCGGCGCTCGCGGTAGCCGGTGGCGAGGACGACGGCGTCGGTGGTGAGACGTGAGCGGGCGTTCTGCTGGGTGTGTTCGAGGTGGAGCTCGACGCGGGTGGTGCCGACGCGCCCCGCGGTGCGGACGAAGACTCCCGGGGTGAGGGTGGCGTCGGGCCAGCCGCCGTGCAGGCTGCGGCGGTAGAGCTCGTCGTGGATGGCCGTGATCGTGTCGGGGGCGATGCCCTTGTGGAGCTGCCACTGCTGGGGCAGGAGCTGGTCGCGTACGCCCTCGGGGAGCGCGCGGAAGTAGTGCGTGTAGTCGGGCGTGAAGTGTTCGAGCCCGAGCTTGCTGTACTCCATGGGCGCGAAGGCGGCGGTACGGGCGAGCCAGTGGAGCTTCTCGCGCCCGGCCGGCCGCTGCCGCAGCAGGTCGAGGAAGATCTCGGCGCCGGACTGGCCCGAGCCGATGACGGTGATGTGCTCGGCGGCGAGCAGCCGTTCGCGGTGGGCGAGGTAGTCGGCGGAGTGGATGACGGGGACGGCGGGCGCCTCGGCCAGGGGGCGCAGCGGCTCGGGGACGTAGGGGGCGGTGCCGACGCCGAGGACGAGGCTGCGGGTGTAGGCGCGGCCGAGGGCCTCGGCCTCGCCCTCGCGGTCGAGCTGGGTGTAGTCGATCTCGAAGAGGACGCGCTCGGGGTTCCAGCGGACGGCGTCGATCTGGTGGTCGAAGTGCAGGGTGTCGAGGTTCTCGCTGACCCAGCGGCAGTAGGCGTCGTACTCGGCGCGCTGGATGTGCTGGCGCTCGGCGAAGTAGAAGGGGTAGAGGCGCTCGCGGGTCCTCAGGTAGTTGAGGAAGCTCCAGGGGCTGGTGGGGTCGGCGAGGGTGACGAGGTCGGCGAGGAAGGGGACCTGCACGGTCGTGCCCTCGATGAGCAGGCCGGGGTGCCACTGGAAGGCGGTGTTCTGGTCGTAGAAGGCCGCGCGGAGGTCCGGCAGGGGGTGGGCGAGGGCCGCGAGCGAGAGGTTGAACGGGCCGATGCCGATGCCGGCCAGATCCAGGGGCTGGTCGGCGGCCGACGGGGCGGGCTGCTGGGGGGTGGTCATCCGGTGGTGTGGCCTTCCACGAGTTCCAGGAGGTTGCGGAGGTCGTCGGTGCGGGTGTGGGGGTTGAGCAGGGTGGCCTTGAGCCAGAGGCCTTCGGGGGTGGTGGCGCGGCCGAGGACGGCGTGGCCGTGGTGGAGCAGGCGGCGGCGGAGGCTGCCGGTGGAGCGGTCGTCGGAGTTCGCGGGGCGGAAGAGGACGGTGCTGAGGGTGGGGCGGGAGTGGAGGTCGAAGGAGGGGTGGGCGTCGACGAGGTCGGCGAGGCGGTGGGCCAGGGTGCAGACGCGCTCGATGAGTTCGCCGAGCCCCGTGCGGCCGAGGGCGCGGAGGGTGACGGCGATCTTGAGGATGTCGGGGCGGCGGGTGGTGCGCAGGGAACGGTGGAGCAGGTCGGGGTGGCCCGCGGCGATGTCGTCGTGGGCGTTGAGGTAGTCGGCCCGGTGGCCGAGGGGGGCCAGGACCTCGCTGCCGGGGACGGCGAGGAGGCCCGCGGCGATCGGCTGCCAGCCGAGCTTGTGCAGGTCGAGGGTGATGCTGTCGGCGCGGTCGAGGCCGGCGAGGGCGGGGCGGAGGGTGTCGCTGAAGAGGAGCGGCCCGCCGTAGGAGGCGTCGATGTGGAGGGGGACGCCGCGGGCGGCGCAGACGTCGGCGATGCCGGGCAGCGGATCGATGAGGCCGGCGTCGGTGGTGCCCGCGGTGGCGACGACGAGCCGGGGGGCATCGGTGTGGTGCTCGCCGAGGGCCTTGTCGAGGTCGGTGGGGTCGATGGTGCCGGTGGGGGTGGGGAGGATGTGGGGGACGGGGAGGCCGAGGAGCCAGGCGGCGCGGGAGATGCTGTGGTGGGCGTTGGCCCCGCAGACGACGTGCAGCGGCCGGTGGGCGCAGGTGCGGGCGTTCTCCCGGGCGAGCAGCAGGGCGAGCTGGTTGGACTCGGTGCCGCCGGTGGTGACGAGGGCGTCGGGGGCGGGGCGCCGGGGGTAGGCGAGGGCGGCGAGCGCGCGGGTGGTGAGGGCCTCCAGGGCGGTCGCGGAGGGGGCCTGGTCCCAGGAGTCGAGCGAGGGGTTGAGCGCGCAGGCGGCGAGGTCGGCCGCGGCGGCGACGGCGAGGGCGGGGCCGTGCAGATGGGCGGCGCAGTGCGGGTCGGCGGGATCGGCCGCCCCCTCGGCGAGCGCCTGGACGAGGGTGCGCAGGGCTTCGTGCGGCCCGGTGCCGTGCTCGGGGAGGACGGGCGTGGCGGCGGCGGTGATGCGGGCGTCGACCGCCGGGGGTCCGCCGGCCGGGAGCGGGCCGCCGCGGGCGGTGGCCCCGCGGGCGAGGGCGTGCAGGGCGGTGTCGACGAGGGGGCGCAGGGCGCGAGTTCCCTGGGCGCCGCCCGCGAGCGCTGCGGGGGAATGGTCGGCGGCGGGCGCAGGCATGGTGGACTTGCCCCTTTTTGGGTTGACTTATGGCGGGCAGGCCCGGGCATCGGCCCGGGCCTGCACGAACGGCCACAAGCTACCGAGCGCGCACGGCCGGTAACCCCCTGGTGGAAGGTGGTTCGCCCGATGGTGGTACTTCCCCCTTGGTGGGGTACGGCGTGCGACTTCGACTAATCTGCTCCCATGGCCATGAACTTTGCTCTCGACGTCGGACCCCTCAAGCCCGAGCCCGCACCGCTCGTCCTCGGGCTGGTGTGCTTCTTCCTCGTCTTCGCCCTGATGGCGAAGGTGATCCTGCCCCGGATCAACAAGGTCCTCGCCGAGCGCGAGCAGGCCACCGACGGCCGCTTCGAGGAGGCGGAGGAGACCCGCGCCGAGGCCGCGCGGGTGCACGAGGAGTACCAGGCGCTGCTGGCCGAGGCCCGGCACGAGGCCGCCCGGCTGCGCCAGGAGTCCCTCGAGCAGGGCAACGCGATCATCGCGGAGCTGCGGGCCGAGGGCCAGCGCCAGCGCGAGGAGATCATCGCTGCGGGCCACGCGGTGATCGACGCGGAGCGCGCGGTCGCCGAGGCGGAGCTGCGCGAGCAGGTGGGTGTGCTGGCGGCGCAGCTGGCGGGCAAGGTCGTCGGCGAGCCGGTCGAGGACTTCGCGCGCGAGAGCGGGGTCGTGGACCGGTTCATGGAGGAGCTGCGCACCGCGAAGGCGGCCGATGCGGAGGCGCGCGACTGACGTCGCGCACTGGGCAAGGCTTCATTGCGGGAGGCCCCGCACCCCTTTGTTCGGGGGTGCGGGGCCTCTCCCGTTGTCTGCGGGCCGTCGGTGGCTGATCGCGCCCACGCGGCGGAGCCGCATGATGTAACAGCCCCGCGCCCCTTCGGGGCGCGGCCCGCCTAGCCGGCCCGGCGGATCCGCAGTGCCCTCCTCAAGTCGTCCAGTTGGTCGATCAGCTTCCGGCGCAGCGCCGGCGCGGGGTCCGCGTCCCGCAGGCACTGCTCTCCCAGGCGTACCGTCTCCTCCTCGACCAGCGTCAGCGGGAACGCGTGGCGTCCCGCCGCCTCCGCGAGGGCCGCGCCGCGGCGGGTGGCGAGGGACACCGCTGCCGGGTAGTAGCGGGCCCTGAACGGGCGTACGAGGTCGAGCTGTTCGGGCTGCCAGAAGCCCTGGGCGGTGGCCGCGAACAGATAGTTGGACAGGTCGTCCGTGGCGAACATGGCCTGCCAGGCCGCCTCCTTGGCGGCCTGGTCCGGCAACGCCGCCCGGCAGCGCGCAGCGCCCTCGTGGCCGGTGGCGCTGGGGTCGCGGGCGAGTTCGGCGTCGATCCCGGCCGGGGTGAGGTCGCCGAGCACGGCGAGGCGGGTGAGGATGCGCCAGCGCAGCTCGGGGTCGAGAACGGGGCCGCCGGGCACGGTGTCCGCGGCGAGCCACTCGCGCAGGGCGTCGGGGCGCAGCGCGCCGGCGATCAGGGTGCGGACGGCCGTCAGCCGCACGCCGGCATGGGTGGTGCGCTCCAGCAGGTCGCGGCTGAGGGCGCGCAACCCGGCGAGCGCGTCCGGGCGTTCGTCCGCGGGGAGGTACAGATCCGCGATCTGGGTGCGGGCGAAGGCGAGGACGCCCTGGACGATCGCGTTGTCGTGCTCGCGCGGCAGATGGGCGCGGGCGGCGCGGAGGTAGGCCGCGGGGGCGAGTTCGCCGTCGCGGACCATGTCGCGGGCCGCGTTCCAGACGACGGCGCGGCTGAGGGCGCCGGGCAGCCCGGACAGGGCCTCCAGGGCGGTGTCCCAGGAGCCGGGGTCGAGCCGGACCTTGGCGTAGGTGAGGTCGCCGTCGTTGAGCAGGAGCAGGTCGGGCCTGCGGCCGGGGTGGGTGACGGTCTCGCCGGGCAGGTCGGCCTCGACGGGCGTGCGGGGCACGAGCCGCCCGGGGTCGGCGGGGTCGTGGTCGTAGAGGCCGACGGTGATGCGGTGCGGGCGGCCGCCGTCGTGGCGGACGGCGAGGCGCCAGTGGCCGTCCTCCTCGGTGACGTCGGGCGTGAGGGTGTCGACGCCCGTGGTGCGCAGCCAGCTGCGGGCCCAGCCGTGGACGTCGCGGTCGGTGGCGCGGGCGAGGGAGTCGAGGAAGTCGGCGAGGGTGGCGTTGCCGAAGCGGTGCCGCGTGAAGTGGTCGTTGATGCCGGCGAGGAACTCCTTCTCACCCAGCCAGGCGGCGAGTTGGCGCAGCGCGCTGGCGCCCTTGGCGTAGGAGATGCCGTCGAAGTTGGTGAGCGCGGAGGCCGTGTCGGGGACGGCGTCGGGGTCCGGGGCGACGGGGTGGGTGGAGGGGCGCTGGTCGGCGTCGTAGCCCCAGCCCTTGCGGGAGATGCCGAATTCGGTCCAGGTGTCCGGGAAGTCGCCGGTCTCGACGAGGGTCTGGTAGCCCATGTACTCGGCGAAGGACTCGTTGAGCCAGATGTCGTCCCACCACTTCAGCGTGACGAGGTCGCCGAACCACATGTGGGCCATTTCGTGGGCGATGACCATCGCGCGGGTCTGGCGCTCGGTGTCGGTGACGGCGGAGCGGAAGACGAACTCGTCGCGGAAGGTGACCAGTCCGGGGTTCTCCATGGCCCCGGCGTTGAACTCGGGGACGAAGGCCTGGTCGTAGGAGTCGAAGGGGTACGGCTCGGTGAACTTCTCGTGGTAACGGTCGTAGCAGTGGCGGGTGATGCCGAGGATCTCCTCGGCATCGGCGTCCAGGTGGGCGGCGAGGGAGCGGCGGCAGTGGATGCCGAAGGGCAGTCCGGCGTGCTCGGTGCGGACGGAGTGCCAGGGGCCTGCGGCGACGGCGACGAGGTAGGTGCTGACGGGCGGGGTGGGGGCGAGCTCCCAGCGGCCGTCGCCGGCCGGGCGGGCGATGCCGTTGCCGAGGACGGTCCAGTGCGGCGGGGCCGTCACGGCGAGTTCGAAGACGGCCTTGAGGTCGGGCTGGTCGAAGGCGGCGAAGACGCGCTGCACGTCCTCCATGAACAGCTGGGTGTAGGCGTAGGTCTCGCCGTCGGCCGGGTCGGTGAAGCGGTGCATGCCCTCGCCCGTGCGGGAGTAGCGCATGTCCGCTTCGACGCGGAGTTCGTGCTCGCCCGCGGTGAGGGTGAGCGGGAGGCGGTTGTCGTCGAGGGCGGCGGGGTCGAGGGCCTGCCCGTCGAGGGTGGCGCGGTGCAGGGCGGCGGGCTTGAGTTCGACGAAGGTGGTGCCGGCGGTGCGGGCGGTGAAGCGGATGACGGTGGTGGAGCCGAAGGTCTCACCGGGGGTGAGGTCCAAGTCGATGCGGTAGTGGTGAACGTCGAGGAGGGCGGCTCGGGTCTGCGCTTCGTCGCGCGTCAGTACGGGCATGTGGCTCAGCTTGCCGCATGGTTCCCGCGCCCCGTAAGGAGCGCGGGAACCTGCGCGACCGGCCGGAGACGGCCCGCAGCCGACGCACCGCCCTGGGGTCCGGGGCTTCCTCTGCGGGCGCATCGTGGCCGATCGCGCAGTTCCCCGTGCCCCTTACGGGCGTGGCCTACGCCCGCGCGATGTGCTCGTGGTGCCGAATCACCTCGGCGATGATGAAGTTGAGGAACTTCTCCGCGAAAGCGGGATCCAGCTTGGCGTTCTCCGCGAGCTCGCGCAGCCGCGCGATCTGCCGGGCCTCGCGGGCGGGATCGGCGGGCGGCATCCTGTGGGCGGCCTTCAGGTGACCGACCTGCTGGGTGGCTTTGAAGCGCTCGGCGAGCATGTGGATCACTGCGGCGTCGATGTTGTCGATGCTGTCGCGCAGACGGTTCAGCTCGGCGCGGACGGACGCGTCCAGGGCGGGGGCGTTGGCGGCACTGTCGTTCATACGACCCCAGCCTAGGCGGAACGCGATGATCCGGCCGCACTCTCCCGGGCGCGGAAGCGGACGGGAGCGGTGCCGACACGGCGCGTGAAGAGGCGGCTGAAGTAGGCGGGGTCGTCGTAGCCGACGCGCCGGGCGACGGCGGCGACGGGCAGTTCGGTGGCGGCGAGCAGTTCCTTGGCGCGGCCCAGGCGGATGCCCAGGAGGTAGTCCTTGGGGCCGCACCCGGCGCCGCGGCGGACGGCGGAGCGCAGTTCGGCGGGGGTCATGCCGTGCCGGGCGGCGTGCTGGGCGACGGACAGCGGCAGGAAGGCGTCGCGGGCCAGGGCCTGCAGCACGGGGTCGTCCGCGGTGTCGCCGGCGTCCGCGTCGGCGCGGGCGCGGCGCAGGGCCACCAGGAGCTCGTGGACGCCCGCGGAGGTCTCGATCTCCAGCAGGGGGTTGCCTCGGCGGGCGGCGCGGGCGATGCGGGCGACGGCGGCGCGCGGGCCGACGGCGTCGGCGAGGGGCACGACGGGGCGGTCGGGCTCGATGCAGCCGAGTTCGGTGTAGGCGGCGACGGCGGGGCCGGTGAAGCCGACGAAGGCCTCGTCCCATCCGCCGCCGGGCGCGGCGCCGTAGTGGTGCGGCACGCCGGGGACGAGCCACAGGAGGGCGGGGGCGGCGACGGGGTGGGTACGGCCGTCGGGGGTGCGGCACCAGCCGGTCCCGGCGCCGATGACGACGGCCACGTGGTGGCCGAGGGTGCGGGGGCCGACGGCGGGCAGGGCGCCGTGCTGCAGGCCGACGCCGAGACAGACCAGGCCGAGCCGGTGATGGACCGGTCCGGGGGTGAGGTACCGCATCCATGTGTGATGCACGCGCCAGATCTTCGTACACGGGTTCCCTCCCCCGCCAGAGGGCGGCGGAGCGGGGGAGGCGGCGGGTGCGCGACGGGACCTCGTCCCGCTGGCCACCGGCCGATGACGGTGACCAACGGGACGGGTTCCTGGACGGATCCCTGTGCAGATGTCTTGCCCGAATCGATGCACGGTGAAGCCAACGGGGGTGAACTACACGGCGGCCGGCGCCGGTTCGCGCTCCGGGAGCGGGGCGGCCTCGTCCTCCGCGGTCCCCGGTTCCGGTCCGGGCAGCCGGTCCGGCAGGGCCGCGATGGCGGCGGAGCCCATCATGACGAGGGCGAAGCTCCACAGGCCCATGGTGACGATGATGCTCACGTGCAGGGCGACGTCCAGGACGAAGGCCGTGCGCCGCCAGCGGGTCGAGCTGAGCAGGAAGACCGCGATGACGATCTCGATGATGATCGCGCCCCAGGTCATCCCGGCCTCGATGAGGGAGTTGTCCGACATCCACAGCAGCAGGGGCTTGAGCGGGCCGGCCACGCCGAAGAGCGGGCTGCGCAGGACGTAGAACTCGGCGGAGCCGTTGAGCCAGTCCGGGACGCCCCACTTGCTCACGCCACTCTGCATGTAGAGGATCGCGAGCTGCAGCCGCACGGCGAGGAACGCCGCGAAGGCGATGCCGCGGGCGGTCGGGCCGATCGGGGTGGCGGGCCGGGACCAGTGCCAGGTGCGGTCGTCGGCGAGGCCGAGCGGGACGATCAGCAGGCAGACGATGCGGGCGATGGACTCGCCGCCGTCGGGGAGCGAGATGCTCACGCCGATGGAGAAGGTGATCCAGGCGTGCGGGATCACGGTCCAGCGGGGCCGCCAGCCGGAGGCGACGAGCAGCAGCAGGGCCACCATGATCCAGCGACGCCACTCCTGGCCGACGTCGTGGCCGCCGAGGCAGTAGGCGGAGACGGCGCGGATGCTGCCGCACTGGGGGGCGCGGACCTGGTCGATGACCGGCGGCATCAGGTAGGCGGGCGGGGTGAGGGCGAGGGTGACGGCGTGGGCGAGGGCGATGAGGGTGCGTCCCCAGCCGAACCAGACGCTGCGCGGGTCGAAGGTGCGGGCCAGCCGCTCGAGGGTCTTCATCACCTGCCCTCCTTGCCGCAACCGACCTTCACGTGGACCGAGTCCAGGATCCGGCTGGTGTCGGAGGTGAAGTGCCGGTAGGCCCAGGGGGTCGGCTTCTCCTGTGCGAGGAGGAGGTCACCGCAGAGGGTCGGCGTGGGCGAGTCGTTGTGGATGGCCTTCACGGGCTGCCGGAATCCGCTCCGGAGGCACACCTGGAGGTCGACGGCCTTGCACGGGTGCCAGGCGGTCACCTGGGCGGCGAGGGCGGCCATTTCGGGGCCCTGGGCGCGCTGTTTGCGCGTGAGGCCGAACAGGTTGGAGGGCTTCACCTGGGGCGTGTCGAGGACGTCGGTGTAGTCGCCCTCGTGGGCGCGGTAGGCGTAGACGTCGACGCTCTGCGGGCTCTTGGTGAAGAAGGCCCAGCCCTGGGGAGCGGTGATGGTGAAGACGTTCTTCACCCCGCCCATCCACGACCGGGTCAGGACGTTGCCCGGCATGGACAGGAAGACGGTCAGCAAGATGAAGGCGGCGAGGACGGCGGTCGCCGCCCTGAAAGCCCGTCGGCAGGCGAGGGCGTCGGTGTCTGGGGCGCTCATCCGGTTTCCTCCGCGGCGTCGGGCGCTCGTTCACAGGTGTGCGCTGGGGCCGGAGTCCCGGGACTCCGGCCCCAGCGCGTTCATCGGGTCAAGCCGTGATCAGCTGAGCAAGTGCGCCCGGATCAGAAGGACTTGGCCACGGAGGCGGCAACGGCCTCCTGGGAGAAGGCGGACGTGTCGCCGTGGTGCGCGTAGGCGACGACGGCCACCACACCGACCTCGGCGACGGCGGCGACCGTGGTGGCCACCGTGCCGGTCTGGACGATGGCCTGCTGGGTCCAGACCCACCAGGAGCCGTTCGGGCTCATCTTGGCGTTGTTGCTCTTGGCGAGGGTCTGGACGTCCTCCGAGTAGGCGGACAGCGCAGCCTGCACCTTGTAGGGGTTGTGGCTCTGCAGGCCCTCGGTCACCACGGCGTGGTAGTCGGGGTCGATCCTGTTGAGGGCGGTGGTCAGCTCGGCCGTGGTCTTCGCGTCGGCCGGCTGGCTCTTCTCACCGAGGTTCTTGACGGTCTCGGGGTGCTCGGCAGCGATCTTGCCCGAGCCGAAGGCGAGCAGAGCGGTGACGTCGGTGTCGCTGTAGGCCGCCGCGTGGTGCGCGGGGGAGGCCGCCAGAGCGGGACCGACGCCGGCGCCCAGGCCGAGCACGGCCACCGCGCCCGCGGCTACTGCATAACGCAGGGAAGTGCGCATGATAAAGCCCCTTCAGGGTTCTCAGTGATAGCGGAAAGACGGGCGCGGACATACTCGATAAGCCCCCGTCAAGAACGGACGCTGCAGTCGTTCGGCGCCGTTCGACAGAAGAGACACTAGGAACCCGGAAACCCTTTGCACAGGGGCTCGATCTTGTCTCGGGTGGTAGACACAGCACATGACCCGTGAGTATGTGACGACGATGAGCAGACGCTACTCATGGCTGGCTCCGGCCAGCCTCTGGAATCTTGCCGCGCCCTTGATACCGGCGCCCGCCCGAAGGCCCCAGGGCGGCGGCACGGCTCGCATCGACGACGAGTCCGTCTTCGCCGCCATCGCCTATGTGACGGTGACGGATTCGCCCTGGAGAGAGCTCCCGCCGGTCTTCGGCGTCTCCTGGCAGACCGCGCACCGAAGATTCAGACAGTGGGCGGAGGCCGGGCTGTGGAGAGAGCTCCACGAGCTGGCCGCCGCCCACGGCACGGACGCGGCGGAGCAAATATGGGCGGAAAAGCTGCGAAGCGCCTCGGAAAACACCCGGAACTCGGAATTAAGAATTCCGGGTCCCCGTTCGACTGTCCACCACCGGAGACAAGAGAAAAATTAAAGCACAGGCAAAGCATCGGCCGCCGGAAAACGGGCCTGAACAGCACGACGGGGGAGCCGTCCGGGCATCACCCGGACGACTCCCCCGTTGTATTCTTTTGTCGCTGCTAACGCTCGTAGAGCTCGCGGCGCTGTTTGTCGTTCAGCTCGCGCTCGTCCGCCCGCTTGAGCATCGCGACATGGCCGCCGCTCTTGCACCAGCCGATGCGCCGCGGGCCGAGGCGGATGGTCGTCACGGAGGCGCCGGAGACCCAGTTGGCCCAGAAGACATGGCCCTTGCTGCACATGACAGGGGTGTCAGCCATTGCGTGTGTGTCCTTCTGTTCGGTGGATCCGGGGACGGCCCTACGAGTCGAGGAGCCGTTCGCTGTTGAAGAGGGCGGCCAGGGCTGCCACCAGGAGCAGGGCGGCGCAGAGGCATCCGCCGACGTACGACCAGGCGAAGACGCGGTAGGCGCCCGGCTTGACGGTCGTGAAGACCACGGCGACCAGGGCGGGCAGGACGCCCGCCAGCCGGACGGGCCCGCCGTTGAGCCCGGCCGTGACCTTCAGCCAGGAGGGGTGCACGAAGGCGACGAAGGCGATCAGCGCGGCCGCCCACAGCATCGACCCCAGCGGGATGAGCAGCACGGTCGCGACGTACTCGCCCGTCATGTGGACCACGCTCCCCCCGGCGGTGACGACCGCGGTCGCCAGCCCCAGGTAGACGCCGGCCAGCACGGCCCAGGCGAGGAGGGAGAACGCGAACGTCGCCGAGACGTAGCCGAAGAAGATCGTGCCGGGCCGCAGGGAGGTGGCCAGCAGCCCCTCGACCACTCCCCCGGAGACGTCCGGCCCCAGGATGGAGCGGCTGACGGACAGGCTGATCAACGCGGCGCCGATGGCGAGGAGTTCGGGCGCGGCGAGCAGGGCCGTGGCCATCGCCGCGTCGGCGGTGCTGCCGTGGCCGTCGCCGATGCGCACGGCCCCCGACGTCGGCAGGGGCACGGAACCGTGCACCGCACCGGGGAACACCCGGGGCAGCACGAGCAGCAGCAGGACGATCGCCACGGCCACGGCGGCCGGGACGGCGAGGGCCTGGCGGCCCTGCTGCGCCCAGGCGCGGGCGGCGAGAGCGCGGGTCAGGCGGCGGGAGTTCATCGGTGCTCCTCCAGGATTCCGCGCAGGACCGCGTCCGCGTCGACGGAGATCCGGTCGATGGCGAGGACGGTGACACCCGCCGCCACGGCCGCGGCGACGAGGGCGCCGATCGTCGTGCCCTCCGGGACGTCGATGCGGACGCGCCCTTCCTCCAGCGGGACGGACGGGGCGACGTCCTCGGGCCAGGCCCCCTCGCAGTGCACCGCGTAGGCGTCGGCGTCGGCGGCGAGCAGGTCGTTGCGGACGGACAGTGCGCCGTCCTTGAGGACCAGGACCTCCGAGGCGATGCTGAGCGCCTCGGGCAGGTTGTGCGTGGAGTACAGCACCGTGCGGGTCCGGGACCAGGTGCGGATGAGGTCGCGCACCTGGGCGGAGGTGACCGGGTCCAGCCCGGTCAGCGGCTCGTCCAGCAGCAGCACCGACGGGTCGCCCAGGGTCGCCCGGGCCAGGTCCACCCGCTGCAGCTGACCCCGGCTCAGCCGGCCGGCGCGGCGCTCCCACAGCGGGTCGAGGTCGAAGGTCTCGCGCGCCGTGGCCAGCCGCTCGGCGCGCACCGCCGGGTCGGCGCAGTGCAGCGCGGCCCAGAACTCCAGGTTGCGGCGGACCGTCAGGTCCGTGGAGACCGCGGCCCGGTGGCCCAGGTAGGCCACCCCGTCCTTCGCCTCGGGGCGGGCGGCGAGGTCGGCGCCGCCGACCAGGACCCGGCCGGAGAGCGGGGCGAGGATGCCGGCCATGGCCCGCATCAGGGTCGTCTTGCCCGCCCCGTTCCGGCCGAGCAGTGCGTAGACGCCCGTGGAGAGAGCGACGTCGACCGGACCGAGGGCCGGTCGCCCCCGGTAGCCGGCGCGCACTCCCTCCAGTGCGAGCGAAGCCATTCCGCCTCCTTGCTAGCTGTTATATGAAACATAGAACAGCTACACACGCGCGTCCACCCCCAACTGGACCGCACCAATCGGGTGTTCTATGTTTCCTGGAACAGATCAGACCTGGAGGCGGGGATGCTCATCCCACTCGCGCTCAGCAGCGAGGTGCCGATCTACCAGCAGATCCGCGACCGGGTCGTCGAGGGGATCGCGTCCGGCACCCTGCCCGCCGGATCCTCGCTGCCGTCCACCCGTGCCCTGGCAGCGGATTGCGGCGTCAACTTCCATACGGTCAACAAGGCCTACGACCAGCTGCGCCAGGAAGGCCTGCTGCAACTGACCCGCAAGCACGGCGCGGTCGTCGCCCGGGACCACAACACCGGCCCGCCGCAGCCCGGTTTCACCGACGACTGGCGGTCCAGGGCGCACACGCTCCTGGCCGAGGCCAGGGCGCAGGGACTGACCACCGAAGAGATCACCGCCCTGTGCACCGGGCTGCTGGAGGACTTCGCGGCCGGTGCGGCCGGGGAGCCCGGCCCGCCCGGCGCGGGGGAAAGGCAAGGCACCGCATGACCGCGCTGGTCCTCGTCCAGGTCGCCGCGCTGCTGCTGCTCACCGGGATGGCCTGGGCCACGCCCGCGCTCGCGCAGCCCACCCTGCCGTTCGGGGTACGGATACCCGGCGACCGGGCCGGCGAGCCGGTCATCGCCGCGGCCGTCCGGCGCTACCGCGCGCAGGTCCTGCTCGGCGGGCTCGCGACCGCCGCCGCGGCCACCGCCGGCACTCTGCTCGCGGGGCGCTCGGCCCTCGCCCTCGCCGTCGTCCCGCCCTGCGCCGTCACCGCCGCGATCGCCCTGTGCTGGGCCGTCTACTACCGCGCGCACCGCACGGTCGCCGCCGCCAAGGCGGAGCACGGCTGGTTCGACCGGGTGCCGCAGGGCATCGCCGTCGACACCGCCCTGCGGACCGACCCCGAGCGCTACCCCTGGGCCTGGGCCCTCCCCGCCGCCGCGGTCACCGCCGGCACGGCCGTGCTCGGCGCGGTGCGCTACCCGGACCTGCCGGCGACCCTGGTCACGCACTGGGACGGCAGCGGACGGGCCGACGGACGGGCCGCCACCACCGTCCTCACCGCGTTCACCCCGGTGCTGCTCCAGGCCGCCGTCGGGGCGCTGCTGGCCGGCTCCGCCGTCGTCGCCCTGCGCAGCCGCCAGTCCCTCGACGCCGAGCATCCGCGGGCCTCCGCCGCCCAGCACCGCGGCTTCGTCCGCTGGACCGCGCGCGGACTGCTCGTCCTGGCGGCCTTCGTGAACCTGTCCCTGCTGGGCACGGCGCTGACGATGTGGGGGCTGCTCGGCCACTCCACCGCGCAGGACGCCGCGCTGACCGGCCTGCCCGTGCTGCTCGGCGCCGTGGTCGTCGTGTTCATCGCGGTGCGCACCGGGGCGCAGGGCAGCCGGCTCACGGTCGACGGCCCCGGCGGCCCGGACCGGGCGGCGGTGTCGAACCGGGACGACGACCGTTACTGGAAGGCGGGCGTCCTCTACGTCAACCGTGACGACCCCTCGGTCTTCGTGCCCAAGCGCTTCGGCATCGGCTGGACCCTCAACTTCGGCAGCCGCGGGGGCCGGTTGGTGATGATCCTGATCCTGGTCGGGGTGCTGGCGGCCGTGCTGCTGGTCAACTGAGCCGGCGGGCGACCTCCTGCAGCGCCGCCCCCGCTCCTCCGACGATCGGGTCCCCGTGCCCGAAGCACGCGGTCTCCACGCCGAGTGCGGCCTGCCGCCGGAAGGACGCGAGCATCTGCTCGTGGTCGACGTTGAAGACACCGGGCATCAGCTGCTGGACGTTGGCGATGGTGTCACCGGTGAACAGCACGCCGGAGGACGGCAGATGCAGGGCGATGCTGCCCGGTGTGTGGCCCGGGACGTGGACGACGCGGACCTCCTCGCCCCAGTCGAGGGTGTCGCCGTCGACGAGTTCCACGTCGACGGGGCAGGGCGGGGCCGCGTGCGGGATCGGGTGGCTCGCCTGCACGGCCTCGAACACCGGTACCTCCCAGTCCTGCAGGACGGCCGCGGGCCCGGGCGCGTCGCCGCGGACGACGGCCGCGTCCGCGGCACCGGCCAGCACGCGGGCGCCGGTGGCGGCGACGAGGTCGGCGGCGGAGCCGGTGTGGTCGACGTGGGCGTGGGTCAGCACGATGTCGCGCAGCTCGCCGCCCAGGGCGCCGAGGGCGCCGAGGATCTCGTCGGCGTACCCGGGCAGGCCGGCGTCGACCAGGGCTCGGCCGCCGTCGGGAAGGGCCAGGGCGTAGGCCTGGCCCACGGGGAATCGGAGCATGGTGATGCGGTCGGTGACGGGGGTGATGTCCATGGGGTGACGTTATGCGTCGTCGTTCAACTGCGGGCCGTCGTGGGCTGGTCGCGCCCACGCGGCGGAGCCGCATAGTGCAGCACAGCCGACCCGCACGTGCTCACCCCCGCAAACTCCGGTCGACCGGAAAGACGGCCGTCACCTGCCAGCCCCCCTCCGGCGCCGGCCCCGCGCCCAGTCGGCCGCCCATCGCCTTGGCGCGCTCGGCCAGCCCGATCAGCCCGAACCCCCCGCCCAGCGCCTGCTCCGAGAGCGGCGCCGCATGCTTGCCGTCGTCGGCGACGCGCAGCTCCACCCCCTCCGCGACCCCCCGCACCCCGATGCGCACGGCAGTGGCGTCGGCGGCGTGCTTGCGGATGTTGGTCAGGGCCTCGCGGACGATGCGGTGCACGCCCGCGGCGACCTCCGCGGGGAGCCAGGTCTCCATGCCCTGTTCGATGTAGAGGGCGACGGGCGGGCCGGTGCGGGTGAACGAGTCGGCCAGTTCGCGGACCTCGGGCAGGCCCGCGACGGGCTCGGTCTCGGCCTCGCCCTCGCGCAGCACGCCCACCAGGCGGCGCATCGCGCTGAGCGCCTCGCTCGCGGAGGTCTCGATGCGCTCGAACGCCCGGGCGGCGGCGTCGCCGTCGAGGGAGGTGAAGCGGGCGGCCTGGGCCTGGACGGCGATGCCGGTGACGTGGTGCGCGACGAGGTCGTGCAGTTCCCGCGCGAGCTCCAGGCGTTCGGCGGTCCGCACGGCCGCCATGTCGCGCAGGCGCTGCGCGGCCTGGCCGCGCAGCAGCAGCGAATAGCCGCCGACGACGGCGGTCAGGGTGCCGAACACCACCGTGAACCGGGCCGGGTTGAGGTCGCGCATGGGCGCGGCGACTGCGGCGAGCGCGAGCAGCGGCCCGAGGACCGCGGCGACGCGGACGGCGCAGCGCTGGACGACGGCGGTCAGCAGGACGAGCAGGGCGATGTCCTCGCCCGCGCCCCAGACGATGCCCGGGTGGGTGCCGGTCATCAGGACGGCGGAGGTGGTGAGCGAGACGGAGACGGCGACGGAGGCCCGCACCTCCAGCGGGATCCAGCCGTAGGGCACGGCGCACAGGCAGACGGCCACGCCGGCGGCGAGCACCATGGCGTGCGGCGCGCTGGGCTGCCGGGCCAGGACGGCGCCCTCGAAGGCGACGATGCCGAGCAGGAAGAGGCCGAAGGCGGCCTTGGCCAGGGCGGCCCGCCGGGGGTGCCGGGCCGCCCACCCGGCCCATCTGGTCACGTTCCGCCCGAGGCCAGTCCGCTCTCCCAGGCCCAGGCGGCGATCTCGACCCGGTTCCGGGCGTCGAGCTTCATCTGCACGTTGGCCAGGTGGGTCTTGACCGTGGACAGGGAGACGAACAGTTCGGCGGCGATCTCGGCGTTCGTCGCGCCGCGCGCCAGGCAGCGCACGACGTCGGCCTCGCGGTCGGTGAGCGGCTCGGAGGGCTGCCGGGCGGTGCTCGGCGAGCCGGCGGGGGCCATGTCGCGCAGCAGCCGAACGGTGATCGCGGGCGAGATGAGGGAGTCGCCGACGGCGGCGGCGTGGACGGCCTCGACGAGCATCGCGGGGCTGGCGTCCTTGAGCAGGAAGCCGGAGGCGCCGTTGCGCAGTGCGGTGTGCACGTACTCGTCCAGGTCGAAGGTGGTGACGATGACGATCCGGGGGCGCTGGGTGCGGTCGGGATCGGAGGAGGCGGAGAGCCGGCGGGTGACCTCCAGGCCGTCGAGCTTGGGCATCCGGATGTCGAGGAGCAGCACGTCGGGCCGGTACCGCTCGACGGCCTCCAGGGCCGCCTCGCCGTCCACGACGTCGGCCACGACCTCGATGTCGGGCTGGCTCTCCAGGATCATCCGGAAGCCGGTACGGACCATCTCCTGGTCGTCCGCGATGACCACCGTGATCGCCATGCTGTCCTCGTCCCTGCGTCCTGGGTCGTGTACGGTCCCGCGCCGTGCCGGGCCGTGTCCTGTCATGTCACCGGGGGTGTCCGCGGGCCGCAACCGCAGTGCGCCGCGGCCGTGCGGCGGGGGTCAGGGGGCCGTCACGCGTCCTGCTGCCCGCCGTCGGCCTGCGTCTGCCGGGCCCGGTTGCGGCGCACCACGAGGCGCCGGACGCCGTAGGCCCCGCCGCCGAGGGCGAGGAGTGCGGCGCCGCCCGCGAGGGCGGGCCTGCCGATGTCGTGCTGCCGGCCCTTGATGACCTCGCCCGCGTCGACGACGCGCTTGACGGGGTTGGCGGACAGCTCGTGGTGCCGGCTGTGGCGGTGCGCGGCGGGCTGGTGCGCGTGGTGTCCGGTGCCGGCCGCGTGGTCCGGGGTGTGGCGCAGGGAGCCGGAGGCGAAGTCGTAGTAGTTCGTCTCGCGGGCCCCGTCGAGCTGGGCGCGCAGCGTGGGGCGCGCGGAGTCGCCGCCGATGATCCGCAGGTGGAGCCGGTCGAGGTCGGCCGAGGGGCGGGTGGCGTCGAGGGTGCGGGCCGGGCGGCCGGCGGAGGTGACGGTCACGCTCGTGCCGTCGCCGCCGGTGTGCAGCCGGGCCCGGCTGCCGTCGGGGAGCTGCACCTGGTGGACGGTGGCCGGGTGGCCGTGGCGGGTGTCCTTGTCCGCCGCGGAGGCCGTGGCCGCCGGCCCGGCCAGGGCGGCAGCGGCCGCGCCGATGACCGCGGCGGCGGCGATGCGGGACTTCACGGACACGGGGGTGCCTTTCCTTCAGGTGCGTCGAGGACGGCTGGTACCCCCCTACGTTACGGACCTTTACCCTCCGCACACCTCGACTGTCCGACCATTCCCGGCTCGGCCGAAAGGATGATCCGTGCTCGTCCGGGTCATCCCGAGGTCGCGCGGACGGGTTACCCGGGCGGGGTTGCGGCGGCTGGGCCGTCCGGGTAGCCCGGGCCCGTAAAGTGGAAGGGCAGCGGTGGGGCGGGCGCGATGCACGGGGGTGGTCACGCGTGGGGACGGACATCGAGATCCAGCACGGTTTCCCGCACCTGGAGACCGTGCGGTCGGCCATCACCGCGCTGTACAAACGGCTCTCCCCGGATACCGTGCGCACCTTCGACGCGAGCGTGCTGCCCTTCGAAGTGTCCTTCTCCGACGACGAGGACCCCTATCTGGGCGTCCAGCGCGTCGCGGGCGTCATGGTGCGGCACCTGCGGCTGCCCGACGCGCGGATGATCGTCAGCTTCAAGGAGATGCGGCACGCGGGCAGCATCGAACTGGCCGCCGGTCCCGAGTACTTCATCGAGCTCAACCCCCGCTTCAAGACCCACCGCCGGGACATCGGCGCGGCGCTCGCGCACGAGGTGATGCACGTCTATCTGCACCGGCTCGGCCTGGAGTTCGCGGGCACCCGCGACAACGAGATCCTCACGGACACGGCGTCCGCCTACCTCGGGGCCGGGTGGCTGCTGCTGGACGCGTACCGCGAGTCGTCGGTCTCCACGCAGAAGCTGGGCTATCTCACACCGGAGGAGTTCGGCTACGTGCTCGCCAAGCGGGCGCAGGCGTTCGGGGAGGACCCGGCGCCGTGGTTCACCAGCCCGCAGGCGTACGAGGCGTACACGGCCGGGGCCGCGCGGGCGCGCGAGGACGAACGGCAGCCGCCGCTCGCCGCCGCGGGGCGGTGGGGGCGGCACCGCTACACGCGCGACCGGCGCGCGGGCACGGCGCACGCGGGCTACGCCTTCGAGGGGCGCGACCCGGTGCGGGTCACGTTCCCGTGCCCGACGTGCCACCAGCGGATCCGGGTACCGGTCGCGGGGCGCGTGCGGGCGCGGTGCGGGCTGTGCGGGTCGGTGCTGGAGTGCGAGACGTGACAGTGCCGCGCACCGGTCACCCCCTCCCCCACCAGTGCCGCAACACCTTCTCCGCCGGCTTCCCGTGCGGCGTGTAGGCGAAGCGCTTCGCCGTCTCCCCCGCATCCGGCCAGTCGTCCCACATCCACCAGCACACCCCGGCCCACCACGGCTTGCCGTCGAACGTCGCCAGCAACGCCTCGTAGGCGGCGGCCTGTTCGGCGTCGCCGTTCCGCTTGCTGACGGTCCAGGAGAACGGTTCCGTGGTCGAGCCCTTCTGGCTGACGTAACCCGCCTCCGTGAAGAGGATCCTGCGGCCCTGCTTCGCCGAGAACGCCGCGAGTTCGTCGGCGATCGGCTGCCACGCCTGGCGCAGCCGCGCCGTGTCCGTGGTGGCCTTGTCGCCCAGCGGCCAGTACGCGTCGATGCCGATGACGTCGAGGTCCCGCCAGAAGGGGATCTTCTTGTACTCGTCGTAGTTGGCCGCGTAGGTGAGCGGGCCCTTGTAGTGCCTGCGGACGGCCGCGACGACCTCGCCCCAGTGGTCGCCGTCCTGCGAGGTGCCCGCCAACTCGGTGCCGACCGAGAACTGTTCGACGCCGGTGGCGGTGGCCAGGTCGGCGTAGTGGGTGATGCAGCGCTCGTACGCGCCGAACCACGCGTCCGGGTCGCGCGGCCTGATCTCGGCGCGGTCGCCGCCCTTCACCAGGTCGATGTGCGGCTTGATCATGGTCTTGAGCCCGGCGGAGTGGGCGAGGCCGATGATGTGCCGCAGACTCTTGTCGTCGGCGGTCTCCTCGGTGGTGCGGATCGCCGAGTCGGTGACCTTGTCCTGGTACCAGGTGGGGGTGAAGACCACCCAGCGGGCACCGGTGGAGGCGATCTGCTTGAGGTACGTGCCGGCTTCGGGACTGCTGTAGTCGCCGGTGTTCCACGACGGGAGCGTCATGCCGCGCATCCCGTTCCCCTTCCTGTCGTCGGGGCGGCTGCTGCTGTGGCCGGACGACGGTCCGTCGTCGGAGGAGTCGGACGAGCAGCCCGCGACGAAGAGGGCGGCCAGCACCGACAGCACGGCGGCCGCCCTCTTCACCGCCTTCACTGGGCCAGGTCCATGGGGCCGACGAAGGTGTAACCGAGGGCCTTGATGCCCTCGACCGTCTGCTGCAGCGGCGCCAGGTCGTAGTACGGGTGGTAGAAGAAGCTCGCCACGCCGTCACGCACCGCCAGGTTGGCCTTGGCCGCCGCGATCAGGTCGGCGGGCAGCCGGGCCGGGTGGTTGTTGTAGGGCACCGGCTCGTAGTTGCCGAGGTTCTCGGGGAGCACGGTCGTACCGTAGACGTCCTTCACCGCGTACGGGAAGAACTGGCCGATGTACTGGGAGGCGTTCACCCGGCCTCCGCTCAGCGTTCCGGCGAAGTACAGCGAACGCTCCAGCCGCGCCGTGTAGTTCTGGCCGAAGACCTGGTAGTCGGCGGCCGAGGCGGCGTAGTGCGGAGTGGTCCACAGAGCGGGCCGGGGCAGCCCTGCCGCGGCGAACAGGCCCAGCGCGGAGGTGACCCGGGACTGTGCCCAGACCGTGGAGTCCTCGGCCGGCGGGCCATCGTAGACGACGTTGTTGTTCGCGTCGACGTGGGCGCGGAAGAACTCGAAGTCGTCGCCCGTGACGCCGCTGTAGGGGTTGTTGACGTTGCTGTACTGGTGGGTGAAGCCGTGATTGATCAGGACCGCGCCGTGCTGCAGCATGTACTGCAGCGCGGAGACCACCTGCGGGGCCTGGGCCAGGGTGATCGTCTGCGGCACCCCGTTGTTGTAGACGCCCTTGGGGTCGGTGTACTCGGGGATGACGACGATCCCGTAGGGGATCTTCTGCGAGTACAGGTAGTCGGCCATGGTGCGCAGCTGCGCCGGGTCCGAGTTGGGGCTGATGTCCTCGAGCCGGACGAACGCCCGGTGCCGCTCGGTGGTGGCCGGGGCGAGCGCGTCGAAGAGGAGGTCCTCCATGGCGATGACGCGGTCGGACTCGGAGACGTAGGCGAAGGGGATCTCCGTCACATAGGTGAGGTTGCCCGAACGGATCGCCCAGGGGCTGGTGGCACCGGAGTTGGCGTCGGTGGCCTGCGCGAGCTGGGTGACCTGCGGGTAGTTCGCGCCGCTGAGGATCGCCGGGTGCAGGATGCCGCCGTCGAAGCCGGCCGGGATGGTGCGGGTGAGCGTCTGGCCCTTGTAGGAGACCTGGTTGACGTTGCCGACGGACCCGTTGACCTCGAAGTACGAGGTGGTGGGGTCCCAGCCGTACTTCTGCTCGAAGGCCGGGATCCCCTGGGTGTCCGCCATGTTCCAGATGTTGTCGCCGATCCAGGTGACCGGCTTGGAGGTGGACATGGCGTCCTGGTAGAAGGCCGCGGGAATCGCGTCCGGGATGGAACCGCCGTAGTACGTCGAGCCGACATAGACGGTGGCGGTGTACTGCTCGACCATCCCGGCCGTGTAGGCGGAGACGGGCTTGGAGGTCACGGTGCCGAAGTGGCCGGAGAGGTTGGCGAGGGCCATGGCGTAGAGCTCACCCAGGCTGCCGTACGGGCCCGTGGTGTCGTAGAGGACGAGCGCCGAGGTGCCGGGAGCGGCGGCCGCCGCCAGGGACTTGACGGTCGCGGTCTTCGCCGTGGCGGTCGCGGACTTGGCGGCTGTCGGCTCGGCCGCCGCCGGCTTGACCGCTGCCGTCTTCTTTGCGGCCCCCTTCGCCGGGGCCGCGGCCCGGACGACGAGGGCGTGGTTGCGCCGCTGCCCATCGGTCTTCAGCTGATCGGCGGCCCAGGCCTTGAGGTCCTTGGCGCCGGTGGCGGAAAGTCCGGCAGGGCCGACGCCCTTGAGTGCGTGCGCTGCTCCGGGCTTCTTCCCGCCCGGCCCGGCTATCGACGCCTGCGCGCCGCCGGATAGCACGAAGCCGCCGAAGAGTGCGGCGGCCACCAACGCGACGAGCGAGACCAGGAATACCCGTGGTCTCCTCCTCAGGTTTTTCATTTTTCGTTCCCCCCTGATTGAACAGGCTTTACCCGGACCGGATCCGCCCCCGACGGCAGATCGCCGAAGGCACAGTGGTCCCGGCAGGTGGCCGATTGTTGTGGCGCCCGGGACCCGTGTCAACGGGCAGGTACGGACCGGAATAGGCAATTACCGTCGGGGAGTTGGTGCAGACCAGAGGTCACACCCGTAACATCACCGCCCCGACCTGCCCCAACAACCGGTTGACAGGCAGAACTTGGTGTTCCGATCCAACAACTCCCATCATTCACATCGAAACTTCAGTTCCGTCTGATACCTTCCGAGCCATCGCCCCACACGGGGCGGAAAATGGGGGGGAACCCATGTACGGAAAACCAGCCCTGGGGACAGTCCTGCCTTTGGCCGGACTGACGGCGGCCCCGGAGGTGCTCCCGGGCCTGCCCTTTGCCCGGGCCCTGCAGGAACTCGCCGGGGCAGGCTTTCTGCTCTACTGCACCACCGCAATAGCCATTCTTTCGGTAAAGATATGGTTTCTGATGCGGAATGCCGGTGAGCATTGATGATCACCGAAGTCATGCTCGGGGCGAGCATCGCCCTCATCGTGATGGCCGGTGCGTACAACACCGGCATGTTCGTCCTCTCCCGGCGCCGTATCCGGCACGCACGGTCCCCGCGCACCCAGCGGATCTACGTCTTCCTCCTCGCCTGTCTGAACGAGGAGAAGGTCCTCGCGGAGAGCCTGTCCCGCATCACCGCACTGCCCGCCGGGAACTTCCTGGCCCTCGTCATCGACGACGCCTCCGACGACCGCACGGCCGAGATAGCCCGCGCCGCCGACCCCCAGCGGGTCCACCTGCTGCAACGGCAACTGCCCAATGCCCGCAAGGGCAAGGGCGCCGCCCTCAACAACGGCATCCGGCACCTCCGCCAGTCCGGCATCCTCGACGGCTACGACCCGCGCGACGTCATCGTCTGCGTCGTGGACGCCGACGGCCGGCTCGACCAGCACGTCATCCAGGCCGTCGACCCCTACTTCGACGACCCGCGCACCGGCGCCACCCAGGTCGGCGTGCGGATGTACAACCGCCACAAGGGACTGCTCGCCCGGCTCCAGGACATGGAGTTCGTCATCTACGGCGACATCTTCCAGAGCGCCCGGCGCTACATCGGCAGCGTCGGGATGGGTGGCAACGGCCAGTTCATGCGGCTGGCCGCGCTCGACACCCTCTCCGCGGGACACGGCCGGGGCCCCTGGAGCGACTCCCTCACCGAGGACCTCGACCTCGGGGTGCGGCTGATCGCCCGCGGCTGGACCAACCAGCACTGCACCACCGCCGCGGTCTCCCAGCAGGCCGTGCTCGACGTCAAACGCCTGGTACGGCAGCGCTCCCGCTGGTTCCAGGGTCATCTGCAGTCGGCGAACCTGGTGCCGATGATCCTGCGCGAGATCCCCGGCCGGGCCGCGGTGGACCTGCTCTACCACCTCTCCAGCCCGGTGCTGATCCTGCTCACCTCACTGCTGCCGCTGTCCTTCGTCGTCGCCACCGCCGGCGCCGTCGTCGGCTCCGTGGAAGCCGGGCACCTGCTGGTGTCCCCGATGTGGATCATCGGCCCGTACCTGCTCTCCTTCACCGCCGCGTACGCCTACGGCTGGGTGTACTCCCGCCGCGAACGCGAAGTCGGGCTGGGCCGCGCCGTCCTGCTGTCGCACGCCTTCGTCCTCTACGGCTACATCTGGTTCGCCGCCGGATGGTGGGGCCTGTGGCGGATGCTGACGGGCAAGCAGACCTGGCTCAAGACCGCGCGCACCTGACCGGCCTCCGGTCACTCCTCCACCCGCAGCACCTCCTTTCCAGGGAGCACCATGTCCGAGGACATCATCACCGCACCCGTTCGCGCCATGCTCGTGCTGGGCACCCGCCCCGAGGCCATCAAACTCGCCCCCGTCGTCCGGGCGATGGCCGCCTCCCCGCTGTTCGAACCCCTCGTCGTCACCACCGGGCAGCACCGCGAGATGCTGCACCAGATGCTCGAACTCCTGCAGGTCGAGGCCTGCGTGGAGCTCGACGTCATGCGCGAGCGGCAGAAACTCTCCCAGCTGACCGCTCGCCTGGTGGAGGGGCTCGGCGAGGTCGTCCGCGCCGAACGCCCCGACGTGGTCGTCGTCCAGGGCGACACCACCAGCGCCCTCACCGGCGCACTCGCCGCCTTCTACGAGCACATCCCCGTCGCCCACGTCGAGGCCGGGCTGCGCACCGGGGTGCCCGACAACCCGTTCCCCGAGGAACTCAACCGCCGCCTCATAGGCCGCATCGCCCGCTGGCACTTCGCCCCCACCCCGCGCGCCGCACGGCACCTGACGGACGAGGGTGTGCCGGCCAGCGAGGTGTTCACCACCGGCAACACCGTCATCGACAACCTGCTGTGGGTGCTCGAAGAGGGCGTCGGCCGCAGCGTCTTCCGCAGCGACAGCGGCCTGCGGCGCGTGCTGCTCACCCTGCACCGGCGCGAGAACCAGGGCCACAAGATGCGGGAGATGGGCAGGGCGCTGCGCCGCCTGGCCGACCGGGGCGACGTGGAGATCGTGCTGCCGCTCCACAAGAGCCCGGCCGTGCGGGACGCCCTGCTGCCCGAGCTGAGCGGGCACCCGGACATCCACGTCGTGGAGCCGCTGGGCTACCTCGACTTCTCCGCCACCCTGGCCGCCTGCGACCTGGTGCTCACCGATTCGGGCGGAATCCAGGAGGAGGCGCCCAGCCTCGGCAAGCCCGCGCTGGTGCTGCGCACGACCACCGAGCGGCCCGAGGCCGTCGAGGCGGGCGCCGCACGGCTGGTGGGCACCGATCCGGAGGCCGTCCTGGCCGCGGCCGTGCACCTGCTGGACGACGCCGCGGCCTACGAGCGGATGGCGACGGCCGGCAACCCCTTCGGTGACGGGCGCGCCACCGAACGCATCATCGCCCAGCTGGCCGAGGACTTCGGCGCGGACGCGGACGCGGCCCCCGCGCCGGACGCGCTGGCCGCCCCGCACGCGGACGGGACGGGGCCATACTCGACCGCATGACGAGAGTTCCCCGCCGGTACGTTCGCGCCCTGCTCGCCGTCGCCGCCGTCGTGGGGCTCGCCCTGGGGGCGTACGGACTGTGGGGCGCCGGCGGCGGGGCACCGGAGCGGCCGTGGGCCGAGGGATCGGTCCACGGCCCGTGGCGGTCGGTCTTCGACGGCCACGGCGAGAACATCGGTCGGCACGACGGGCTGGTCCTCTCCCCCGAGCCGGCCAAGCAGCCCGGGGTGACCCACGCGGGCCTGATCGTCTCGACGCAGCAGTACGGCGACGTGGACTACCGGGCCACGATGCGCACGATCGCCCAGCTGCGCACGCCCAGGCCCAACCCGTGGGAAGTGCCGTGGCTGCTCTGGGCGTACACCGACCCGGAGCACTTCTACTACATCACCCTCAAGCCCAACGGCTGGGAGCTGGGCAAGCGCGACCCCGCCTATCCGGGCGGGCAGCGCTTCCTGGCGACGGGGTCGGAGAGCTTCCCCGTCGGCCGCACCTCGGACGTGCGGATCGCGCAGCGCGGGCCGCTGATGGAGGTGAGCGTGGACGGGAAGGGGCTGGTCGCCTACCGCGACCAGGAACGCCCGTACCTGCACGGCAGCGTCGGGGTCTACACCGAGGACGCCCGGGTGGTGTTCGGCTCGCTGTCGGCGCACGCACCGGGCGAGGAGTGAGCCCGGTGCGGCGCCCGCCCCTCCGGTCGGGGACGGGGCGGGCACCGCGTGCGGCGGGCCGGGTCAGACGCTCAGGGCCCGGTCCGTCGGCCTGATGGGCGCGGGCAGGGTGCTGCTCCCGGCGAGGAAGCGGTCCACGCCGCGGGCGGCGGAGCGGCCCTCGGCGATGGCCCACACGATGAGCGACTGGCCGCGCCCGGCGTCGCCGGCGACGAAGACGCCGGGGACGTTGGTGGCGAATTCGACGTCGCGGGCGATGTTGCCGCGTGCGTCCAGCTCCAGGCCGAACTGCTCGACGAGCCCGTTCTTCCGGTCGGTGCCGGTGAACCCCATCGCGAGGGTGACCAGTTGGGCCGGGATGCGCCGCTCGGTGCCCGGCTTCTGCTCCAGCTTGCCGTCCTTGAACTCCACCTCGATCAGGTGCAGCCACTGGACGTTGCCGTCCTCATCGCCTTCGAAGTGCGTGGTGGAGACGGAGTAGATCCGTCCCTCCTCGCCCGCCTTCGGCGAGGAGGGTCCCTCCACGGGGTCGGCCCCACCGCGGAGGCGGGCCAGCACCGTGGTCTCCTCATGGGCCGAGGTGACCTTGTAGAGCATGGGGAAGGTCGGCCACGGCTGGCCGGCGTTCCGCTCGTCGCCGGGCCGCGGCATGATCTCCAACTGCGTGACGGAGGCGGCCCCTTGCCGGTGGGCGGTGCCGACGCAGTCGGCGCCGGTGTCGCCGCCGCCGATGACGACGACGTGCTTGCCCTCGGCGGTGATCGTCGGGGCGACGTAGTCGCCCTCCTGCACCTTGTTGGAGACGGGCAGGTACTCCATGGCGAAGTGGACGCCCTTGAGCTCGCGCCCGGGCACCGGCAGGTCGCGGGAGGTGGTGGCGCCCGCGGCGATCACCACGGCGTCGTAGCGGCGGCGCAGTTCGGCGGCGCCGATGTCGCGGCCGATCTCCACCTCGGTGCGGAACTTGGTGCCCTCCGCCCGCATCTGCTCGATGCGGCGGTTGATGTGGCGCTTCTCCATCTTGAACTCGGGGATGCCGTAGCGCAGCAGGCCGCCGATGCGGTCGGCGCGCTCGTAGACGGCGACCGTGTGGCCTGCCCGGGTGAGCTGCTGGGCGGCGGCCAGGCCGGCCGGGCCGGAGCCGATGACGGCGACGGTCTTGCCGGAGAGCCGCTCGGGCGGCTGCGGGGTGACGCCGCCGGCCTCCCATGCCTTGTCGATGATGGTGACTTCGACGTTCTTGATGGTGACGGGCGGCTGGTTGATGCCGAGCACACAGGCGGACTCGCAGGGTGCGGGGCACAGCCGACCGGTGAACTCGGGGAAGTTGTTGGTCGCGTGCAGCCGTTCGGCGGCGGCGCGCCAGTCCTCGCGGTAGGCGTAGTCGTTCCACTCCGGGATGAGGTTCCCCAGCGGACAGCCGTTGTGGCAGAACGGGATGCCGCAGTCCATGCAGCGGCCGGCCTGCTTGCTGATGACGGGCAGCAGGGAGCCGGGGACGTACACCTCGTTCCAGTCCCGGACGCGCTCCTCGACGGGGCGGGTGCGGGCGACGGCGCGGTCGGTGGTCAGAAAGCCCTTCGGGTCAGCCATGGGTCGCCGCCTCCATCATCTTCTCGTGGGTCTCGGTCTCGGAGAGACCTGCTCGCTCGGCGGCGTCCTTGGCGGCGAGCACTGCCTGGTAGGTGGCCGGCACGACCCTGCCGAAGCGGGTCACGGCCGTGTCCCAGCCGGCGAGGAGGGCGGCCGCGACGGTCGAGCCGGTCTCCTCCTGGTGGCGGCGCACGACGTCGTGCAGCCACGCCCGGTCGGCGTCGTCGAGGGGGCCGACGGCGGCGGCGAGTTCCTTGTTGACGTTGTCGGGGGCGAGGTCGAGGACGTAGGCGATGCCGCCGGACATGCCGGCCGCGAAGTTGCGGCCGGTGGGCCCGAGGACGACGGCCCGGCCGCCGGTCATGTACTCGCAGCCGTGGTCGCCGACGCCCTCGGAGACCACGGTGGCGCCGGAGTTGCGGACGCAGAACCGCTCGCCGACGCTGCCGCGCAGGAACATCTCGCCGCCGGTGGCGCCGTAGGCGAGGGTGTTGCCCGCGATGGTGGAGTACTCGGCGAGGTGCTCGGCGCCGCGGTCGGGACGGACGACGACGCGGCCGCCGGAGAGGCCCTTGCCGACGTAGTCGTTGGCGTCGCCCTCCAGGCGCAGCGTGACGCCGCGCGGCAGGAAGGCGCCGAAGGACTGGCCCGCGGAGCCGGTGAAGGTGATGTCGATGGTGTCGTCCGGCAGGCCCTCGCCGCCGTACTTCTTGGTGACCTCGTGGCCGAGCATGGTGCCGACGGTGCGGTTGATGTTGCGGATGGGCACCTGGGCGCGGACGGGCCGGGCCGCCTCGGCGCCCACCGCGTTGAGGGCGTCGGCGGAGAGCTTGATCAGCTGGTTGTCGAGCGCCTTGGCCAGGCCGTGGTCCTGCTCGGTGATGCAGTGGCGGACGGCGCCCTCGGGCAGGTCCGGCACGTGCAGCAGCGGCTGCAGGTCCAGGCCCTGGGCCTTCCAGTGGCCCACGGCGCGGGTGACGTCGAGGAGTTCGGCGTGGCCGACGGCCTCCTCCAGGGTGCGGAAGCCCAGCTCGGCGAGGAGCTCGCGGACCTCCTCCGCGATGAACTCGAAGAAGTTGACGACGAATTCGGCCTTGCCGCTGAACCGCTCGCGCAGCACCGGGTTCTGGGTGGCGATGCCGACGGGGCAGGTGTCCAGGTGGCAGACGCGCATCATGACGCAGCCGGAGACGACCAGCGGGGCCGTGGCGAAGCCGAACTCCTCGGCGCCGAGCAGCGCGGCGATCACCACGTCGCGGCCGGTCTTGAGCTGACCGTCGGTCTGCACGACGATGCGGTCGCGCAGCCCGTTGAGCAGCAGCGTCTGCTGGGTCTCGGCGAGGCCCAGCTCCCAGGGGCCGCCCGCGTGCTTGAGGGAGGTCAGCGGCGAGGCGCCGGTGCCGCCGTCGTGGCCGGAGACGAGGACCACGTCGGCGTGCGCCTTGGAGACGCCCGCGGCGACCGTGCCGACGCCGACCTCGGAGACCAGCTTCACGTGGATGCGGGCCGCGGGGTTGGCGTTCTTGAGGTCGTGGATGAGCTGGGCGAGGTCCTCGATGGAGTAGATGTCGTGGTGCGGGGGCGGCGAGATCAGCCCGACGCCGGGCGTCGAGTGCCGGGTCTTCGCGACCCACGGGTAGACCTTGTGGCCGGGCAGCTGGCCGCCCTCGCCGGGCTTGGCGCCCTGGGCCATCTTGATCTGGATGTCGTCGGAGTTGACCAGGTACTCGCTGGTGACGCCGAAGCGGCCGGAGGCGACCTGCTTGATGCTGGAGCGGCGCGCGGGGTCGTAGAGGCGCTCGGGATCCTCGCCGCCCTCACCGGTGTTGGACTTGGCGCCCAGCCGGTTCATCGCGATGGCGAGGGTCTCGTGGGCCTCCTGGGAGATGGAGCCGTAGGACATCGCGCCGGTGGAGAAGCGCTTGACGATGGCGGCCACGGACTCGACCTCGTCCAGCGGCACGGGATCGCGGCCGCTCGCGAAGGAGAACAGCCCGCGCAGGGTCATCAGCCGCTCGGACTGCTCGTTCACGCGCTGCGTGTACTGCTTGAAGATGTCGTAGCGGCGGGACCGGGTGGAGTGCTGGAGCCGGAAGACGGTGTCCGGGTCGAAGAGGTGCGGCTCGCCCTCGCGGCGCCACTGGTACTCGCCGCCGATCTCCAGCCGGCGGTGGCTGGCCGGGATGCCGGTGGCCGGGTAGGCCTTGGCGTGCCGGGCGGCGACCTCCTTCGCGACGACGTCCAGGCCGGCGCCGCCGATCTTGGTGGTGGTGCCGTGGAAGTAGGTGTCGACGAAGGCCTCGTCGAGGCCGACGGCTTCGAAGACCTGGGCGCCGCGGTAGGAGGCGACGGTGGAGATGCCCATCTTGGACATCACCTTGAGCACGCCCTTGCCGAGGGCCTTGATCAGGTTGCGGATGGCGGTCTCGGGGTCGGCGTCCGGCAGGAACGTCCCTGCACGAACCAGGTCCTCGACGGACTCCATGGCCAGGTACGGGTTGACGGCCGCGGCCCCGTAGCCGATGAGCAGCGCGACGTGGTGCACCTCGCGCACGTCGCCCGCCTCCACCAGCAGGCCCACCTGGGTGCGCTGCCTGGTGCGGATGAGGTGGTGGTGGATGGCGGAGGTGAGCAGCAGCGAGGGGACCGGCGCGTGCTCGGCGTCGGAGTGCCGGTCGGACAGGACGATCAGCCGGGCGCCGGCGGCGATGGCCGCGTCGGCCTCGGCGCACATCTCCGCCAGCCGGGCGGCCAGCGCCTCACCGCCGCCGCTCACCCGGTACAGGCCGGAGAGGGTGACGGCCTTCAGACCCGGCAGGTCCCCGTCGGCGTTGATGTGGATGAGCTTGGCCAGCTCGTCGTTGTCGATCACCGGGAAGGGCAGGGTGACGCTGCGGCAGGAGGCCGCGGTCGGCTCCAGGAGGTTGCCCTGCGGACCCAGCGAGGAGACCAGCGAGGTGACGAGCTCCTCGCGGATGGCGTCCAGCGGCGGGTTGGTGACCTGCGCGAAGAGCTGGGTGAAGTAGTCGAAGAGCAGCCGCGGGCGCTCCGAGAGCGCGGCGATGGGCGAGTCCGTGCCCATCGAACCGATCGGCTCCGCACCGGACTTGGCCATCGGCGCGAGGATGACGCGCAGCTCCTCCTCGGTGTAGCCGAAGGTCTGCTGGCGGCGGGTGACCGAGGCGTGGGTGTGCACGATGTGCTCGCGCTCGGGCAGCTCGCCGAGGTCGATCAGCCCGGCCTCCAGCCACTCCCGGTAGGGCTGTTCGGCCGCGAGGGAGGCCTTGATCTCGTCGTCCTCGATGATGCGGTGCTCCGCGGTGTCGACGAGGAACATCCGGCCGGGCTGCAGCCGTCCCTTGCGGACGACCTTGGCGGGGTCGAGGTCCAGGACGCCGACCTCGGAGGAGAGCACGACCAGGCCGTCGTCGGTGACCCAGTACCGGCCGGGGCGCAGGCCGTTGCGGTCGAGAACGGCGCCGACGAGGGTGCCGTCGGTGAAGGTGACACAGGCCGGGCCGTCCCAGGGCTCCATCAGCGTGGAGTGGTACTGGTAGAAGGCGCGCCGGGCCGGGTCCATGGAGGCGTGGTTCTCCCAGGCCTCGGGGATCATCATCAGCACGCTGTGCGGCAGCGAACGCCCGCCGAGGTGCAGCAGCTCCAGCACCTCGTCGAAGGAGGCGGAGTCGGAGGCGTCGGGGGTGCAGACCGGGAAGGTGCGCTCCAGCGGCCCGTCCCCGAACAGGTCGCTGGCCAGCTGGGATTCGCGCGCCCGCATCCAATTGCGGTTGCCGCCCACGGTGTTGATCTCGCCGTTGTGCGCCACGAAGCGGTACGGGTGGGCGAGCGGCCAGCTCGGGAAGGTGTTCGTGGAGAAGCGGGAGTGGACCAGGGCGATGGCCGTGGCGAAGCGGCGGTCGGAGAGGTCCGGGAAGAAGGGCTCCAACTGGCCGGTGGTCAGCATGCCCTTGTAGACGAGGGTGCGGGCGGAGAGCGAGGGGAAGTAGACCCCGGCCTCGCGCTCGGCGCGCTTGCGCAGCACGAACGCCTTGCGGTCCAGGGCGATCCCGGTGCTCTCGCCGTCTGCAACGCTGTGCTTGTCCGAAACGCTGTGCTTGTCCGAAACGAAAAGCTGCCGGAACTCGGGCATCGTGGCCCGGGCCGAGCTGCCCAGCAGCTCGGGGGCGACGGGGACGGAACGCCAGCCGAGGACGGTGA
Source organism: Streptomyces sp. AM25 (assembly GCF_058146165.1). NCBI lineage: Bacteria > Bacillati > Actinomycetota > Actinomycetes > Kitasatosporales > Streptomycetaceae > Streptomyces > Streptomyces sp. AM25. Next base: position 35,861 of record NZ_JBKIWN010000022.1, on the reverse strand, counting down.
GCCCCTCCTCGGCGGCGATCGTCTCGATGCGCGGGGCGTCGTCCCCGGAGCCGAGGAACGCGATGCCGACGGCGTACGCGCCCTGCTCCGGCAGGTCGAAGTCGACGGCCTCGCGCAGGAACGCGTCCGGGATCTGGACGAGGATGCCGGCGCCGTCCCCCGAATCGGGCTCGGAGCCGGTGGCGCCGCGGTGCTCCAGGTTGCGCAGGACGGTGAGCGCCTGATCCACGAGGGCGTGGCTCGCCTCGCCGGTGAGAGTCGCGACAAAGCCCACGCCACAGGCGTCGTGCTCATTGCGCGGGTCGTACAACCCCTGCTGGGCGGGGTGGGATGCGTGTCGCATCGGCGCTCCCGTCGTCGTCTTGGCAGTCATGACGTGTGCATGTGCCGAGGGACGACGCTGGCCCTCTGCGAGAAAATTTCGTGCAGATTACAGGATGACCCGCTTCTCGAAAAGCGGAAGGCGTGGTCCACGATGTGGACCGAAGAGCTTGGACCCGGAGACGCCGGACGCAACGCGACGCGGGCGGCACTGCCCGCTGCGTTCCGGGATTGTGCCCGGATGCGGAGGGCTTGAAACCGCGACGTAACGTGCACATTATGCGGTCGCCCGCATAAGAATTACCCCACGGCCGTACCGAAGGCAAGACCCAGCAGATACGTCACACCCGCCGCGGCACCGCCCAGCACCAGCTGCCGCAGCCCGCTGAACCACCAGGACCGCGCCGTCACCCGGGCCACCACGGCCCCGCAGCCGAAGAGCCCCAGCAGCGCCAGCAGGATCGCCGGCCACAGCTGCGTGGCGCCCAGCAGGTACGGCAGCAGCGGCAGCAGCGCACCGAGGGCGAAGGAGCCGAACGACGAGGCGGCGGCCACCAGCGGCGAGGGAAGGTCGGAGGGGTCGATGCCGAGCTCCTCCCGGGCGTGGATCTCCAGCGCCTGCTCGGGGTCGCGCGAGAGCTGCCGGGCGACCTCGCGGGCCAGCTTCGGCTCGACGCCCCGCGACTCGTAGAGCGCGGCGAGCTCCTCCAGCTCGTCGGCGGGGTGCTTGCGCAGCTCGCCGCGCTCGATGTCCAGCTCGGCGAGGACGAGTTCGCGCTGCGAGGCGACGGAGGTGTACTCGCCGGCGGCCATGGAGAACGCACCGGCGGCGAGGCCCGCCAGCCCGGCGATCACGATGGCGCTGGAGGAGGCGGTGCCGCCCGCGACACCGCTCATCAGCGAGACGTTGGAGACCAGCCCGTCCATCGCCCCGAACACGGCGGGCCGCAGCCAGCCGCCGTTGACGTCACGATGGGTGTGGTTGTCGCGGTGCGCTATGTGCGTGGCAGCAGCGGTGTCGAGGACGGCCATGATCTTCGGGGGCTCCCTTCCACGGGGCACAGGCCCGTACGCCCACCCCTCTCATGAGTCGAAGGTACGCACGGGCGCGGTGATCCGCTAGCAAGGAAGGCCTGCCTGACCTGGGGGTTTACGTCCGGAAACGCCTGTGGCCGACCCGGGGGAACCGGGCCGGCCACAGGCGGCACATGCGGAGCGTGCGTGCGTCAGGACTTCTTGTCCGCGGTCTCCGGCTCGGCACCCCCGGAGGCCCCGTTGCCCTCGTCGAGGGCGGCGGGCTCCACGACGGGCTCGCGCCCGGGCGACCGCTTCAGCGAGACGACGATGTAGGCGACGGCCGCGAGGAAGACCAGGATCGACGTCCAGTCGTTGAGCCGCAGGCCCAGCACGTGGTGCGCATCGTCCACACGCAGGTACTCGATCCAGAACCGGCCGACGGTGTACGCGGCGACGTAGACCGCGAAGGCCCGCCCGTGCCCGAGCGTGAAGCGGCGGTCGGCCCAGATGACGAGCGCGGCGACGCCGAGGCACCACAGCGACTCGTACAGGAACGTCGGGTGGTACGTGCCCGCCACGCGCCCGATCGCGGGGTTGGCGTCGATCTTCAGCGCCCACGGCAGGTCCGTCGGCCGGCCGTAGAGCTCCTGGTTGAACCAGTTGCCCCAGCGCCCGATGGCCTGGGCGACGACGATGCCCGGCGCGATGGCGTCCGCGTAGGCGGGCAGCGGGATGCCGCGGCGGCGGCAGCCGATCCAGGCGCCGACCGCGCCGAGCGCGACGGCGCCCCAGATGCCGAGTCCGCCCTCCCAGATCTTGAAGGCGTCGACCCAGTTCCGGCCGGGGCTGAAGTACAGCTCGTAGTCGGTGATCACGTGATAGAGCCGGCCGCCGACGAGACCGAAGGGCACCGCCCACACGGCGATGTCGGCCACGGTCCCGGCCCGCCCACCGCGCGCGATCCAGCGCCGGTTGCCGAGCCAGACCGCGACGAAGACGCCGATGATGATGCAGAAGGCATAGCCGCGCAGCGGGATCGGCCCGAGATGGACCACGCCGGTCGAGGGGCTGGGAATGTATGCGAGTTCCATGACAGCTACGAAACTACCTTGTGCGGCGTCCGAGTCCCAGAGCGCCCGTCACCCTCTGCACTCACGGTAGTCACGCCGTGGCGGAGGTGAGAAAGAACGTCACGGCATAGGTGAACCGCCCGGTGGCGGCCGCATGATCGAAATGCGCGGTGAAGTCGGCGGCCTCGGCGGACGTGATGTGCCCCTGATCGGCAGCCGTGCGCGCCCAGTCCCGGATGCCGAGGACGTGGTCGACGGTCCGGGGGTCGCGGACGACGAGGGCGAGGGCTTCCACGGCGACCTCGCCCAGACCGCGCTCGGCGAGCATGCCGGGGTGCTGGTGCGCGAGCGCCCCGCCGCGCACGCCCGGGTCGACGCGCAGCCGCAGGATCCGGCGGGCGAGGTCCGGCGTCCCGATGTCCAGCACCTGGGTCCCGTAGTCGATGGCGGCCAGCACGATCCGCCCGCCGGGCCGCACGACCCGCAGCATCTCGTCGACGACCCGGGCCGGGTCGGCCACGTGCTGCAGCACGAGATCGGCCCAGGCGCCGTCGAAACTCCCCTCCCGGAAGGGGAGATGGTGGGCGTCGGCCACGACGGGCCCGCGGACCCCGTCCGCCCGCATCGCACCGGCCATGGTCAGCGACAGGTCGGCGGCGACGGCCCGCGCCCCGCTCTCGGCGGCCAGCGCGAGCACGGTCTCGCCGGTCCCGGCACCGACGTCGAGGAACCGCCGGCCGGGCCGGGCACGGAGCAGCGCCCGCAGGCGCCGTTTGTAGCCGGTGTGGAACGAGGAACCCGCGCGCCGTCGCAGGGTGTCCACGAGATGGGCGGGGTTGTTGCTGGCATCGACGTCCGACCAGGGACGCGGCAGGGGGTGTTGCGCCATGGCGGGTGATCGTATGGTCTGAGGTATCCGCAGGGCAGGGGCTGGGCCGCATCATCACCCGGGTTGGTGAGGCGGTGCAGGAACGATACGAACTGGCGGCCGTGCGGGGCGTTTCGGTGGACGCCGGACAAGTGTTCCTGCCGCGCCCCGGAGGGCGCGGCGGACTGCGCGGGCGGAGCGCTCAGGTGCGCGTGGTCCGGGTGCACTGCCGGCGATCGGGCAACTGGCGGGTCTCGTCGTAGGGATCGACGGCCGGCCCGGTGGGCCGGTCCGCCGCCTTCCGGTGGTGCCCGGAGCGGAACTCGGGGTGCAGGAAGCCGTCGTGGACGCCGCAGCGGGAGTTGCCGACGCCGAACTTGGTGGAGCGCAGGTTGAGCGTGCCCGGGGTCACGGGGAAGTGATCGGAGTCGAAGACCTCGGCGTCGAGGACGCGCCGCACGACGGTGCGCGTCACTTCGGCGGACGGCTTTGTGGCCTTGGCGGCCTTCGCATCCTTCGTGGCCTTCATGAGCGGGTACACGAAGGTGTAGTCGCAGTGGACGAGCACGGACCCCTTCTTGGGCCCCGCCTCGAACGTCATCCGCCCGTGCGTCTTGACGGTGCCGCCCGCCAGGCGCACCTCGTGCGGATCGAAGCGGCTGAAGAACCGGAGGGGGTCGCGCTCCTGGCCGGGCGAGCCGAGCGAGGCCGATATCTCCGTCTTCATGTCCTTCTGCCGTGGTTCGACCAAGTCGATGGCCGCCTGGGGCTGTTCACCGTGTATGACCGCAGGGTCGAGGTTGGCGGCGACGAGGAACTTCCTGGTCGTCTCCAGGGCGGCGGCGACCTGTTCCTTCGTCAGCGTTCCGACGGGCGTGGCCTGAGGGACGACGATCCCGGCCGAACCGTCGGCGTACTGCTCGGCCGGCGACCCGGCGAAGGGGTGGGCGAAGGTGGCCGGAGCCAGGCCGTGGTGCTCGGCGGCCTTCTTGGCCTTCTCCGTCTTCTCCTCACTGCCGGGGAGCCGGGAGAGAACGTCGCCGGGATTGAAGGCGATCACCGCCGCAACGGCAAGACCGGCCGCGGTCCCGACATTACGGAGAATCCGGCGGCTGCGGGGTGGTCTGTCGTGCTCGGATGATTCGTCGGTCACCGCATGTTTCTTTCTGTCCGGGGGAACTTGCCGGGTGGGCGCGGTAACTCTAGACACATGCACATAGCCCTTCGGCATCCAGCCCTGCGTATGACCGCGGCGATGGCCCTCGCCGCGAGCCTCGCGTCCTGCGCGACGCACCCTTCTCGGGAGAGCGGCACCCCGGGACCCGCGCTCCAGGCATGGATCTACCCCGGCTCGACGGGGGAAGCGACATGCGGGGCCCCGAGCGAGTACCGGGACGGGCGTCTGCGCGAGGGAGTCCTCAAACCCGAATACTGGAAGGTGAATCCGGAGGGCACCCTGACCCTCCACACCACCGATGAGGATGCCCCCTGCAACGGCTTCAGCGAGGCGAACGCGGCGGACGTGAAGGCGCATTCGGCGCAGCAGTACACGACGGTCTCGGCGATGGACCGCGACACGGTGGCGGCGTTGACGGGGAATGCGGATCGCCGAGCGGCGGCGATCGGGAAAATGACGGACCTCGCCCGCCGCATCGGCTTCACGGGCGTGGACGTGGACTTCGAGGACTTCTGGAACTGGTCGGAGGAGGACGAGACCGCCTACGAGACGTTCCTGTCCGAACTGGCCCGCAGCCTGCACGCCGCGGGCCTCGAACTCCAGGTGGACGCCCCGGCCGAACTCCACGACGGCGACTCGCCGTTCCGCTTCGCGAAGGTGATGAGCGCGGGCGTGGACCAGCTGACCGTCATGACCTACGGCCGCGTCTTCGCCACCCCGGCGGGCGAACGCTGCTGGGCGATCGCACCGGAGGGGTGGGTGCGGGAGGCGGTCGCGTACGCACAGTCGCAGGTACCGGACGAGGACAGGCTCGTCATCGGCCTGCCCTCGTACGGCTTCAGCGCACCGGACCCGTGCGACGCGAAGAAGATCCAGGACAGCGTCCCGGTGTCCGAACTGCACAAGCGGCCGGGCTGGTCGGACGACGCGGGGGTGGTACGGCGGCGCCGCGACCCGGGTTCGGGCGAGATCCGCTGGGCCGAGGGCGGGGTGCTGTACGACGCCATGGACGGGGCGGCGATGGACGCGCGGCTGGAGTTGCTGGGGCGGTTGGGAGTGCGGCATGTGTCGGTGTGGGCGCTGGGCGGGAATCCGTGGTTCTCGGCATCGCGTGTACCGTCGTGATCTTCGCCGGTCCGCCGGAGGACTTCGAGGCCGCCCGACCCGACCGGGTCACGTCCGTGTGACGGTCCCGCATCGGCCGCCGCCGTTTTCCATTTCGCGACTCCGGTCGTAGGGGTCGACAGGCGAACCGGTCGGATCGGGCTCTTGGCGGCCCTCTGCACCGAATCCTGGATGCAGGAACCCGTCGTAGACACCGCACTTGGAGTTGGCGGAGTTCACCTGGAAGGAGGTGACGGTCAGTTTGACCGGCGTCACCTGAAAACGGCCGGGGTCGGGAACCTCGGTGTCCACGACCCGCCGCACGATGGTGCGTTCCACTTCCCGGGAATCGTCCGCCTTCTTCGTCAGCGGATAGACGAAGGTGTAGTCGGCATGCACGGCCACCGCCCCGTCCCGGCCTTCCTCGAACGTCATCCGGCCCCGGGTCTTGACGGTCTCCCCCACCATTTTCACTTCGTTCGGGTCGAAGCGGCTGAAGAACTGGAGCGGGTCGTGGTTCTGGTCGGGCTTGCTCAGAGCGGTGTTCATCCTGGTGAGCACATCGCTCTGTTGCGGATCGACGAGAGCGATCGCCGTTTCCGGACGTCCGCCGTGGACGACGACCGCGGGGTCGAGATTCGCGGCGACGAGGAAGTCCTTGGTCGCGGTGAGGGCGGAGGCCACCTGCTCCTTGGACATCGCGCCCACGGACGTGGCTTCGGGCACGACGATGCCGGCTGCCCCGTCGGCGTACTGCTCGGCCGGAGACCCGGCGAAGGGCCGGCCGAGAGTCGGGGCCCCGGAGACCGCGCCGGGCGCCCCGGTGGGCCGCGCGGTCTCGGCGGGCAGAGGTGCGGCCGCTTTCTTGTGCGAGCCGCCGGGGAGCCACGGCAGGACCATGCCGGGGTTGATGACGAACACCGTGACCGCGACAGCGGCCACGACGCCCATGCCGCCGAGGACCCGACGCTTCCGCGCGGCCCGCCCGTTCATCTCCTGCCCTGCGGGACCGGTACGCCAGCCGTCGGGCCGGTGCGCGGGTATCCCCTTGCGCCGCGTCTTGGACCTGCCCCGCCTCGCGTCCTCCTGCCGCAGCCGCTCGGTGACCATGCGGGCCCGCGCGGACGGTTCCTTGGGGGCGGATTCGCGGATCGAGCGCTCGTCGTCCTGGGCGAAGCGCTCCCAGATGTCGTCGGGCAGGGGTGGTTCGGGTGTCACCACAGAATTTCTCGCATTGTTCGGATCAAAGGACTTGCCGGATGAGCGGCAACTGTAGGGGGCCAACCGCGCATCGTAGGTGAATCGTCACAAGTAACGTCAACCGGCATCCCCGGCATCCGTCGTCAGCAAGTCGATGCGAAACGGCGGGAACGAGGGCGGGCGCCCCCAGGCGACGACGCAGCCCCACGCACCGCCCCCGGCGCGGCTCCGGACCTCCGGCCGCCGGAATCGCCACCCTGAGGGCAGACATCACCACACCGCCCACCGCCCCCGGAGGCCCCCATGCCCGCGCCGTTCACCCCCGATGACGTCACCCGCCTCCGCGAGGCCCTGGCCGACGTGGTCGCCGCCGGGGCCACCCCCGGCGGTGTCATCGTCGCCGGCACTGCCGACGGGAACCGTCACATCGTCGACGCGGGCGTGGTCGCCCCCGAATGCGGGGACGCCGCCCCGGGCGAGGACACGGTCTACGACCTCGCCTCCCTCACCAAGGTCGTCGCCACCTGGCTCCTCGCCGGGCGGGCCGTCGACGCCGGGCTGCTCGATCTCGACGCACCCGTCCGCGACGCCCTCCCCGCGATGAGCGGCGAGGCGCCCGGCGGCGAGTCGACGATCCGGCAGCTGCTCGCGCACACGTCGGGCCTGCGCGCCTCGACACGCCTGGACCACTACCGGGGCGCCAACGCGCCGCTCCACGAACTCCTTTGCCGCGAGCCGCTCGAAGACGCCCCCGGCACCCACCGCTACATCAACCGCGGGTACATCCTCCTGGGCCTGGCCCTCGCCCACATCCACGCGAGACGTCTCGACGAGCTCGCGGCCGAGATGTGGCACGGGCTCGGCATGACGTCCACGGTCTACGGCCCGGTCTCGCGCGGCGCGCACGTCGCCCCGACCGAACAGCGCCTGCCCGGCGCGCCCCGCACCTGGGGCGCCGCCCACGACGACAACGCCGCCCTGCTGGGCGGCATCGCGGGCCACGCGGGCGTCTTCTCCACCCCCGCCGACCTCGCGACGTACGCGGAACGGCTGCTGACCTCGCACGGCCACCGCTCCTCCGCGCTCGGCGAGTGGCTGCACGCGAGCCTGGTCCCGCAGGCGGAGATCGAACCGGGCCTGGAACGCGGCCTGTCCTGGGCCCTCACCGGCCACGGCCAAGTCGCCTACCACCACGGCTTCACCGGCACCAGCCTCTGCCTCCACCCGGAGGCGGGCCGCTACGTCGTCATCTGCACCAACGCCGTCTACTCCGGCGCAGCCCGCACACGGATCTCGCCGCTGCGGGCGCTGGCGCTCAAGACCGTTTCTGCCGCCTGAACCAGGCGGGGGCGCAGGGACATCACCCCTTCTGCGCCCCCGCCACCATCTCCCGCAGCTTCGCCGGCGTCAGCGGATTCGCCGGGTCCGCGTAAATGCTCTTGCCGTTGAGCAGGACCGTCGGCGTCGCCTTGTACGACGACGCGCTGAAGGTCTGCTGGGACTTCTTCACCCAACTGTTGTGCGTACCGCCGTCCACACAGCTCTTGAACTCCGCCGTGTCCAACCCCTTGACCTTGCCGGCCAGTTCGAGCAGGCGCGACTTCTTCGCGAACTGGTCGTCCGTCTCCTGCGGCTGGTTCATGTACAGCGTGTCGTGGTACGCCTTGAACATGCCCGCGTCCTGGGCGCAGGCCGCCGCGTTCGCGGCGTTCAGCGAACCCGTGCCGCCCAGGTTTTTGTCGATGAGGGTGACGATGTGGTACTCGGCCTTCAGCTGGCCCTTCTTCTCCAGGTCGTTGACCGTCTCGCGGTAGCCGTTCTCGAACTGGCCGCACGCGGGGCAGCGGAAGTCCTCGTAGACGGTGAGCGTGGCCTTGGCCTCGGGCTCGCCCACCGGGATGGCCAGGTTGTCCTTGCCCATGGCGCTCTGGGGGGCGACGAGCGGGCCGGAGGCGCCGGTGCCCTGCTTCTTCTTCCCGGAGTTGGCCACCAGGGCCGCGATGCCGGCGCCCGCGCCGAGGACCGCCACCACCACGACAGCGGCGATCAGGGTCCGCTTGCGCTTGGCGCGGGACTCTTCCATCCGGCGCTGTTCCTGCAGGCGCTCGCGGGCGCTGCGTTTTCCGTCGCTGTTCTTCTGGCTCACGTCCGGTTACAACGAACCGGGGGAGTCCATCAGGACTCCCCCGGCTGCCGGTTCCTTCGAACGAGTTACGCGCGCTTGCGCACGCCCTCCGCCAGTTCACCCGCGAGAGTGCGCACCGCGGTCAGGCCGGACTCCGGGTCCGGGGCGTCCAGCAGGCGCTTGACGAAGGCCGAGCCGACGATCACGCCGTCCGCGAACCGGGCCACCTCCGCCGCCTGCTGGGCGTTGGAGACGCCCAGGCCGACGCAGACCGGCAGGTCGGTGACGGCGCGGGTGCGGTGCACCAGGTCCTCGGCCTCGCGGCCGACGGACTCCCGGGTGCCGGTGACGCCCATGAGCGAGGCGGCGTAGACGAAGCCGCTGCCCGCCGCGGTGATCTTGGCGAGGCGTTCGTCGCGGCTGCTCGGCGCGACCACGAACACCGTGGCCAGGCCGTGCTGTTCGGCGGCCTTGCGCCACACCTCGGACTCCTCGACCGGGAGGTCGGGCAGGATGCAGCCCGCTCCCCCGGCGGCGGCGAGGTCCGCGGCGAACCGCTCGGTGCCGTAGCGGTCGACCGGGTTCCAGTACGTCATGCACAACACCGGCGCACCCGTGGCCTCGTGCGCCCGGCGGACGGTGTCGATGACGTCCGCGATCCGTACCCCGCCCCGCAGGGCGATGTCGTCCGCGGTCTGGATGACCGGGCCGTCCAGGACCGGGTCGCTGTGCGGCAGCCCGATCTCGACGACGTCGCAGCCGCCCTCGATCATCGCGACGACGGCGCGCACGCCGTCGTCGACGGTCGGGAAGCCGGCGGGCAGGTAACCGACGAGGGCGGCACGGTTCTCCGCCTTCGCGCGGGCGATGACGTCGCTCAGCAACTCCAGGTTCCCTGCCATCACTTCGCCCCCTCGGTCTCGTCGTCGTACAGCCCGAAGTAGCGGGCCGCCGTGTCCATGTCCTTGTCGCCGCGCCCGGAGAGGTTCACCAGGAGCAGGCCCTGCGGGCCCAGTTCGCGGCCGACCTCCAGCGCGCCCGCGAGGGCGTGCGCGCTCTCGATGGCCGGGATGATGCCCTCGGTGCGGGACAGCAGGCGCAGCGCCTGCATGGCCTCGTCGTCGGTGACGGCGCGGTACTCGGCGCGGCCGGTGTCCTTCAGGTACGAGTGCTCCGGGCCGATGCCGGGGTAGTCCAGGCCCGCCGAGATCGAGTACGGCTCGGTGATCTGGCCGTCCTCGTCCTGCAGGACGTACGAGCGCGAGCCGTGCAGGATGCCGGGCGTTCCCGCGGTGAGGGTCGCCGCGTGCTCGCCGGTCGGCACGCCGTGGCCGCCCGGCTCGCAGCCGATGAGGCGGACGCCGGCGTCGGGCAGGAACGCGTGGAAGAGGCCGATGGCGTTGGAGCCGCCGCCGACGCAGGCGACGGCGGCGTCCGGCAGCCGGCCGGCGCGCTCCAGGATCTGGCGGCGGGCCTCGATGCCGATGACGCGGTGGAAGTCGCGCACCAGGGCCGGGAAGGGGTGCGGTCCGGCGACCGTGCCGAACAGGTAGTGCGTGCGGTCGACGTTGGCGACCCAGTCCCGGAAGGCCTCGTTGATGGCGTCCTTCAGCGTGCGGCTGCCGGACTTCACCGCGATGACCTCGGCGCCGAGCATCCGCATGCGGGCGACGTTCAGCGCCTGGCGCTGCGTGTCGACCTCGCCCATGTAGATGGTGCACTCCAGGCCGAAGAGCGCGCAGGCGGTGGCGGTGGCGACGCCGTGCTGGCCGGCGCCCGTTTCGGCGATGACGCGGGTCTTGCCCATCCGCTTGGTGAGCAGGGCCTGGCCGAGGACGTTGTTGATCTTGTGGGAGCCGGTGTGGTTGAGGTCCTCGCGCTTGAGGAACACCCGGGCGCCGCCCGCGTGTTCGGCGAAGCGCGGCACCTCGGTGAGGGCGCTGGGGCGCCCGGTGTAGTTGACCATCAGGTCGTCGAGCTCGGCGGCGAAGGCCGGGTCGGCCTTCGCCTTCTCGTACTCCGCGGCCACCTCGTCGACGGCGGCGACGAGGGCCTCGGGGATGAACTTGCCGCCGAACGCCCCGAAGTAGCCTTCAGGACTGGGGACTTGCCCCTCGGGGTCGGGAACGAAGAACTCGGAGGACATGGCTGTCTCCTGGAATGGATGCTGGGTACACGGGCAACGGTCGGCTGCTGCTGAGCGCTCCGCGGGAAGTGCAGTGCCTCGACTGCGGGCTCGTCGTGGCTGTTCGCGCAGTTCCCCGCGCCCCTTTGGGGCGCGATCACGCACTGCACTTCGCCAAGCTCGCTTACTGCGCAGCCGGACGACGCCATCGGCGCCCGTTGATCTGTCCCGGCTCACAGCCGATGTGGTACCGCACGCGGCGTCCCAGCACGCGCCGCGCGGGCGCACGGCAGCCCCGGGGGCGGCACCCCCGGGCCAGTCGCGCGTACGCCCGCATCGCCGGTCAGCTCCTGCCGTGCCGCAGGGCCGGGTGGGCGCCGGCCGCGACGAGGTCGGCGACCGCGCCCTTCGGGTCGCGCCCCGTCACCAGGGACTCGCCGACGAGCACCGCGTCGGCGCCCTCGTTCGCGTAGGCGATCAGGTCGTGCGGGCCGCGCACGCCGGACTCGGCGATCTTGACGATGCCGTCCGGGATCTCGGGGGCGACCCGGGCGAAGTTGTCCCGGTCCACCTCGAGGGTCTTCAGGTTGCGCGCGTTGACGCCGATGACCCGGGCGCCGGCGTCGACCGCGCGCCGGGCCTCCTCCTCGTCGTGCACCTCGACGAGCGGGGTGAGGCCGATCGACTCGGCCCGCTCGATCAGGGAGACCAGGGCCTCCTGCTCCAGCGCGGCGACGATCAGCAGGGCCAGGTCGGCCCCGTAGGCACGGGCCTCCCACAGCTGGTAGGCGGTGACGATGAAGTCCTTGCGCAGGACCGGGATGTCGACCCGGGCACGGACGGCCTCCAGGTCGGCCAGCGAACCGCCGAAGCGGCGCTGCTCGGTCAGCACGCTGATGACGGCGGCGCCGCCCGCCTCGTAGTCCGCCGCCAGGCCCGCGGGGTCGGCGATCGCGGCCAGCGCGCCCTTGGACGGGCTGGAGCGCTTGACCTCGCAGATCACGCTGACGTTCTCACCGCGCAGCGCGGCGGCGCCGTCCTTGACCTGCGGCGCCCTGGCCGCGCGCTCCTTGAGCTCGTCGAGGCTGACGCGCGCCTGCCGCTCCGCGAGGTCGGCACGGACTCCGTCGATGATCTCGTCGAGCACACTCACGCGAGCGGCCCCCTTCCGGACTCGGCTGGTCTGGGCTGGTGCGGCACAAGCTCACCTCACCAGGCACTGCGATGGTACTTGCCGGAGGGCGAAGGATTCGCATCCGGTTGACGACGGGCCGGTCGGCTGCGCGTTCACCAGTGACTTCCCGGCGCCAGCGCCGCCCCGAAGGGCAGGTTCCGGATGACCGTGAACGCCAGGACGAGCCCTCCCAGCGCCCACCAGGCCCACGGGCGCAGCGCCACCCGCATGCCCCCGCCGTCGCGCAGCGCCCGGACGCACCACACGGCCCAGAAGCCGGCGAAGGCGGCGTACGCGGCCACGGCGAGCGCATTGGCGCCGAGTGCGCCGGCGAGGTCGCCGTGCGCGAGGGCGTGCAGGCCGCGCAGGCCGCCGCAGCCCGGGCAGTACAGGCCCGTCCAGTGCAGCAGCGGGCAGACCGGGTAGCGGCCGGGCCGGTTGGGGTCCACGGCCCCCACGTACGCCACGGCCGCCGCGAGCCCCGCGGCGACGCCGAGCGGGGCGGCGAGGCGGCGCGGGGCGGCGAGGCGGCGCGGCGCGGATTCGGGTTCCCGCACCCTGCCGAGTCTCCCCCGCACAGCACGAAGGCGCAGCTCGGAACGGGCGTACGGGCGGTGTCGCCGTCCGTACGGTCCTGGGCCGCGCCTTTGCGGGATGTGCGGGGGAGGAAGGGCCGGGGATCAGCCCTGGGTCTGTGCCTGGGCCTTCGGCTGCCCCATGCCCATGGCGCGCATGATCACGCCGACGACACCGCCGAGCAGGACGACGGCGATTCCGGCCCAGAAGCCCACCGGCTTGGCCATCACGACGAACGCGCCGGAGACGCAGAAGCCGATGAAGGCGATGATGACACCGGTCCACGCGGCCGGGGTGTGTCCGTGGCTGCTACCCGACATGAGACTGACTCCTCGTTGCTGTATCGCGCCTGCGGGCGCAGAGATCACTCCGGGACATTGTTCCGTACGCGCCGTGCCGGTCCGCTCCGGGGTGGGCGTGTCCCGGCCGCGTCACCGGCCGGCTCCGCCGGTGGGGTCCTCGCCGCGGTCGAGGGCCTTCCACAGATCCTCGGGCCGGTCGGGGTCGGGGGCCGCGGCGGTGCGCCGCGGGCGGGCGGCGCCGTCGCGCTCGTAGCGGCCGGACATGGCCGGCCAGTCGCGCCCGTACCGCAGGGCGACCAGCCCGGCCAGCAGCAGCAGGACACCGCCCGCGAGGGCGACCCACGGCCAGGCGGTGTGGGTGACGCCCTGGACGGAGGCGTGGGTCAGGCCGTTGACCCTGGCCGCCTTCTGGTCCAGCGCCGAGGTGTCCGAGGCGCCCGTCAGCGCGCCCGCGACGACGCCCGCGCCGCTCAGCGCGAGCAGCGCGGCGACGGCCAGCCGGCCGGCCCCGCGCACGGCGAAGACGGCCACCAGTGCGGCCAGCCCGACGACGGCCAGCGCCGTGGGCAGGCCGCTGATGTCCTGGCCGGTGGCCTGCTGGGACAGGGTGCCGCGGGCGACGGCCGCCGCGCCCTCGGCCCAGGTGCGGCCGCCCGCGAGCAGCACGAGTGCCGCGCCGGCGGCTCCGGACAGCAGGGCGGCGGCGACACTGCGCCTGCCGCCGCGCGGGGCACGGGGGGCTGCGGACTCGGCCCGGGGGCGGGGGTGGGGTACTGCTGTGCTCACGGTTCCACTATCCCCCGGCGATTTCCGGCCCGCGCGACCGGGGTGCCCGGCACGCTCACGGGGCTCACGGTGCAAGCCGGTTGGCGGTGTGCACGGCCCGCAGCACCGCGGCAGCCTTGTTGCGGCACTCGGCGTCCTCGGCCGCCGGGTCGGAGTCGGCGACGACGCCGGCGCCGGCCTGGACGTAGGCGGTGCCGTCGCGCAGCAGGGCGGTGCGGATGGCGATGGCGGTGTCGGAGTCCCCGGCGAAGTCCAGGTAGCCGACGCAGCCGCCGTACAGCCCGCGGTGGGTGGGCTCCAGCTCCTCGATGATCTGCATGGCCCGCGGCTTGGGGGCACCGGAGAGGGTCCCTGCGGGGAAGCAGGCCGTCAGCACGTCGAAGGCGGTACGGCCGGGGGCCAGGCGGCCGGTGACGGTGGAGACGATGTGCATCACGTGGCTGTAGCGCTCGACCGACATGAAGTCGACGACCTCGACGCTGCCGGGTTCGCAGACCCGGCCGAGGTCGTTGCGCCCGAGGTCGACGAGCATCAGGTGCTCGGCGCGCTCCTTGGGGTCGGCCATCAGCTCCTCGGCGAGCGCGGCGTCGGCCTGCGGCGTGGCGCCGCGCGGGCGCGTCCCCGCGATGGGGTGCACCATCGCGTGCCCGTCCTCGACCTTGACCAGCGCCTCGGGGCTGGACCCGACCACGTCGAACGCCCCTCCTTCCCCGTGGGGGAATCGGAACAAATACATGTACGGGCTCGGGTTGGTCGCCCGCAGCACCCGGTAGACGTCCAGGGCCGAGGCCGTGCACGGGGTCTCGAACCGCTGCGAGGGCACGACCTGGAAGGCCTCGCCCGCGCGGATGCGCTCCTTGATGTCGTCGACGGCCGCCATGTAGTCGGGGCCGCCCCAGCCCGCGGTGTACTCGGGCAGCTCGGAGGCGGGCAGCGAGACGGGCTGCGTGGGCTCGGGCCGGCGCAGGTCGGCGGCCATGGCGTCGAGCCGGGCGACGGCGTCGGCGTAGGCCTCGTCGATGCCCGTCGACAGGTCGTTGTGGTTGATCGCGTTGGCGATCAGCAGGACGCTGCCGCTCCAGTGGTCCAGGACCGCGAGGTCCGAGGTGAGCAGCATGGTCAGCTCGGGCAGGCCCAGCTCGTCCCGGCCGTGCTCGCCGATCTTCTCCAGGCGGCGGACGATGTCGTAGCCGAGGTAGCCCACCATGCCGCCGGTGAACGGCGGCAGCCCCGCATCCTCTATCAGGTCGCGCGGGGTGTGCAGGGCCTCGACGGTGGCCCGCAGCGCGTGCAGCGGGTCCCCGTCGACGGGGACGCCGACGGGCGGGGTGCCGAGCCAGTGGGTCCGCCCGTCGCGGACGGTGAGGGTGGCGGAGCTGCGGACGCCGATGAACGAGTACCGGGCCCAGGTGCGGCCGTTCTCGGCGGACTCCAGCAGGAACGTGCCGGGGCGTTCGGCGGCGAGCTTGCGGTAGAGGCCGACGGGGGTGTCCCCGTCGGCGAGGAAGCGGCGGGTGACCGGGATGACGCGGCGGTCCTTCGCGAGCATCCGGAAGGTGTCGGCATCCGGGCTGATGCCGTTTTGCGTGGCAGCCATGCCTCGGGAGCCTAGTGGCTCCGTTTGGCTCGGGGTTCGACTGCGGGTTCGTTCGGGCTGGTCGCGCCCACGCGGCGGAGCCGCATATCGAACACAGCCCCGCGCCCCTTCGGGGCGCCCGGCTTGCGGGGCGCGTTATCCCAGCAAAACGTCTGCGTCGAAGCACGTCCTCGTGCCCGTGTGGCACGCGGGCCCCTCCTGGTCCACCTTCACCAGCAACGTGTCCCCGTCGCAGTCCAGGGCCACCGACTTCACGTGCTGGACGTGGCCGGATGTGTCGCCCTTGACCCAGTACTCCTGGCGGCTGCGGCTCCAGTAGGTGCAGCGGCCCGTGGTGAGGGTGCGGTGGAGGGCCTCGTCGTCCATCCAGCCGAGCATGAGCACCTCACCGGTGTCGTACTGCTGGGCGACGGCGGGGACCAGGCCGTCGGCGCTGCGCTTGAGGCGGGCCGCGACGGCCGGGTCGAGGGCGGAGGAATTGCCTGTCATACCCCCCATTCTGCCGCGGCGGCCGTAGGCTGGCGGCATGTCGACCCATGCGCAGCGCGAACGCCTGCTCCTCGCCGACCTGTTGGAGACCGCGGGCCCCGACGCCCCGACGCTCTGCGAGGGCTGGAACGCCCGTGATCTCGCCGCACACGTGGTGGTGCGCGAGCGCCGCGCCGACGCGGCGGCCGGCGTGCTGCTCAAGCTGCTGGCGGCCCGGCTGGAGCGGGTGCAGGCCGAATTCGCGGCGAAGCCGTACGAGGAGCTGGTGCAGCTCGTCAGGGGCGGGCCGCCGAAGATCTCGCCGTTCTCCCTCAAGCAGATCGACGAGGCGGCGAACACGGTGGAGTTCTACGTGCACACCGAGGACGTGCGCCGGGCCCAGCCCGACTGGACGCCGCGCTCGGTGGACCCGGTCTTCGCGGACGCCCTGTGGACCCGCCTGGAGGCGATGGCCCGGGTGCTGGGCCGCCGCGCGCCGGTCGGCCTGGTGCTGCGGCGCCCCGACGGCCGCGTGGCGGTGGCCCGGAAGGGGGCGCCGGTGGTGACGGTCACCGGCGAGCCGACCGAGCTGATCCTGTTCGCCTTCGGACGGCAGAAGGCCGCCGAGGTCGAGCTGGAGGGCGACGAGATGGCCGTCGCGAAGCTGCGGTCGGCAAAGCTGGGCATCTGAGACGCCCGCGTCACCGCGCCCCGTCACCGCACCGGATGCCCCGCCTCCCGCAGCGAACCCTTCACCTCGCCGATCCGCAGATCGCCGAAGTGGAACACCGACGCCGCCAGCACCGCGTCGGCCCCGGCCTCCACCGCCGGAGCAAAATGCTCGAGGCGGCCGGCTCCGCCGGAGGCGATCACCGGGACCGAGACATGCCGCCGCACCGCGCGGATCATCTCGGTGTCGTAGCCGTCCTTGGTGCCGTCCGCGTCCATGGAGTTCAGCAGGATCTCCCCGGCGCCCAGCTCCGCGGCGCGGTGCGCCCACTCCACGGCGTCGATGCCGGTGCCGCGGCGGCCGCCGTGCGTGGTGACCTCGAAGCTGCCGGACGGGGTGCGCCGGGCGTCCACGGACAGCACCAGCACCTGGCTGCCGAACCGCTCGGCGATCTCGCGGATCACGTCGGGGCGCTCGATGGCGGCGGTGTTGATGCCTACCTTGTCGGCCCCGGCGCGGAGCAGCTTGTCGACGTCCTCGGGGGTGCGCACGCCGCCGCCGACCGTCAGCGGGATGAACACCTGCTCGGCCGTGCGGCGCACGACGTCGTAGGTGGTCTCGCGGTTGCCGGAGGAGGCCGTGATGTCGAGGAAGGTCAGCTCGTCGGCGCCCTCGGCGCCGTAGATCCTGGCCATCTCGACGGGGTCGCCGGCGTCGCGCAGGTTCTGGAAGTTGACGCCCTTGACGACCCGGCCGTTGTCCACGTCCAGGCAGGGGATGACTCGGACCGCCAGGGTCATGTGCTCGTTGCTCCTCGGAAGGCTTCTACTTCTACTTCGACCAGTGCGCGGGAGTCGACGAAGCCGGAGACCACGACCATGGTCGAGACCGGCCGGACGTCGTCGAAGAGCTCCTTGTGGGCGCGGCCGACCGCGTCCACGTCGCGCACGTGGGTCAGGTACATACGGGTGCGGACGACGGACTCGATGCCGAGTCCGAGCTCCTTCAGGGCGTTCAGCGCCTTGCCGAAGGCCGCGAGCGTCTGCTCGTAGGGATCGCCCTCGCCCTGGATCACGCCGCCCGTGATCGGCAGCGTGCCGGAGACGAGGACCAGGCCCCCCGCCTCCACGGCCCGTGCGAATCCGATCGTCTCCTCCCAGGAGCTGTCCGACTGCACACGCCGCGGTGCGGGGGATTGGCTCATACGGACACAGCCTCCAGTGCCTGTTCCAAGGTGAACGCCTTGGCGTAAAGGGCCTTGCCGACGATGGCGCCTTCCACACCCTCCGGTACCAGGGTGGCAAGAGCCCGCAGATCGTCAAGGGAGGAGACACCGCCGGAGGCGACGACGGGACGGTCCGTCACCCGGCAGACGTTGGACAGCAGCTCCAGGTTGGGGCCCTGGAGAGTGCCGTCCTTGGCGATGTCGGTGACGACGTAGCGGGCGCAGCCCTCGGAGTCCAGGCGGGCCAGGGTCTCGTAGAGGTCGCCGCCGTCTCGGGTCCAGCCGCGGCCGCGCAGGGTGGTGCCGCGGACGTCCAGGCCGACGGCGATGCGGTCGCCGTGCTCGGCGATGACCTTGGCGACCCACTCGGGGCTCTCCAGGGCGGCGGTGCCGAGGTTGACGCGGGTGCAGCCGGTGGCGAGGGCCGCGGCGAGGGAGGCGTCGTCGCGGATGCCGCCGGAGAGTTCGACCTTGATGTCCATGGCGCGGACGACCTCGGCGACCTGCGCGCGGTTGTCCCCGGTACCGAAGGCGGCGTCGAGGTCGACCAGGTGCAGCCACTCGGCGCCGGCGCGCTGCCAGGCCTGTGCGGCGGTCAGCGGGTCGCCGTAGGAGGTCTCGGTGCCGGACTCGCCGTGGACGAGACGGACGGCCTGGCCGTCGCGGACGTCGACGGCGGGGAGGAGTTCAAGCTTGGACATCAGAGCGTCTCGATCCAGTTGGTCAGCAGCCGGGCACCGGCGTCGCCGGACTTCTCGGGGTGGAACTGCGTGGCGCACAGCGGCCCGTTCTCGACGGCGGCCACGAAGGGCTCGCCGTGCGTGGCCCAGGTGACCAGCGGCGGGCGGATGGCGGCGTTGCCGGCCTCGAAGTTCCACTCGCGCACGGCGTAGGAGTGCACGAAGTAGTAGCGGGTGTCGGGGTCCAGGCCCGCGAAGAGCCGGGTGTCCTCGGGCGGGTTGACGGTGTTCCAGCCCATGTGCGGGACGACGGGCGCCTTGAGCGGCTCGACGGTGCCGGGCCACTCGTCGAGGCCGTCGGTGCCGATGCCGTGCTCGATGCCGCGCGCGAAGAGGATCTGCATGCCGACGCAGATGCCCATGACGGGCCGCCCGCCGGACAGCCGGCGCTCGACGATCCAGTCGCCGCGGGCGGCGCGCAGCCCCTGCATGCAGGCGGCGAAGGCGCCGACGCCGGGGACGAGCAGCCCGTCGGCGTTCATGGCCTTGTCGTAGTCACCGGTGATCTCGACGTCCGCGCCGACGTGGGCGAGGGCGCGCTCGGCCGAACGGACGTTGCCGAAGCCGTAGTCGAAGACGACGACCTTCTTCTTGGCGGAGGCGCTCACGACCACAGCCCCTCGATGCGCAGGATGCCCGCGGCGAGCGACATGGCCGAGCCGATGGCCAGCAGCACGATGATGCTCTTGGACATCTTCTGCTTCCAGAAGGAGTAGACGCCGCCGAGGAGGAAGAGGCCGAGCAGGATGAACAGCGTGGAGATGGAGTTCACAGGGCGCCCTTCGTCGACGGGATGATCCCGGCGGCGCGCCCGTCGCGCTCGCAGGCGTAACGCAGCGCGCGGGCAAGGGCCTTGAACTGGCACTCGACGATGTGGTGCGCGTTGCGCCCGTAGGGCACGTGGACGTGCAGGGCGATCTGGGCCTGCGCGACGAAGGACTCCAGGATGTGCCGGGTCATCGTCGTGTCGTAGGCGCCGATCATCGGCGCCATGTTCTCGGGCTCGGTGTGCACCAGGTAGGGGCGGCCGGAGAGGTCGACGGTGACCTGGGCGAGCGACTCGTCCAGCGGGACCGTGCAGTTGCCGAAGCGGTAGATGCCGGTCTTGTCGCCGAGGGCCTGCTTGAAGGCGGCGCCGAGCGCGAGGGCGGTGTCCTCGATGGTGTGGTGGGTGTCGATGTGCAGGTCGCCGTCGGTCTTGACCGTGAGGTCGAAGAGACCGTGGCGGCCGAGCTGGTCGAGCATGTGGTCGTAGAAGCCGACGCCGGTGGACACGTCGACCTGGCCGGTGCCGTCGAGGTCTATCTCGACGAGCACGGACGTCTCCTTGGTGGTGCGCTCAACGCGGCCCACACGCCTGGGGGTCTGGGGGTCAGCCCCCAGAGGGTTCAGCATTGGTTCTCCTTGCGAATGGTGCGCACCGCTTCGAGGAACGCGTCGTTCTCGGCCGGGGTGCCCGCGGTGACGCGGAGCCATCCCGGTACGCCGTTGTCCCGCACCAGCACGCCCTGGTCGAGGATGGCCTGCCAGGCGGTGTGGCTGTCGGCGAAGCGGCCGAACTGCACGAAGTTGGCGTCGGATTCGGTCACTTCGCAGCCCATGGCGCGCAGCTCCGTGACGATGCGGTCGCGCTCGGCCTTGAGCTGCTCGACGTAGCCGAGCAGCGTGTCGGTGAACTCCAGGGCGGCCAGGGCCGTGGCCTGGGTGACCGACGAGAGGTGGTACGGCAGGCGGACCAGCTGCACGGCGTCGACCACGGCGGGGTGCGCCGCGAGGTAGCCCAGGCGCAGCCCGGCCGCACCGAAGGCCTTGGACATGGTGCGCGAGACGACCAGGTGCGGGCGGCCTTCGAGCAGCGGGACCAGCGAGGGGCGGTGGCTGAACTCGCCGTAGGCCTCGTCCACGACGACGATCGACGGCTTGGCCGCCTGCGCGGCCTCGTACAGCCGCAGCACCGTCTCCTCGGTGACCGCCATGCCCGTCGGGTTGTTCGGCGAGCAGATGAAGACCACGTCGGGCCGGTGCTCGGCGATCGCGGCGACGGCCGCGTCGGTGTCGATGGTGAAGTCCTCGTGGCGGGGGCCGGCGATCCAGCCGGTGCCGGTGCCGCGCGAGATGAGCGCGTGCATCGAGTACGAGGGCTCGAAGCCGAGGGCCGTGCGGCCGGGGCCGCCGAAGGTCTGCAGCAGCTGCTGCAGGACCTCGTTGGAGCCGTTGGCGGCCCACACCTGCTGCTGCGTGACCTCGTAACCCGTGGTGCGGGTGAGGTACTTGGCGAGCTCGGTGCGCAGCTCGACCGCGTCCCGGTCGGGGTAGCGGTTGAGGTGGCGGGCCGCCTCGGCGACGCGCTCGGCGATGCGGGCGACGAGCGGCTCGGGCAGCGGGTAGGGGTTCTCGTTGGTGTTCAGACGTACGGGCACGTCGAGCTGGGGGGCGCCGTACGGGGACTTTCCGCGCAGTTCGTCCCGGATGGGGAGATCGTCGATACCGGTTACTTGCTCGTTCACTTGCTGTCCGGCACCTTCCAGTCGAACCGTGCCTTCACTGCGGCACCGTGTGCGGGCAGGTCCTCGGCCTCGGCCAGCGTCACCACGTGCCCGGCGACCTCGGCGAGCGCCTCGCGTGTGTAGTCCACGACGTGGATGCCGCGCAGGAAGGACTGCACGGACAGCCCGGAGGAGTGGCAGGCGCAGCCGCCGGTGGGCAGCACGTGGTTGGAGCCCGCGGCGTAGTCGCCGAGCGAGACGGGCGCGTACGGGCCGACGAAGATCGCGCCCGCATTGCGCACCCGGGCGGCGACGGCGGCGGCATCCGCGGTCTGGATCTCCAGGTGCTCGGCGGCGTAGGCGTCCACGACCGCGAGGCCCTGGTCGATGCCGTCGACGAGGACGATGCCGGACTGGCGGCCGGTGAGGGCCGGGACGATCCGGTCCTCGACGTGCTTGGTCGCGGCGACCTGGGTCTTGAGCTCCTGCTCGACCGCGGCCGCCAGCTCCTCGGAGTCGGTGACGAGCACGGAGGCGGCCAGCGGGTCGTGCTCGGCCTGGCTGATCAGGTCCGCGGCGACGTGCACCGGGTCGGCGGTGGCGTCGGCGAGGACTGCGATCTCGGTGGGGCCGGCCTCGGCGTCGATGCCGATGCGGCCCTTGAGCAGCCGCTTGGCGGCGGCGACCCAGATGTTGCCGGGGCCGGTGACCATGGTGACCGGGCGGCACTCGTCGGTGCCGTAGGCGAACATGGCGACGGCCTGGGCGCCGCCGGCCGCGTAGACCTCGTCGACGCCCAGCAGCGCGCAGGCGGCCAGGATCGTGGGGTGCGGCAGACCGCCGAAGCCGGCCTGCGGGGGCGAGGAGACGGCCATCGATCCGACGCCGGCCTCCTGGGCCGGGACGACGTTCATGACGACGGACGAGGGGTAGACGGACCGGCCGCCGGGCACGTACAGCCCGACGCGCTCCACCGGCACCCAGCGCTCGGTGACGGTGCCGCCGGGCACGACCTGGGTGGTGTGGTCGGTGCGGCGCTGCTCGCGGTGGACGATGCGGGCGCGCCGGATGGACTCCTCGAGGGCCGCGCGGACGGCCGGGTCGAGCTCCTCCAGGGCACGGGTGATCGCCTCGGCGGGCACCCGCACGCGGTCGATCGTGACGCCGTCGAACTTCTCCGCGTATTCGATCAAGGCCGCGGTGCCGCGATGATGCACGTCCTCGCAGATGGGCCGCACCTTCTCCAGGGCGGCTGCAACGTCGAGTTCGGCTCGGGGCAGCAGGTCGCGGTCGATGCCGTTCGCCGGGAAGGCGTCGCCACGCAGATCGATTCGGGAAATCACACGGCCAATTGTCTCAGACCCGTCCCGTCGCACGTTTCTCCGTACCACCCTCCGATACGCCTGCACGGACGGTGTCCGCGCCGCCACAGCGGGAATGGGGATCCTTGGTACGGCCGTACGGGTGACGGAAGGGGGCGCGGTGACCGAGCAGACGGACGGCGGACTTCCGCACGGGCTGGAACTCACCCCTGCCGAGCAGGGGATGTGGCAGGCGTTCCGCCAGGGCAGCACCCACGACCTGCGGGCCGCCGAGCACGAGCGCAACGATCCGGACGGCCCGCACGCCTGGGGCCCCGAGCGCAGCGTCCGAGCGACGGTCGTCGCCCTGCTGCTCCTGGACGGCCCGCCCGCGCTGCCCGGCCGGGTGGCCGCGCTGAAACTCAACGGGGTGCGGATCACCGGCCGGCTCGACCTCTCCGGCGGGACGGTCGTGCCCTACGTCGAACTGCACAACTGCCGCTTCGACCAGCAGCTGCTGTTACCCGAGTGCCACTTCACCACCCTGCGCCTGGTCGGCTGCGCCATCCCCCGCCTGGAGGCCGCCCGGCTGCACACCGAGGGCGATCTGCACCTGCCGCGCTCGGTGGTGCGGCACGGCGTCCGGCTGACCGACGCCCACATCGGCACGGACCTGCTGCTCAACCAGGCCGTGGTGCGCCGGGACCGGCACGGGGTGTCCATCGCCGCCGACGGCCTGACCGTCGGGCAGGACCTGCAGGCCGAGATGATGCGCTCCTACGGCGAGCTGAGCCTGCGCGGCGCCACCGTCGGCGCCTCGCTGAGCCTGCGCGGCTCGGCCCTGCACAACCCCTACGGCCGGCGCGCGCTCAACGCCCCGCAGCTCACCGTGGAGCGCACCCTCTACCTCACGGCGGTCGGCATCAGCGGCTCCTCCTTCCCCGGCGGCACTCCCCCGTACGGCATCGCCCCCGGCACCCCCGAGCGGGGCACCCGGATACAGCGCTTCGAGTGCCACGGCGGGGCGCGGCTGGACGACGGGCGGTTCGGCGACGCGGTGGACCTGAGCCAGGCGCGCTTCGTGATGCAGCCGGACCAGGAGCTGTCGCTGCGCCGCCTCCAGACGCCCGAGCTGCGTTTCCTCGGGGACCGGCCGGAGCGCGGCCGGGTGGTGCTGTCGGGGGCCCGGGTCACCAACCTGGTGGACCGCCACGACAGCTGGCCCGGCCCCGGCGGGCTGACGATGGCCGGCTTCTTCTACGAGAACCTCATACCGCTGGGCCCGTTCCCGCTCCCGCTGCGCCTGGAGTGGGTGGCCGCGGCCACCCCCGAGTACGCACCGGAGCCGTACGAGCGGCTGGCGGGCGCCCTGCGCGACAGCGGCGAGGACGAGGACGCGCGGGAGGTGCTGCTGGCCAAGCAGCGGCGCAGGCGCGAGACGCTGCCCCCGGCCGGCCGGGCCTGGGGCTATCTGCAGGACTGGACCGTGGCCTACGGCTACCGCCCCGGCCGGGCGGCGGTGTGGATGGCGGTGCTGTGGGCGCTGGGGACGCTCTACTTCTCGCACCAGCACTTCGAACCGGTCAAGGAGCACGAGGGCCCCGTCTGGAACCCCGAGCTCTACACCCTGGACCTGCTGCTCCCGGTCGTCGACCTGGGCCAGGGCCTGGCCTGGAAGACCACGGGCCTCGCGCAGTGGCTGTCGGCCGCGCTGATCCTGCTGGGCTGGGTGCTGGCGACGACGGTGGCGGCCGGCGCCTCCCGGCTGCTGCGCCGCCAGTGAACTCCGGGCACCCTGTCGGCGCAGGCCATTAGGCTTACCGGCTGTGACCAGCGCTCGCCTTCCGATCTTCCCGCTGAACTCGGTGCTCTTCCCGGGCCTCGTGCTCCCGCTCAACGTCTTCGAGCAGCGGTACCGCGCCATGATGCGCGAGCTGTCGGCGCTGCCGGAGGAGGCGCCGCGCCGCTTCGGCGTCGTCGCCATCCGGGACGGCCGCGAGGTCGCGCCCACCGCGCCGGGCCTGCCCGAGCCGGCCCGCCCGGAGCCGGGGCCGGCGTCCGGGTTCGGCCCCGACCCCATCAGGTCCTTCTACTCGGTGGGCTGCATGGCCGAGGCGGCCACGATCCGCGAGCGCCCGGACGGCACGTTCGAGGTCCTCGCCAGCGGCACCACCCGCTTCCGGCTGCTGTCGGTCGACGCCACGGGCCCCTACCTGACGGGCGAGGTGGAGGAGATCCCGGAGCAGCAGGGCGACGAGGCGGGCGCGCTGGCCTCGGGCGTGGTGCGGGCGTTCCGCGCGTACCAGAAGCGGCTGGCCGGGGCGAGCGAGCGCTCGCTGGCCGGGCAGGCGGATCTGCCCGGGGAGCCGTCGGTGCTCTCCTATCTGGTCGCGGCCGCCGCGGTGCTGGACACCCCCGCCAAGCAGCGGCTGCTCCAGACCCCGGACACCGCGTCGCGGCTGGCGGAGGAGCTGAAACTGCTGCGCGCCGAGACGGCCTTGATCGGTAAGCTCCCGTCGCTGCCGGCCGTGGAGCTCACCAGACGGCCGACCAGCCCCAACTGACCGAGGGACGGACGCGTTGGCGAAGACGAAGAAGCAGGGTGCGGGCCCGACGCCCGCCATCGTGGCGCTGGAGCAGGCCGGTGCGGCGTTCTCCGTGCACGCCTACGAGCACGACCCCGCCGTGGCGTCCTACGGCGAGGAGGCCGCGCAGGCGATGGGCGTCGAGCCGGGCAGGGTCTTCAAGACCCTGGTGGCCGACGTCGACGGCAACCTGGCGGTCGCGGTCGTGCCGGTGTCCGGCTCGCTGGACCTCAAGGCCCTCGCCGCCGCGCTCGGCGGCAAGCGGGCCGCGATGGCCGACCCGGCCCTCGCGGAGCGCACCACGGGATACGTACGGGGCGGCATCTCCCCGCTCGGCCAGCGCAAGCGGCTGCGCACGGCGCTGGACGCGTCGGCGGCCGCGCACCCCACGATCTGCGTGTCGGCCGGCCGCCGGGGCCTGGAGGTGGAGCTCGCGCCGGACGACCTGGCGGCGCTCACGGGCGCGGTGGTCGCCCCGATTGCGCGTGCGTGAGCCCTGGACGGCTCCGCTGCGCTCGGCTACGACCTAGGGGGAGGAGGGGATGCCCATGTCGAAGCGGACGCGCAAGCGCAGGTGGCGCCTGAAGAAGGGCCGGGCGAACCACGGGAGGCGGCCGGCGTAGGGGGCACCGTTTTCCCGGGGCTCCGCCCCGAACCCCGGGGTGGTGCAGGCCGGTGGTCCGGGTTGTGCCCACCCGTTCCGCCCTGCGGAACGCCTGCCCACAACCAAGGTGGGCCGGCTGTTTTCAGCCCGTCCGGCGTTTGAGGACGAGCGGCGAAGCCGCGACAGCGGGGGTCTGGGGGCGCAGCCCCCCAGGACCTCAGTCCTCTGTCGCCGGCCAGTGCGGCACCGGCTCCGGATCGCGGGGCCCGAACAGGGCCGTCAGCCCGAGATGAACCGCCATCGCGGCCAAGGGCCACGCCAACAGCGTGCCCTTGGCCCCCAGCTTCAGCGGCCCGTCGAAGACGACCGCCTTGCCCACGGCCCGCGCATGCGCGGCCACGTCCGACGTCGGCCCCAGCCAGACCCCCAGCCGCCAGCCGATCAGCGAGGCCAGCAGCGAGCCCACCGCCAGGCCCACCACCACGGCGATGCCGCCGCTGCGGCGGAACCAGAACACCAGCGCCGCGCTCACCGCGCCGAAGCCCAGCCCGAGGAAGGCGAAGAGGCCGTCCGCGCCGACGGCCTGCTCGCCCTCCGAATTGCGCAGGTACACCGCCTTGCCGTCCGAGATCAGCGGCACCCGCGGCGCCAGCCACAGCCACAGCAGCCCCAGCAGGAGCCCGGACACCGTCACGGCCGCCAGGACGACGGCGGACTGGCGCACCTCGGTGCGCAGATCGTGCGCGGGGGCGGCGGGCTGCGGCTCCTCGGGAACGGCGGGCCGGTCGGCGGGCTGGTCGTGCGGGGAAAGCGATGCGGTCACCCCGTCATCGTGCCAGGCCGGCGCGGTGCGGCGCGTCACCGTACCGCCGCCCGGCGGAAGGCCCAGGTGGCCGCGGCCAGCGACACCACGCCGACGGCCGCGCAGACCCCGAGGTCGGCGGCGACCAGCAGCCAGTCGGGGTGCGCGTCGAAGCTGCGGGCCAGCGCCTCGACCCCGTAGGTGGAGGGCAGCAGGTCGCGCGCGAAGGCGACCGGCGCCGGCATGTGCGAGGCCGGCAGCACGCCCAGCAGCAGCGCCGCCGACATGCCCAACTGCCCGGCCAGCGTGGCCAGTTCCTGGCGCGGCGCGAGCAGTCCCAGCGCCGCGCCGAGCCCGGAGAGCGCGGCCCCGGCGAGCGGGACCACCGCGGCCAGCACCCACAGGTGTCCCAGCGGCAGCTTGAACAGCACGCTGCCCACGACGGCCGTGACGGCCGTACCGGGCACGGTGAAGGACGCGTACGCCCCCGCCGCGCCGAGCACCACCGCGGCGGGCGGCACCGGCAGCGTCGCGTAGTGGTCGAGCCCGCCGCCGGCGCGCAGCTGTCCGAAGTACTGGGCCAGGAGGTTGAGCGCGACGAACGCCACGACCAGCACGCTGGAGCCGGACACGACGGCCCGCGCCGCGTCCCCGCCGTCCACGACGCCGCGCATCAGGATCATGATGCCGACGGACTGGAAGGTCGCCACGAACAGCAGCGGTATCCGCGCCACGCGGGCGCGCGACAGCTGTGCGCGGTAGACCGCGGCCAGCGCGGGCAGCAGCCGGGCCCGCGGGCCGAGCGGGGCCGCCTCGCCGTCCCCGGCCCGGGCCCGGGCGTCGCCGCGCTCGCGGCTCTGCCCCGGCACCACCCCGGTGGTCACAGCGCTCATCCCTTTACCAGCCCCTCCGTACGGCCGCCCAGCGCCAGGTAGACGTCCTCCAGGCTGGGCGTGGCGAGCGTGAAGTCGTCGAGCGCGGCGAAGGCGGGGCCGCCGGTGACGGCGGCGACGGCGGCGCGCGCCTCGGCGGGCCCGAGCCGCAGCGACCAGCGGCGCCCGGCCTCGGTCGCCGCGCCGCGCAGGGCGGCGACCTCGGGGACGTCCAGCGGGGGCTCGGTGCGCCAGACGAGGTCGACCCGGACCTCGTCGCCGACGAGCTGCTTGAGCCCGGCCGGGGTGTCGCAGGCGATGATCCGGCCGCTCTCCAGGACGGCGACCCGGTCCAGGACGGTCTCCGCCTCGATGACGTTGTGGGTGACGAGCAGCACGGTGGCGCCGCGCTCGGCGCGCCGCCGGTCGACGGCGGCCCAGACGGCGCGGCGGGCCACGGGGTCCATGCCGGTGGTGGGCTCGTCGAGGATCAGCACGGGCCGGTCGCCGACCAGCGCGGCGGCGAAGCAGGCCAGGCGGCGCTGGCCGCCGGAGAGCTTCTTCAGCGGCCGCGAGGCGATCGCGGTGAGCCCGAGCTCCTCCAGGACGGCGTCGCGCTCGGCGCGGGCGGTACGCAGGTCCAGCCCGCGCAGCCGGCCGGTGGTCTCGGCGGCGAGGGAGACGGTCAGCTCGTCGAGCGCGGTGGAGTGCTGGCCGAGGTAGCCGACGAGCCGGGCGGCGCGCTCCGGGTGCCGGACGAGGTCGTGGCCGAGCAGCTCGACGCGGCCCGCGTCGGGCCGCAGCAGGCCGGTGAGCTGGCGGACGAGCGTGGTCTTCCCGGCGCCGTTGGGGCCGAGCAGGCCGAAGATCTCGCCGCGCCGGATGTCGAGGTCGATGCCGTCGCTGGCCTTCACGGCGTCGGTACCGGGCCCGCCGCGGCGGCCGCGCGCGGCGGGATACGTTTTGACGAGGCCGCGCACGGTACACACCGGGGGGCTTGCAGCCCGCTCAGGCTGATTCGCGACCGTTCTCACGAGCTATGAGGTTACGCGCCTCGGCGGCGCGGCTCGCCATGGGGGCTGCGGCTCCGATGACCGTGCGGGTCGTCTTCGGCTGGTCGCGCAGTTCCCCGCGCCCCTATGGGGCGCGCCGGTACCGCACGACATCACGCGCCCCGTAAGGGGCGCGGGGAACTGCGCGACCAGCCACGGACGGCCCGCAGCCGAAGACCGCACTTCCGGCTAATCCCCCGCAGGGGCATGCTCGGCCGCGGTCCTGGCATCGATCTCGCGCCAGAAGCCGGCGCGAATCGCGTAGCGGTCGTGCTCGTCGATCTGGTCGTCCTTGTGGGCCAGCAGCCCGAAGCGGGCGGCGTAGCGCAGCAGCTCGCCGTCGATGCGGTGGGGGATGCGGGGGTATTCCGTCGACAGGTGCTGCAGGTGGACGGAGTCCGTGATGCGCTCGGTCCAGCGCCGGGCGAAGACCTGGCCGACCTCGAAGGGGTCGCCGCCGACGGTGGTGATGTCCTCCTCGCGGTCGGCCCAGCGCTGCTCCGCGCTGGTGAGCTGGGCCAGCGTGGGCAGGGAGGCCGTCTCGGGGGTCTCCCCCAGGCCGTTGCCCGGGCCACCCCGCTCGACCCAGCCCTTGTCGGACGACCAGCGCAGGGTCGCATTGGGCGAGGCCCCCGTGCTCACCGAGGGCGGCTGCCCGTTGGACTGGGCCGCGGGGCCGCGGCCCAGGCTCGCGAGGTCCTTCGGCGTGGGCACCCCACGGCCGCCGGGCGTGTCGCCCGTGCGCTCGGACCCCGCGCACCCCGCGGCGGCGGCCGCCGCGGACCGGGAGCCGTTGCCCGTCTCGGAGTCCCCGTTGCGCGCGGCCGCGGCCGCTGCGGCCGCCGCGCTCTCGGGGAGCGGGGCGGAGAGGATGGCCGCGATCTCGGGCCGGGGCGCGGGCTGCGGCGCGCAGGGGCCGGTGAGCTCCTTGGCGCGGACCGCCCGGGTGATCCAGGTGCGGTCGAGCACCCGCCGCTCGTCGGCCTCGGCGACGAGGTCCTCGGACTGGTTGTAGTCGCCGTCGGCGGCCTGGACGGCCCACAGGTGGACGGCGACGCCGTGCTCCTTGGCGGACATCAGGCCGGGCAGCAGGTCGCCGTCGCCGGTGACGAGCACGATGTCGGAGCAGGCCCTGTTGCGGGCGAGCTCGGTGAGTTCGGCGTGCATGGCCGCGTCCACGCCCTTCTGGGCCCAGCGGCCGTCGCTGCGGGTCAGGGCGCCGAGCCGGACGGTGACGCGCGGCATGACGCGCAGCCGGCGGTGCTCGGGCTGGGGGACCCGGTCGGGGGCGCCGTCGAACCAGTAGATGCGCAGCAGCGGGCGCTCGGTGTCGGCCTCGGCGCGTTCGCGCAGGCCCTGGATGAGCGTTGCGTGGTCGACCGTGATGCGCGACCGGGCGGGCTCCCCGGCCAGCAGGCTCGCGGCGGCACCCAGCAGGTAGCCGGCGTCGACCAGGACGACGCAGCGGTCCACGGTCCACCTCTCTCCATGAGTTCGGGGCCGGCCGGCAGCACGGTCGTGCCCCGGCACAGTGGCGCCCCGGCGCTCCGGGCTTTCGGCTTTCCCTGGAGTCTGCCCGACCGCGCGGGGGTTATCAGTCCGAACTGGATCATCGGCGTGGCGGATACGGGTAACAGTCGGCAAGTGTCCCTATCACCCACGGTAATTACCCGAAATGCGCGGTTCGCGGACGCGTGCAAGGGTGTGCGAAAAGGGGGGCCACCCCGGAGCGGAGGCATACCGGCATGGCCAAGAACAAGAAACAGGACCGGTCGAGGCAGCAGACCCAATCGGCCGAAAAGAGCACTCAGCAGGCGCAGAAGTCCTCGATCGAGGCGCAGTCCGAGCAGCGGCAGGCCCAGGTGACCCCCGGCGACCTGGCCCGTAAGGGCAAGCAGAAGCGCTTCGGCCACAACTGACCGGCGCTTCGGTGCGCTTGAGGGGCGCGCCCGCACTCGGCGGGCGCGCCCCTCGCGCTGTCGGGCCGTCGCGGCCCGGGCGTCAGCCGGCCAGGCAGGACGGGCCGAGGAGTTGTTTCAGGTCACCGAAGAGCGCCGGGTCGGGCGTGACCCGGTGCCGGTCGAGCCGGAGCACGGTCGTCTTGCGCGGCCCCTGGAGCTTGATGCGCACCTCGGTGGAGCCCCGGTGGTGGGTGAGCACCTGGCCGAGGCGCTCGACCATCGGCGGGGTGACCTTCACGGTGGGGATGGAGATGACCACGGGCGCGTTGGTGCCGGCGTTGGACAGGTCGGGGACCATCAGCTCCATCGCGACGAGCCGCGGGATGTCCTCGCGCTTGTCGAGCCGGCCCTTGACGAAGACGACGGTGTCCTCGACGAGCTGGGTGGAGACCAGCTGGTAGGTGGCGGGGAAGAACATGCAGTCGATGGAGCCCGCCAGGTCCTCGACGGTGGCGATGGCCCAGGCGTTGCCCTGCTTGGTCATCTTGCGCTGCAGGCCCGAGATGATGCCGCCGATCGTCACGATCGCACCGTCGGCGTGCTCACCGCCGGTCAGCTGGGAGATGGCGGCGTCGGCCTTGTCGTTGAGGACGTGCTCGATGCCGAAGAGGGGGTGGTCGGAGACGTAGAGGCCGAGCATCTCGCGCTCCTGCGCGAGCAGATAGGCCTTCTCCCACTCCACGTCGGAGAACTCCACGTCCAGGCCGAAGCCCGGCCCGTCGTCGGCGCTGTCGTCGCCCATGCCGCCGAAGAGGTCGAACTGGCCCTCCGCCTCCTTGCGCTTGACCGCGACCACGTTGTCGATCATCGGCTCGTAGTGCGCGGTGAGGCCCTTGCGGGTGTGCCCCATCGTGTCGAAGGCGCCGGCCTTGATCAGTGATTCGACGGTGCGCTT
The DNA here is from genome assembly GCF_058146165.1 of Streptomyces sp. AM25. Classification (NCBI taxonomy): domain Bacteria; kingdom Bacillati; phylum Actinomycetota; class Actinomycetes; order Kitasatosporales; family Streptomycetaceae; genus Streptomyces; species Streptomyces sp. AM25. The sequence continues at coordinate 4,758 of NZ_JBKIWN010000022.1, read as the reverse complement.
GTTGCAGACGACCGCCTCGACCTTGTCCAGGAAGTCGGGGAAGGTGGTGTACTTCCCCTTGGACTTGCGGCAGCGGATGATCGAATCCACCACGTTCTGGCCGACGTTGCGGACGGCGGTGAGGCCGAAGAGGATCACGTCGTCGCCCTGGGCGGCGAAGTTCGCCTGGGACTCGTTGACGTTCGGCGGGAGCACCTTGATGCCCATGCGGCGGCACTCGTTGAGGTAGATCGCCGACTTGTCCTTGTCGTCGCGCACCGAGGTGAGGAGCGCGGACATGTACTCGGCCGGGTAGTTGGCCTTGAGGTAGGCGGTCCAGTACGAGACCAGTCCGTACGCGGCCGAGTGGGCCTTGTTGAACGCGTAGCCGGCGAAGGGGACCAGCACGTCCCACAGGGCCTGGATGGCCTCGTCGGAGTAGCCGTTCTTCCGGGCGCCGCCCTGGAAGATGGTGAAGTTCTTCGCCAGTTCGTCGGGCTTCTTCTTGCCCATGACACGGCGGAGGATGTCGGCCTCGCCGAGCGAGTACCCGGCGATGATCTGGGCGGCCTTCTGCACCTGCTCCTGGTAGACGATGAGGCCGTAGGTGACGTCCAGGACCTCCTTGAGGGGCTCGCCCAGGTCCCTGTGGATCGGGGTGATCTCCTGCTGGCCGTTCTTCCGGAGCGCGTAGTTGGTGTGCGAGTTCATGCCCATCGGGCCCGGCCGGTACAGGGCGGACACGGCGGAGATGTCTTCGAAGTTGTCGGGCTTCATCAGCCGCAGCAGGGACCGCATGGGGCCGCCGTCGAACTGGAAGACGCCGAGGGTGTCACCGCGCTGGAGCAGTTCGAAGGTCGTGGGGTCGTCGAGCGGCAGTTCCAGCAGGTCGATGTCGAGGCCCTTGTTGGCCTTCACCATCTTGACCGCGTCGTCCATGATCGTCAGGTTGCGCAGGCCCAGGAAGTCCATCTTCAGCAGGCCGAGCGACTCGCAGCTCGGGTAGTCCCACTGCGTGATGGTGACACCGTCGGAGTGCCTGACCCAGACCGGGACGTGGTCGGTGATCGTCTCGCTGGACATGATCACGCCGGCCGCGTGCACGCCCATCTGCCGCACCAGGCCCTCGACGCCCATCGCGGTGTCGATGACCTTCTTCACGTCCGGCTCGTTCTCGTACATCCCGCGGACCTCGCCCGCCTCGCTGTAGCGCGGGTGCGCGGAGTCGGTGATGCCGGAGAGCGGGATGCCCTTGCCGAGGACGTCGGCAGGCATGGCCTTGGTGATGCGGTCGCCCATGGCGTACGGGTAGCCGAGGACGCGGGCGGAGTCCTTGATCGCGTTCTTGGCCTTGATGGTGCCGTAGGTGCCGATCATGGCGACCTTGTCGGCGCCGTACTTCTCCGTCACGTACCGGATCACCTCGGCGCGCCGGCGCTCGTCGAAGTCGATGTCGACATCGGGCATGGAGACGCGCTCGGGGTTGAGGAACCGCTCGAAGATCAGGCCGTGCGGGATGGGGTCGAGGTCGGTGATGCCCATCGCGTACGCCACGATCGAACCGGCCGCGGAACCACGGCCGGGGCCGACCGCGATGCCGTTGTTCTTGGCCCACATGATGAAGTCGGCGACGACGAGGAAGTAGCCCGGGAACCCCATCTGGATGATGACGTCCATCTCGTACTCGGCCTGCTTCTGCCGGTCCTCCGGGACGCCGCCGGGGAAGCGCCGGGCCATGCCCCGGCGGACCTCCTCCTGGAACCACGTGACCTCGCTGTAGCCGTCGGGCACGTCGAACCTCGGCATGAGGTTCTTCGCCTCGAACATGCCCGAGACGTCGACCTGTTCGGCGACGAGGAGCGTGTTGCGGCAGCCCTCCTGCCAGGCGTCCGAGGAGTCGATGGCGTACATCTCGTCCGTGGACTTCAGGTAGTAGCCGGTGCCGTCGAACTTGAAGCGGTCGGGGTCCGAGAGGTTCTTGCCGGTCTGGATGCACAGCAGGGCGTCGTGCGCCTCGGCCTCGTGCGGGTAGGTGTAGTGCGAGTCGTTGGTGACGAGCGGGGGGATGCCCAGCTTCTTGCCGATCTCCAGCAGGCCGTCGCGGACCCGGCGCTCGATCTCGATGCCGTGGTCCATCAGCTCCAGGAAGTACCGGCCCTCGCCGAAGATGTCCTTGTAGTCGCTGGCGGCCTGCACGGCCTCGTCGAACTGGCCGAGCCGCAGGCGGGTCTGCACCTCGCCGGACGGGCAGCCGGTGGAGGCGATCAGGCCCTCCGACCACTGGGCGATGGTCTCCTTGTCCATCCGCGGCCACTTGGTCAGCCAGCCCTCGGCGTACGCGTCGGAGGAGAGGCGGAAGAGGTTGTGCAGACCGGTGGCGTTCGCCGCCCAGATCGTCTTGTGCGTGTAACCACCGGAACCGGACACGTCGTCCCGCTTCTGGTGCGGCTGGCCCCACTGGATGCGCCGCTTGTTGCGCCGCGACTCGGGGGCCACATAGGCCTCGATGCCGATGATCGGGGTGATCTCCGCCTTCTTCGCCGTATGGAAGAAGTCGTACGCGCCGTGCAGGTTTCCGTGGTCGGACATGGCGATGTGCGTCATGCCCATGTCCTGGCAGGCCTTGAACATGTCCTTGAGCCGCGCGGCACCGTCCAGCAGGGAGTACTGGGTGTGGACGTGCAGGTGCGTGAAGGGGGGCCTGGACGAGGCGGTCACGGCGGGAAAACCTCCGGGCGGACGGTGGGCGGCGGCGGGTGGGGACAGCTTCGAAGGTTACCGGCACCGACTGACAGCCACGGGCACGGACGGGCGGTCCCGCACGTTGAGGACGGCAGCACATCCGTCCGCCGACGACCACCCAGGAGGAACCGGCGATGGCGCTCGAGCACGACCGGACCGCGCAGCGCGGCGAGGAGATCCTCGCCGCCCTCGGCACCGCATCCGAGGACCTGCGGACCCTCGGCCCAGACGCCCTCCGGGCCCGGTTCCGGAAGCAGGCCGCGTCCGTCCTCGCCTTCCACCACGCCACGCCCTGCCTCTTCTACGCCGACCCGGAGCACGGCAAGGAGGGGTACGGCATCGGCCCGTTCCTGGACGAGCGCACCGGCCGGATATGGATCCACGGCGACCTGCACACCGGCCGCTTCGGCGCGGCCATGGACGCCACCGGCCGCCTGGTCTTCGGCGCCACGGGCTTCGACGAGGCGTACGTGGGCCCGTTCACCTGGGACCTGAAGCGGTTCGCCGCCTCCCTTGCGCTGCTGGGCCGCACCACGGCGCTCGGCGACGAGCAGATCAGCGGGCTGGTCCGGCACTACGCCGCCGCCTACCGCGAGCGCATCCACGCCCTGGCCGCGGGCGCCCGCCACGAGGAGGTCCCGCCCCTCACCCTGGACAACGCCGAGGGCCCCGTCCTCGGCACCCTGCGCCGGGCCCGCGCCAGGACCCGCTCCGGGATGCTCGCCGACCGCACCGGGATCCGCGACCACGACCGGCGCTTCCGCTCCGGCGAGGACACGGTCGAGCTGGACGCCGCCACCCGCTACACGATCCTGGCCGCCTTCGACGGCTACCTGGAGTCGCTGCCCGACACCGCCCTCGACCGGCCCGACTCCTACCGGGTCAAGGACGTCGTCGGCCGCCGCGCCGGCGCCGGGCCGGCGGCGTACGACCTCCTCCTGGAGGGCGCCAGCGACGCCCTGGAGGACGACGTCGTGATCTCCATGCGGCCGGGCCGCGCCCCGGCCGTCTCCCGGCACCTGGCCGACCGGGCCCTGCGCGAGCAGGTCCGCCACGAGGGCCACCGCACCGTGATCGCCCAGCGCGTCCTCCAGCCGCACGCCGACCCCTGGCTCGGGTGGACGGAGCTGGACGGGGCCGGGCAGCTGGTCTCCGAGGTCTCGCCGTACGCGGTGGCGCTGGACTGGTCGGCCGTCGGCGAATCGGGCGAGCCGGCGGAGCTCGCCGCCCTGGTGGCCGACCTGGGCCGGGCCACGGCCGACCTGCACGCGGCGGCCGGGGACGGCGCCGGGCGGGCCCTGGTCCCCTTCGCCGCCGAGCGGGCCATCGACGCGGCCATCGCGGCGGACGAGGACGCCTTCCCGGAACTGCTCACGGACTTCGCCCACCGCTCCGCGTCCCGCACCCTCACGGACCACCGGATCTTCGTGGACCTGCTTCGCGAGGGGGCGTAATACCGCGCCCCGATACCGCGCCCCGAAGGGGCGCGGGGACTGCGCGAGCAACCACAGCCGACCCGCAGCCAACGGACCGCTCAAGCCCCTTTAACAGTGGTTTACCCACGCCCATGACAGACTCGACCTCATGGACATATCGGCGGCAAGCCTACGGGCACTGCGCGCAGCGCTCTTCACAGCGCTGTGCGTCGCCCTGTCCGCCGCCTCGCACGCAGTGCTGTCCGGCATGCCGCTGCCCGTGCCCACCGTCGCCCTGACCGCGGCCGGCGTCTTCGCGCTCGCCTACGCGCTGGCGGGCCGGGAGCGCGGCTACTGGCGCATCGCCGCCCTGCTGATCCCGCTGGAGCTGGCCTCCGGTGTGCTCTTCAGCACCGGGCAGGACACCTGCTACGGCTCCGTACGCCACCACACCGCGGGGGCCTGGACCCTGCTGTGCGGGGGCGGCAGCGTGGGCCGCTCGCTGACCGGGGCCGCCGCCCCCGGCACGGCCCCCTGGCTGCTGCTCGCCGCGCACGTCGCGGTCGGCCTGCTGGCCGCCGCCTGGCTGCGGCGCGGCGAGGCGGCCCTGGCCCGGCTGCTG